>DASXVX010000051.1:0-3561 GCA_036504075.1 Symbiobacteriaceae bacterium | reverse complement strand
ATTGGGTGGGTCTCCTACCCACCAACTTCCACCACCGTCCCGGATGGCCCTTCATTCATGCAAATATGGCCTGCCATGTAGGTTTAGATAAACTGAGCGCCCACGCCCTCTGGTGACCAGAAAGGGTGAGCGCCAACACTTAAGGACTAAACATGCCAACGCTCGTCATGAGGAACCGTGACTCAGATACAGATTCAGCCACGGGGGTGTGTGGCTGAATGCATCATCTTCAGACTTAAGAAGTCCACAATCGGGTCGATGCCAAACGGAGCGGCCAGCACTTGCGTGCCGGCCACATCTTTATGCACGGATGGGTTTGAACCCGTGTGAATCTTCCACTCAGCAGCGGCATCCCCCCACCCACCCTGCAACACCTTTGTTAAGACCCGCGCGAGCACGACCAAAGCCCCGCGCCAACGCACCATGACGACGGCATGAACGCTGCATCCCCTCAGCCACAAGACCCCCAGCACCCGGCCTCAAGACCGCCTCAAAGCCGCAAGCGCGGCGCGACAAGACCCCCTCCACCCCGCCTGAACCCGCCAATCCGCCAGCTACAAGCCTCCACAGCCCCACGCTAACGCCGCCACACCACTGCAACAGCATTACGAAGACCCGTGCGAGCGTTACTAAGCCGTGAGCGCGACCCGCAACAAGGCCCAGCAGGAGCAGCCCCACCAGCGCAACCACAGCACGGCCAGAATGCCAGACCGCACGGTGGACACCGGCAACTCCAGCGCCCGACCTCAGCTCCTGCCATCGCCTTGCGCCCCGCGTGCTCCGCCGGCTTCTTGATCATTGCATCGACGACCCGCCGCCTTCGCCTCCAGGAGAAGCGCCTGCCTATTTTCAATCGGTGGGCGCTTGCGGCATTTTTCTATCAGAGACGTTTCGAACAAAGCCCGCTTAGTTTACGTATTGTTAGTTGACGTCAGTACATTGCGTAAGAAAGGATGGATGAGCGATGTCTGGTACCAATTCCCCCAAGACCGGTGCCCTCAAGCAGCTGACCAAAGAGGTTATCATGGACACCTACGAGATGATCCTGAAGATGAGCTGGCGAAATTTGGCGTACATGAACCCGATGGTCATGAACAAGTTGGCGGGCACGACACACGGCGTCTTCAATAGAGTGATCCTCTACGAGCTGGACGAGGAAGGCGCGGAGGCAGGGATCGCCGTGGCCGGTCCCAACGACCAAGACTCCCTGCTGCTCCGGCTCCATAAGTCCCAGAAGACCGGCTCGCTTTCGCTGACCCTCCTGGTGACCAAGCACTCCGCACTGCGGGTGCCGAAGGGGCGCCGGCGGGTCTTCCCGGTGTCGGTGCGAACGGAGGGCGACCGTACCGTCCTCGTGCTGGACCTCAAGCAGTCGGTGGTCGAAGCGGCGCCGGTCCGGAAGAAGAAGAACGACCAGCCGGCGGAGCCGGCAGCGCCCAAGAGTGCCGAGCCGGCAGCACCTGCAGCCCCCACGGCAGTGGCCCCCCCTGCGGTAGCCGAGAAGGTGGATGGCGAGAAGTAGGCATGTGGCGAAGTAGCGGAAGACCCGGTGCCAGATCGCTGGCACCGGGTCTTGTTTGTCCATATGGCCGAATTGTGGCGGCGTCTTAAGACAGGTTCAGACACCGTACCCCGCCTCTTTCGGCAGTCGTCGTACCTGTAGCCGAAAACGAAACGGTGCAAATCCGTGAGAGGGAGTCCTTCGCATGACCGTGAATCGACAGTTCACGCTCGCCGCGCGTCCCGCCGGTTATCCGACAGAGACCGACTTCAACCTGGTCGAAGCCGCCGTCCCGACCCCGGCTGCCGGGGAAGTTCTGCTGCGCACGTTATTCCTGTCCGTGGACCCGTACCAGCGCATGGCCATGAGCGGCGCCGGTTCAGGCCCGTTCAACCTGCCCATCGGGCAAGTGGTCTTCGGCGCCACGGTCTGCGAAGTCGCCGAGTCTCATCACCCCGCCTTCCAAAACGGTGACGTTGTCCTCGCGCGGACCGGCTGGCAGGAGTACGCCGTCTCCGACGGCACCGGCCTGCGCAAGTTCGACCCGGCTCTTGCCCCGGTCTCCACCGCTCTTGGCGTCCTCGGTGGGACGGGCCTTACCGCCTACTTCGGCCTCCTGGAGATTGGCCAGCCGAAGCCCGGCGATACCGTGGTCGTCTCCGGAGCGGCGGGCGCCGTCGGCTGCGTGGCCGGCCAGATCGCCAAGATCATGGGCTGCCGGGTGGTGGGCATCGCCGGCACCGATGCGAAGGTCGACTTCCTGACACACGAACTCGGCTTCGACGCCGCGTTCAACTACAAGACCACGTCCGATTACGTGGCCCGCCTCCGGGAACTCTGCCCCCGGGGTGCCGACATCTACTTCGATAACGTCGGTGGCGCCATCACGGACGCCGTTTACCAGGTGTTGAGCCCCGGCGCCCGGGTCGCCGTCTGCGGCCAGATCTCCCAGTATAACGCCATGCAGCCCGAAGCCGGGCCGCGCCTGCCGGAACTAGTTCAGGCCAAGGAGCTCCGGGTCGAACGCTTTAACCTGGGCCTCTTTGGCGACCGGCTGGAAGCGGGCACCCGGCAACTGGCGGAATGGCTCCGGGAGGGGAAGCTGAAGAGTGTGGAGGACGTTGTGGCGGGCTTCGAAAACACGCCCAAAGCGTTTATTGGCATGTTGAAGGGCGAGAATATCGGTAAGCGAATCGTGAAGGTCGCCGATCGCTGACCGGTTGATGCGCGTAGCCCACTGTTTTTTGGCACGCGTTATCACGCTTGCGCCTGTAGCCGAGGAAGACGGATGATACAGCAGACACGGCCGCCCCTGGAGAACAGGCTCACGAAGGGGGGCGCCGCCATTTTGTTCAGAATCTTGGTTACAATCCAAATTCGATCCACATAGGCTGATTTTGTCCTGGAAGGAGGGGCTACTGTTGCAGCAATTTTTTAACGTGGCTCCGTCGCCGGCCCCGTCGCCGGCCCCATCGCCGGCTGCGCCGCCGAGGCCTCCCGCGTTTGACTTCACCACATGCTTTAATGACTGTCTGGCCGAGAATGGCGTGACTGCTGCCGTAATTGCTTCACTTGGCACGTTGTGTGGGTTGACGACTGGCGCCTTTCCGGTTGCTGGCGCCGCGTGCGCCATTGGCGCAGGGCTCGCTGGCGTTGGGCTCGTGGAGGCTTGCTTGTTCAAGTGTGGGCTGTTGGGATTGGGCCTGCAGGCTGGACTCCCCGGTGAAATCACCATTGAAATTGGAAACGGGAATGGCACTGAATTCGCCATCGTGTCTGAGCCGCAGACGCAAGGCATCCCTCCGGCCGTCATCGCTCTGTCCCTGCAGTTGGCGGCCCGTGGGATATCGGTGACGCCGTCCCAACTCCTGCAGCTCATATCTTTAGCCTCTGCTTTGTCCCGGCAGTTGGCGACCCGCGGGGTGTCTACGACGCCGTTGCAAGTGTTGCAGGTCCTCTTGCAGAGACTGCAGGGTCAAACCGTGGGTAGCCGCGTCGGGGCCCTATAAAGCGAGACGATGGCGGACGCCCCTTCGGGGCGTCCGCCACTTGCGTTGATC
>DASXVX010000050.1:0-120253 GCA_036504075.1 Symbiobacteriaceae bacterium | reverse complement strand
TTCCCTTGACCTTGGTCAAGAACGATCCGGCAAGTTCAGCTGACATTGGCCAACACCTCGGCGACGTTTTTCAGGCTGCCTGCGCAGCCCGTCTGCTACCTAGTCGCCGTTGGAGCACCTTTTTCCTCGAACAGAGCCTATATATTATATTGTAGATTGTATTAGTGCCTTTATCCGCGTTTATATTCCGGAAATCTGCGTCATCTGCGTAATCTGCGGCCATAGAACCGCTTGTGCCATCGGCGGACAACCTCCGGTTGCCCGCGCACTGGTTTGCATACCCGAGTTTCTGGTATAATACTCTTGGCCTACCGGGTGCTATCCAGGACCCGTGTCAGAACATGGGAGGCCAGAACGTGACGAAAGAGAACGACCTGCTCCAGGGTGTCGACGAACAGGTTGAGAAAAGCGTGCGCATCTCCGACGACGTGGTCGGGGTAATCGCCGGCATCGCCGCCATGGAGGTCGAAGGAGTCGCGGGCATGTCCGGCGGTTTCGCGGCCGAAATGGGCGAGCGGGTGCTCGGCAAGAAGAACCTGTCCAAAGGCGTCAAAGTGCAGGTAGGGGAAAAAGAAGCAGCCATTGATCTTTACATTGTGGTAGAGTATGGCGTGCGCATCCCCGATGTGGCGACCCGGGTGCAGGAGAATGTCAAGCGCGCCGTCGAGTCCATGACCGGACTGGAATGCGTACAGATCAACATCCATATTCAAGGTGTCTCTTTCCACAGCGAGAGCCGTGAAGACGACCTGCGAGTTCGCTAAGGGGTTGAATAGGGCTTGGGCTTTATCGACAGTATCATTTTAACGATCTATACCCTGGCGCTCATGGTGATTTCCGCCCTCCTGACGGTGGGGGCTATGTTTCCGGGGCGGTTCAGGCCCCATCTGTGGATTGAAGATTTGCTGGCCAGCCCGCGGGGGCAGTGGACCATGGGCCTGACTGGATTGGTCTTCTTCATCGTCTCCCTGCGGCTCATTTTTCTGGCCTTCCGCCGGCAGGGCGGAGGGCATCCGGTGGTGCACGAGTCCGAACTGGGCGAAGTTCGGATCAGCCTTGACGCGGTGGAAAACCTGGTTAAGAAGACCGCCCGGTCTATTAAAGGTGTCCGGGAAATCAAAGCGGTGGTCACCCACGGCAAGGACGGACTCCATGCGACGCTGAAAGGCACTATCTCCCCGGAGGTCTCCATTCCGGAGGTCTCGGAGGAGATTCAGACCGCCGTGCGCCAGTATGTGAAACGGGTGGTCGGCGTCGAAATGAATGATATCCGGCTCGAAGTGGAGAATATTGCGAACGAAGGCCGCCGCGGGCGGCTGGACTAATGAGGGGGGCCATCCGTGAATCAGGAGTGGCTCCGGGACCTGGCTGAGAAGCATCGGAATAAAGTGCTTGGCCTACTTGCCGGCCTGGTACTGGCCTTGTTGATTATCCGACTGGGCCTGCTCTGGACGCTGTTTATTCTGCTCCTGAGCGGGACAGGTTACTGGGTGGGCAAGCGGCTTGACGAGGAGCCGGAGAGCCTCGTGGAAATCCTGGACCGCATCTTTCCGCAGCGCTAGTCCAAGCGAAGTTCGATCGAAGTTGATCGGTGTCGAGGGAAGCTCATGGGAGGCGTCGCAGCTTGAGTAGAAGAAATGCCCGGGAACTGGCCTTGCAAGTGCTGTTTCACATCGATGTCGGCAGGTCCGACCCCGAGACGGCGCTCAAGGAGGCATTCGACCGGGAAGAGGAAGCCGGCGTAGCCGGGAGGCTCGCCGAATCTGATGCGGCGTACGCCCGTGAACTGGTGGTCGGCACCTGGACCCACCGGGATGAGATCGACAGCCTGATTGCCACCTACGCCAAGGACTGGTCGGTGGACCGCATGGTGGGCGTGGACCGCAATATTATGCGCATCGCCATCTACGAAGTCCGGCACCGGGCCGACGTACCGGACGGCGTCGCCGCCGACGAGGCCGTGGAATTGTCGAAACTGTTCTCCACCAACGAATCCGGCAAGTTCATCAACGGCATTTTGGGCAGCGTCATCCGCGGGCTGAAGAGCGATTCCCCGGCTGCCGGCGATGTCAAACGAAATCCCGGCGCCGAGGCGTAGCGCCGGGGTTAAACGCGCCCAAGACCCGGTTGTGCAGGGATCAACGCGGCCCGGCTTGGTAATTCTGTCACATGGGGGGCCGCAGTACATAGCGGAAAGGTAGGCGGGCCATATGGCGCAAGTGATTGACGGAAAGGTCATCGCACAGCAGGTCAAAGATGAGGTCGCCGCTGAGACGGCAAAAATGGCTGCACAAGGCCTTCAGCCCGGTCTCGCGGTGGTTCTGGTCGGCGATGACCCGGCCTCCACGCTCTACGTCAACAGCAAGGAAAAGACGGCCAAGGAACTGGGCATGTACTCGGTGCAGCACCATCTTCCGGCGACGACCAGCCAACCGGACCTGGAAAAGTTGATCGATGACCTGAACGCCGACCCCAAAATCCACGGCATTCTCGTCCAGATGCCGCTGCCCAAGGGGCTGAACTCTGATTCGGTCATTCAGCGGATCAATCCGGCAAAAGATGTCGATGGCTTACACCCGCAGTCGACAGGCAACCTGTGGATCGGTCGAGACGCACTCGTGGCGTGCACCCCGGCCGGCGTCATGGTCTTGCTGGACAAAGTGGGCGTCGACCCGGCGGGCAAGCACGCCGTCGTCGTCGGCCGGTCCAATCTCGTCGGCAAGCCCATGGCGGCCCTGCTGCTGAAGCGGCACGCCACGGTCACCATCTGCCACTCCAAGACGCCGGACCTGAAGGAGACCTGCCGCCGGGCCGACATTCTGGTGGCGGCGATCGGCAAGCTGGAGATGATCACCGGCGAGTACGTCAAGCCCGGTGCCGTCGTCATCGACGTAGGCATGAACCCGGTGCCCGGCTTCAAGTCCAAGGTCCGGGGCGACGTCAAGTACGAAGAGGCCGAGCCGATCGCTTCCATGATCACCCCGGTGCCCGGCGGCGTTGGCCCCATGACCATCGCGATGCTCATGTCCAACACCGTCAAGGCCGCCAAGGCCATATGGCGGGAGATGGGCAAGGGCGACTTCCGGTAAGTGCCGCCAAATGGGCTTCGGGGATTGCCCGAAGCCCATCTTTATTTGACCCGGAATCTCCCCTCGTCCGGGAAATCCCTCTGTTCGGTTGCCTATGGATTCGGTATGCTGTTACTCAAGCATCGTAACGTTGTCCCGGGGAGGCGACGCAATGCAACGAAGCGCGATGACCGTCCGGGAGCTGACGATGCACGTCAGGCGCCTTCTGGAGCGGGATGAGACTCTCGCCAACGTCTGGGTGAAGGGCGAGATCTCGAACTTCAAGTGGCATACTTCCGGCCACATCTACTTCACCCTGAAGGACGATGCCAGCCAGCTGAAATGCGTCATGTTCCGGACCGCCGCCTCCCGGCTCCGGTTCCAGCCGGAAGGCGGCATGGCGGTGCTGGTCTACGGCAACGTCACCGTCTTTGACCGGGACGGCGTTTACCAGTTGTATGCCTCGGACATGGAGCCGGCCGGCATCGGCGCACTGCATCTGCAGTTTGAACAGCTGAAAGCCCGGCTGGCCGCGGAAGGGCTGTTCGACGAAGCGCTGAAACGGCGCCTGCCGCGGCTGCCCCGGAAAGTGGGCATCGTGACGGCGCCTACCGGGGCGGCCGTACGGGACATGATCGCCATCACCCGGCGGCGGTATCCGGCCATGAAACTGGTGATCGCACCCGCCCTGGTCCAGGGGGAGGAGGCGCCGGCCTCGCTGATCCGGTCGCTGAATCTCGTGGCCCGGCTGCCGGAGGTCGACGTCATCATCATCGGCCGGGGCGGCGGGTCGCTGGAGGACCTGTGGGCCTTCAACTCCGAAGAGCTGGCCCGGGCGATTCGGGCCTGCCCGGTGCCGGTGGTCTCGGCGGTAGGGCACGAGACGGACTTTACGATCGCCGATTTCGCGGCCGACCTGCGGGCGCCGACCCCGTCGGCCGCCGCCGAGCTGGTCGTGCCGTCCCGGGCCGAGCTGATGTCCCAGGTGGACACGCTGAGGAGCCGGCTGATTCACCTGACCCGCCGGCACGTGGAGCGGAAGCGGCTGCAGCTGAAAGCGCTGGCCGGGCGGCCGGTGCTGCTCCGGCCCCAGGGCCGCCTCCTGCAGGACCGGCAGCGGCTGGACGACCTGGTCCGCCGGCTGGGTTTCGCCGGTGGCCAGGTGATGAAGCGGGACCGGCAAAAGCTGAAGGGGCTGGCGGGGCGGCTGGATGCCCTCTCGCCGCTGGCCGTGCTCTCCCGTGGCTACGCCATCGCCCGGGGGCCGGACGGCCGGGTGATCAAGGAAGCGGCCGTGGTAGAAATTGGCGATGCCATATCCGTGATGCTGGCCAGGGGAGAACTGGCCTGCCGCGTGGAATCAAAGACGGAGGTGTCTGGCGATGGAACAGAAGCTTAACTTCGAGCAAGCCCTGGAGCGGTTGGAGCAGGTCGTCCGGGAGCTGGAGCATGGCGACCTGAGCCTGGACACGGCGCTGGCGCTCTTTCAGGAAGGCGTTGCCCTGTCCCGGTCCTGCAGCGGCCAGCTGGATGCCGCCGAATCCCGGATCGAAAAGCTGCTGGAACAGAACGGGCAGCCGGTAACGGTGCCGCTCGAAGAACCCTGACGGCGTTACGGACGGCATGACTGACGGCGTTAGATGAAAGGACGAAATTCCCGTGGACATCGCAGCTTATCTGAAGGAACAGTCACGGCTGGTGGACGCTGCCCTGGACCGGTACACGGCGATCAAGGCGCCGCGGACGGGTCCGGGCGGCGTGACGCTTCGTCTGGAGGATGCGCCGCAGGCCGTGCTTGAGGCCATGCGGTACAGCCTCATGGCCGGGGGCAAGCGGCTCCGCCCGGCACTGGTGATCGCCGCCGCAGACCTGTTTTCCGTGCCGGCCGAACAGGTGATGCCGGCCGCCTGCGCCCTGGAAATGATCCATACGTACTCGCTGATTCACGACGACCTGCCCTGCATGGATGATGACGACCTGCGCCGTGGCCGCCCGACCAACCACAAGGTTTACGGCGAGGCCATGGCGACGCTGGCCGGCGACGGGCTGCTCACGCTGGCCTTCGAACTCCTGAGCCTGCAGGCGCAGGTGGCAGGTGTTACAGCCGGGCAGGCCATTCGGGTCATCCAGGAGATCGCCGTGGCAGCAGGGGCCGGCGGCATGGTGGGCGGGCAGGTGGAAGACCTGGCCTGGGAAGGCCGTCGTGCCGGACCCGAAACGCTTCGGCAAATCCATCGTCTAAAGACTGGCGCCCTGTTTAAGGCGGCCCTCCGGTCGGGCGGCATCCTCGGTGGCGCGACCGCGGCGGAACTGGCCCAGTTGGATGGATTCGCCGACCATTTCGGCCTGGCCTTCCAGATTCAGGACGACGTGCTGGACGTGATGGGCGACGCAGCGCTCACCGGCAAGGGTGTCGGGCGGGACGAGAAACATGACAAGTCCACCTATGTCAGCCATTACGGGCTCGAGGGGGCGGCGGCGCTCGCAAGTCAGGAGGTCGCAGCCGCGCAAAGCGCACTCGCAACCTTCGGGTCGCGAGCTTCCGTGCTGGTATCTCTGGCACAATTTGTTGTTGACCGACAGGGTTAATGGTGCTATGATTCAACGTTGTCGGACGGGGCCGGTCGCGGTATGATCGTGAACCCGCTGCACAATCTTTTTTATGAAAGTGTCCGGGTGGTGCAGTATCCTAGTCAGTACTACCTTCTCTGAAGGCGGGGCTAAAAATCCGTCAAAAGGCACATCGATGAGGTCTCTGGTGGTGGCCGCCGATGCCCAATCGGGGGCTGCTGCTGGGGATTCGGCTAATGTCGTGCAGCGTTTTGCTGCACGTCACGCCGCCGGGAGGAAGGGCGATCCGCAATGGCATGTGGGCGAATGACCCTCCTTCCGAAGAGGCCTGCGTACGTGGTGGTTGCACCAATGTGAGCAACATGATTACGGCGCAGTGAACACCTGCATGCGATGCTGAAACATGGTGAGGCGTTGGGTGCAGCGTAGCCTGCCTTGAGTGGACGTGGCGGATGAAGCAGAGGACCTTCGCGGTCCGAAATTCCTTGCAGGAGGCCGGCCAGCTGAATGCGGGGGAGACGGCTTCTGAAACCACGACTGCAAAAGGGGCTAGGAGAAGGTGTGTTGTTGAAGAAAATTCCTAGGCTGTTCGCAAGAGGTCTGACGGGGATTACAGTGTGGACTAAGTGGTAATCTAGCCCTGCCGATGGCGACACGGCAGCGCGGCCATAAAGGGAAACCGCCGGCGGCGGCGACGCGCCGGTGGCCGTGGGGAAAACCTGCTAGACCTAAGCCACAACATTTACTCGTCAGGCTACCACCCGACCATTTTACCAGGGACTGCGGGAATGCTATTCCTGCAGCCCGCTGGTACATAGTTTGCCCATGAGGAGCGACGGCTATGGCACAAGAGCCCTCACCCGCACCCTGGTGGCGGAGGGCGCTTTCTGTAGGTCTGCTATCGTTTTTTCTGGCAGCGACAGTGAGCTACATTTCCGACGTCGCACTGAGCCGGGTTCCGGCCATATTCGCGTTTCTTGGCGTCCTCCTGCTGATTGCCATTGGCATTGTGTTTGACATTGTGGGTACCGCCGTGGCGGCGGGCGAACAGCCGCCGCTGAACGCCATGGCGGCCAAGCGCATCAACGGTGCCCGCCAGGCGCTCTACCTGGTGAAGAACGCCGACAAGGTCTCCAATTTCACGAACGACGTGATCGGCGACGTCACCGGGGCGGTCTCCGGTGCGGCCGGCATGACCGTGGCGCTGGAAGCCGTGCAGGCCTTTCACGGCGGCCCGCTGATCGTCACGTTAAGCAGACTCATGATGGTCGGCCTGATTGCGTTTCTCGTCGTTGGCGGGAAAGCGGCCGGCAAGACGTTCGCCCTGGACCGGCCCACCCAGGTGGTCTTTCTTGCGGGCCGTGTCATTTATGGCTTTGAGCGGGTCATCGGCCGGTCGGTCACCGGCGGGCGGGGACCCAACGCCTCACGAAGGAGGACCACGTAGCTATGCAGCTAAGGGATCTGACCGGCCCCGAGCAACTCAAGGGCCTGTCCACACAGGAGCTTCTGGCCCTGGGGGATGAGATCCGGCAGGTCATCCTGGAGACGGTGGCCCGCACGGGCGGACATCTCGCCCCCAACCTGGGCGTGGTGGAATTGACGCTGGCCCTTCATACGGTCTTTGACAGCCCGCACGACAAGATTCTCTGGGACGTTTCGCACCAGAGCTACGTGCACAAGCTGCTGACCGGACGATATGGCCGGTTCCACACCCTCCGGCAGTATCAGGGTATCTCCGGGTTTACGGACCCGGCGGAGTCCATTCACGACCATTTCCACTGGGGCCATGCTTCCGCATCCATTTCGGCGGCGGTGGGCATGGCCAAAGCCCGTGACCTGCGCCACGAGAACCACGAAGTGATCGCGGTCATCGGCGACGGGGCGCTGACCGGCGGCATGGCGTACGAGGCGCTGGACCACGCCGGGCACGACAAGACCAAGCTGGTCATTGTTCTCAACGATAACTCCATGTCGATCGCGGCCAACGTGGGCGGCATTTCCAACTACCTGGCCCGCATCCGCACGGGGCCCAGCTACCAGCGGGTGAAGCACGATGTGGCCGAGGCGCTGAAGAAAATGCCGTTCCTCGGGGCTCAGGCCCTCGAACTGGTCGACCGCATGAAGGAAAGCTTCAAGCACTTTCTGGTCGAGAACATGTTCTTCGAGGACCTGGGGCTGACATACATCGGCCCGGTGGACGGGCACAACCTGCCGGCCCTACAGGCGGCTCTCAGGCAGGCCCGGGCGTACCCCGGCCCTACGGTGGTCCACGTGGTGACCACCAAGGGCAAAGGCGTGCCCTACGCCGAGGAGTTGCCGGAGAAGTTCCACGGCGGCGGGCCGTTCGATATCAAGACCGGCAAGACGGCGCCCGGTGCCCTCACCTACAGCGAAGTCTTCGGCAATACGTTACTCAAGTTGGCCAGGCGGGACGACCGGGTCGTGGGTATCACCGCGGCGATGGCGCCGGGCACCGGGCTGACGAAATACGCCAAGGAGTTCCCGTCGCGATACTTCGACGTGGGCATCGCGGAGCAGCACGGCGTCACCTTTGCGGCGGGCCTCGCCAAGCAAGGGATGCGCCCGGTCTTCGCCGTGTACTCCACATTCCTGCAGCGGGCGTACGATCAGGTCATCCAGGACGTGGCGCTGCAGAACCTGCCGGTCGTTTTCAGCCTGGACCGGGGCGGCCTCGTGGAAGACGGCGCCACCCACCAGGGCCTTTTTGACGTCACCTACCTGCGGACCATTCCGCAACTGGTCATGATGGCGCCTCGCGATGAAAACGAAATGCAGCACATGCTCTACACGGCGGTCAATCACGGCGCCCCGGCTGCGCTCCGCTACCCGCGGGGCAAGGCGGTCGGGGTGGCCATGGACGAAGAGCTCCGGTCCCTCGCCATCGGGCGGGGCGAACTGCTCCGGGACGGGGCGGACGTGGCGCTGGTGGGCCTGGGGACCATGGCGAACGTCTGCCTGGCCGCCGCCGACATTCTGGCGCAGGAGGGCATCCAGGCGGCGGTGGTGGACCCGCGGTTCATCAAGCCGCTGGACGCCGGGCTGCTGACCCGGGTGGGCCGGGAGACCGGCGCAGTGGTGACGGTGGAGGAGTCCTACCTGGCCGGCGGCTTCGGTTCGGCGGTGCTGGAACTCTACGCGGAAGCGGGTGTGAACGCCCGGGTGAAGCGGGTCGGCATTCCGGACGAGTTTGTGGGGCACGGGGCGCCGGCGATTTACGCCGAGTTGTACGGCCTGACTCCGGAGGGGGTCGCTGCCGCCGCCCGGGAACACGTGGCACATGTGCGCTCGGAACTGGCGAGCCGGCGGGAGAAGCTGCCCCGCAGGCGGACCGCCCCGAAGTTGCAGGGCGGTGTGGCCAGCGGGCTGGAAGATTAAGTGCGTTGAGCAGGTTGCGTTACGAACGATAGGCCGGGCAGGGATCAACCCCTCGCCCGGCCTTTGTGCTGTCTTGGTGCTGGTCTCGCGCGGGTCTTTCGCATGCTCGCGCGCGGCTTAGTCAAGATGTTGCAGGATGAGTGAGGGGATATCGAGTCGTTATGTACGATCTTCGGACTTGGCTGCCACTACTTCGGTATCAAAGAAACGCTCCTGAAACTCCACAAGTGCGCGGATTTGGTCGGCAGTGAAGTGCCTGCCGGGTGGTGCCACGACCACCTTGTCTTCGAAAACACCCCCTTGAGAAACTGGCTGGACTCAGACTGGCACCCATCTGGGAGTGCCAGTTTTGTCTCTCTGTCACCCGCTTGGGAATCCCGCTTTAATATGAACTTATGCATACCGTAAGAAAAACTTACATGGCAGAAGGATTCCACAGGGGACGCGGCATATTATGCGTATTATATGAACCATCGGTCCATAAGGTGGACCGATGTGGTGCGGGGAGGGATCGGGATCTGCCTTTAGGAAAGGGTCACGACGTACTGAACAAGGCTTTGTCGCTGGTTGATCTGTTCCAAACCCACGGCGAACTGGGCCTGTCCGAGGTGGTCCGGCTCTCGGGTTTCCCCAAGGCGACGGTCTACCGGCTGCTTTCCGCTCTCGAAGAACACGAATTCCTGAGCCGGACCCCGGACCGGTCTTACCGGCTGGGACTGCGCTTTCTCCGGCTCGGCGCGCTGGTGGCGGAGGGGCTGGACGTCCGGCGGTTTGCCCTGCCGCACATGCAGCGGCTGCGGGACCAGACCGGGCAGTCGGTGCAGCTCGTCGTCATCGACGGAAACGAAGGGGTCTACGCGGAGCGGTTGGAGGGCACCACGCCCGTGCGGCTGTACATCGCCATCGGGCGCCGGGCCCCGCTGTATGCCGGCGCCAGCACCCGGCTGCTGTTTTCATTCTGCTCACCGGAGCGCCAGGCCGAAATTCTGGCCGGGACCCAGCCGGTGCAGCACACGGCTACCACCATCACCGACCCGAAAGACCTCATGGTGATGGCGTACGAGACGCGAGCCCTGGGCTGGACCGTCAGCCTTGGCGAGTTGCAGCCGGGCAGTGCCGAAATGGCCGCCCCCATTTTCGGGGCCGCCGGGACCGTGGTGGCTGCACTCTCCATCGCCGGACCGGATCAGTTGTATACGCCGGAGCATGTCCAGGAGTATCTGCCGCCGCTTCAGGCCGCGGCTCACGCCGTATCCAGCGATATGGGCTATCAAAGTGAGTGGAGGGGGAACCGTCCGTGAGTCTTCGGGTTGACCTCAACTGCGACATGGGTGAGTCCTTTGGTGCGTACACGATCGGCGCCGATGGACTGGTTATGCCGCTGATCACTTCGGCGAACGTGGCGTGCGGCTTTCATGCCGGGGACCCCCAGGTCATGCGCCAGACGGTTCGGCTGGCCAAGCAGCACGGCGTCAGCATCGGGGCGCACCCGGGCTTTCGGGATCTGGCCGGCTTCGGCCGGCGGGAGCTGAAGTGCACACCGGACGAGCTGTACGGGGACGTGCTTTACCAGATCGGTGCCCTGGCGGCCGTCTGCCGGGCCGAGGGTGTGCGGATGCACCACGTAAAACCCCATGGGGCGCTCTACAACATGGCCAGCGTAAGTGCGGAGATGTCCAAAGCCATTGCCGCGGCCGTCGCTGATTTTGATCCGGAACTGGTGCTCTTCGCGCAGCCGGGTTCGGAACTCTACAAGGCCGGCCTGGCGTCTGGGCTCAAGGTGGCGGGCGAGGTATTCGGCGACCGGGCGTACAACGAGGACGGGACCCTGGTCTCCCGGCGCCTGCCCGGCGCCATGATCCCCAACGAGTCCGCAGCGGAGGCCCAGGTCCGGCAAATGGTCATGGAAGGGGCCGTCTGGGCGATTACCGGGAAACTCGTCCCGGTTCAGGCAGACACGATTTGCGTTCACGGCGACAACCCGCATGCCGTGGCCTTTATCAAACAAATCCGCGAAAGGATGGTGAGCGACGGCGTGCAGTTAGCGGCACCGTTCACGGTATGACGACCGCATCAAATTGGGGGAAGACGCCGAGGGAAGTGTGGGCGGCCTGCCGCAGCGGGCAGTGGGACAAGGTTTCGGCCGGTCTGGCCCCGGGCTATGCCCAGGCCAACCTGGTGGTGCTGCCGAAAGCGGAGGCGTTTGATTTTCTCCGGTTGGCCCAGCGGAACCCGAAGCCCATGCCGCTTCTGGAGGTGCTGGAGACCGGCGATCCCGAGCCGAAACTAACGGCGCCCGGGGCCGACCTGCGCACTGACCTGCCCCGGTATCGGGTTTACCGGGACGGGGAACTGGTGGAAGAACGCACGGAAATCAAGGATCTGTGGCGTGATGATCTGGTGGCGTTTCTGATCGGCTGCAGCTTTACGTTTGAACAACCGCTTCTGAATGCCGGGCTGCCGGTGCGCCATATCGACTGTGGCTGCAACGTGCCCATGTACCGTACGAACCGGGCGTGTGTCCCGGCCGGCCGGTTTGCCGGACCGCTCGTGGTCTCCATGCGCCCCATTCCGGCCTCGCTGGTGCCCAAGGCGGTCACCGTGACCGGACGTTACCCGGCGGTGCATGGGGCACCGGTGCATATCGGTGCCCCGGAAGCCCTGGGGATTGCCGATCTGGCCCGCCCCGACTGGGGCGACCCGGTCCCGGTCTATCCGGGTGAAGTGCCGGTCTTCTGGGCCTGCGGGGTGACGCCGCAGGCGGTGGCGATTCAATCCCGGCCGCCGTTGATGATCACCCACGCCCCCGGCCATATGTTTGTCACCGCCCTGACCGACGAAGAAATCGCCAACGCCTAGCCTGCAGCATTTACGCAAAAGGGGGATTCGCAGTGAATCAGAAGCGCCTTGCCAAGTTCGTTGCACTGTTCCTTTCGGTTGGTCTCCTGGTAACCGCCTGCGGCGGTGGTGCCAAGCCCGCAGAGAATACACCGGCCCCGGCGGCCGCTGCCCCGAAGGAAGTCGCCATCGGTGCGATCTACCCGCTCTCCGGTCCATCGGCCGTGGCCGGTAAGGACCTGACAAATGGCGTGACGCTGGCCATGGAAATCATCAACGGGCAACACCCGGAACTGGACCTGCCGCAGGCCAAGTGGAAGGGCATTCCGAACTTGGGGAACGCCCAGTTGAAGGTCGTTTTCGCAGACCATCAGGCTGACCCGAACAAGGGCAAGTCGGAAGCGGAACGGCTAATCACCCAGGAGAAGGTGGTCGCGCTGCAGGGTGGGTACAACAGCGCCGTGACGGCGGCCATCGCGCCGGTGGCGGAGCGCTACGAAGTGCCTCACCTGAACGCTGACTCCACGTCGCCCTCCCTGACCGAGCAGGGGTTCAAGTACTTCTTCCGCACGACCCCGCACGACGGCTCCTTCGTGGAGAATGCCTACCAGTTCTTCGACGACCTGAAGAAGGCCGGCACGATCAAGGGCACCGAGAAGATCGCCATGGCCATGGAAGACGGCCTCTGGGGCCAGGACACCGCCAAGTCTGCGAAGGCGCTCGCCGGCAAGAACGGCTGGAACATCGTCGAGGAGATCGCCTACTCCTCGAAGGCCGCCAACGTGGACGCCGAAGTGCAGCGAATCAAAGCCAAGAACCCGGAATTCGTGATGATGGCCTCCTACGGTCCGGACGCCATTCTCTTTCTGAAGGCGTTCAAGGGCATGGATGTCAACCCGAAGCTGATCTGGGGCAACGACTCCGGCTTCGTTGACACCCAGTTCATCAAGACCCTCGGCAAGGATGCCGAGTACCTGGTCTCCCGCGAAGTCTGGGCCAACGATTTGGCGGCCAAGAAGCCGATCATCGGACAGCTCAACACGCTCTTCAAGTCCAAGTTCGGCGCCGAGCTGAACGGCAGCTCCGCCCGTGCCCTGCAGGGCACGCTGGTGCTGGCGGATGCCATCAACCGGGCCAAGTCGACCGATCCCAAGGCGATTCAGGCGGCCCTGAAGGCGACCAACCTCGGCGCCGGCGACATCGTCATGCCGTGGAAGGGCATCAAGTTCGACGAGAAGGGTCAGAACACGCTGGGCGCCGGCATCATCGTGCAGGTACAGAATGGTGCGTACACGACCGTCTGGCCGTTCGACGTGGCGGCCGGCAAGCTGGTCTATCCGATCCCGGCCTGGAAGGATCGCAAGTAAACGCAACAGCGGCGGTGGGGGCAGGCGCGGGCCTGCCTCCGCCACTAACCCAGGGGGGGTAAGGCGTTGACGGGAGTCGTACTGACACAGGCCATTCTTTCCGGGCTGCTCTGGGGAGCGATCTTCGCACTGATCGCACTGGGACTCACCATGATTTTCGGGGTCATGGACATCGTCAATTTCGCACACGGCGATTTCTTGATGGTGGCCATGTATGTGGCCTACACGGCCAACGCCTATTTGCGAATGGACCCGCTGCTGGCGATCCCGCTGGTGGCCGGCCTGATGTACCTGCTGGGGATTGTGGTCTACCGGTACATCATCAAGCGGGTGCTGGAGGCGCCGTCGGTGGCGCAAATTACCGTGACTTTCGGCCTGGGCATCGCGTTCCGGGCCCTGGCCCACTTCGTTTTTTCGGCCGACTACCGGCAGGTGCAGCACCCCTGGGTGGAAGGGCGTGTTCAGTTCGCCGGGATCGTACTGGGCGCCCCGGAACTGGTGGCCGCCGTCGGTGCCCTGCTCATGACGGCGCTGCTCTACTGGTTCATCACGAAAACCGAGACCGGCTGGGCGCTCCAGGCGGTGGCGCAGAATAAACAGGCGGCCGCGCTCATGGGGATCAACGTGGACCGGTTCTTCGGGGTGGCCTGGGGACTCGGGCTCGGCGCATTGGGCGTGGCGGGCGCGCTGCTGGCCAACTTTTACTACATTCACCCGGACGTGGGGGCCATTTTCGGCGGCATCGCCTTCGTCACCGTAGCCCTGGGCGGATTCGGGTCCATTCAGGGGGCGCTGGTGGCCGGCCTGATCATCGGGCTGGTGGAGTCGCTGGCCGGTGTCTTTATCAGTCCACAGCTCAAGTATGCGTTCGTCTTTTCGATCTATCTCTTGGTCGTGTTCATAAGGCCGAAGGGCCTGATGGGCACCACGTAAGGAGGAACCGCACATGCCCTTCCGAAACAGGTCTGTCGTGCTCGGCGGCGTGGGGCTGGCAGTCCTGCTGGCGATTCCGCTCGTGGTGACCCAACCTCATCCGCAACACGTTTTGATCATGATCTTTCTGTACGCGCTCATGGGCATCGCCTGGAACCTGGTCGGTGGCTACGCCGGGCAGGTCTCGTTTGGCCATGCGGTTTTCTTTGGCACCGGGGCGTACACCACGACGCTGCTGATGACCAAGGCCAAGATCAGCCCGATTATCGGCATGTTTGCCGGCGGTGTGGTGGCGGCCGGGATCGCCCTGATCATCGGCTGGGGTTGCTTCCGGCTGGCGGGTCACTACTTTGCCATCGCCACATTCACCGTGGGGCAAATGGTCCAGATCATCGCGACCCAGTGGAAGTATATCGGCGCCGCCGTGGGCGTCTACGTGCCCCTGGACCGGCAGTACCAGTGGTGGCTTACCTTGCAGTTCAAATCGAAGGCGGGCTTCTACTACGTGGCGCTGCTGCTTTTGGGGGCGGGGCTCTGGCTCTGCTGGCAGATCGGGCGCAACCGCCTCGGCGCATACTTCCGGGCGATCAAAGGCGATCCGGAAGCGGCCCGTTCACTCGGAATCGACATCTTTCGGCAGAAGCTGTACGCCCTGATGATCAGCGCTTTTGTGATGGCGGTGGTGGGCGGCGTCTTTGCCCAGTACGTGCTCTTTATCGACCCGGCCTCCGTGTTTGACGGGGCTCTCTCCATTAAAGTGGCGCTCGTGGCGGTGCTGGGCGGGGCCGGCTCGCTCTGGGGGCCGGTGTTGGGCGCTGCCGTCCTGATTCCGCTCAACGAGTACACCAGCGTCATGCTGGGATCCAGCGGGTCGGGCCTGGACCTGCTGCTCTATGGTGTGCTGATTGTCGTGGTATCGGTCTACCAGCCGGACGGCCTGGCTGGGTTGTGGGACCGGCTGTTCGGTGCGCGGGGCCGGATTTTGCGGGAAAAGAAGGTGACGGCGGATGCCGCTGCTCGCAGTTGAGAACCTGACCAAGCGGTTCGGCGGCATCGTGGCGAACGAGGACGTCGCCATGGCGGTGGAAGCGGGGGAGATTCTCGGTCTGATCGGCCCGAACGGCGCCGGCAAATCGACGTTCTTCGCCACCGTCGCCGGCTTTCTGAAGCCGGACGGGGGCCGGGTGACCTTCGCCGGGCAAGACGTGACCGGGTTTACGCCCGAGCGCCTGTGCCGGTTGGGGATGTCCCGGACGTTTCAGATCGTCCGGCCCTTTCTCGACATGACCGTGCTGGAGAACGTCGAAGTGGGGGCGTACCTGCAGACAGCCGACCGGAAGTTGGCCCGCAAGCAGGCGGAGGAGACGATCTCCTTCATGGGGCTGGAGCCCAAAGCGGGGGCCCTGGGCAAGGAACTGACCATTGCCGACAAGAAACGACTGGAAATGGCGCGGGCGCTGGCCACGCAGCCGAAGCTGCTCTTGTTGGACGAGACCATGGCGGGGCTGACGCAGACCGAAGTGCAGGACGCCGTCGCCCTGGTGCAGCGGACGCGGGAACGCGGTGTTACGATTATTCTCGTGGAGCACGTCATGGAAGTGGTCATGTCGCTCTCCGACCGGGTGGTCGTGCTCGATGGCGGCCGGAAAATCGCCGAGGGCCGCCCCGCCGATGTGGTGCGACAGCCGGACGTGATCAAGGCGTATCTGGGGGACAAATACCATGCTTAACGTAAGAGACCTGGCCGCCGGCTATCGCGGCAACATGGTGTTGCAAGGCGTCTCCCTGCACATTAAACCGGGTGAGATCGTGGCGCTGGTGGGCAGCAACGGGGCCGGGAAATCCACGCTGGTGCGGGTGATTTCCGGGTTGCTGAAGCCGACGGCCGGCGAGATTCACTTTGCGGGCCGGCGGCTGGACGGCCTGCCGGCGCACGAAATCGTGCCGCTGGGCCTCGCCCACGTGCCCGAAGGTCGCATGGTCTTTCCTCGAATGACGGTCCAGCAGAACCTCCTGCTGGGTGCCTTCACGAAAAAGAGCGCGGCCGACCGGGCGCGGGTGCTGGATCAGATGTTCGTGCTCTTTCCCCGGCTGAAGGAGCGGCAGGGCCAGTTGGCCGGCACCATGTCCGGGGGCGAGCAGCAAATGCTGGCCATTGCTCGGGGGCTGATGTCGCAGCCCAAGCTCCTGATTCTGGACGAGCCGTCGCTGGGCGTGATGCCCAAACTGGTGGCGGAGATTTTCGACATGATTCGGCAGATTGCGCAGACCGGCACGACGATTCTGCTGCTGGAGCAGAACGTGCAGGAGGCGCTGGAACTGGCGAACCGGGCCTACGTGTTGCAGACCGGCCGCGTGGTGCTGGAAGGCACCGGCGCCGACCTGCTGGCTACCGAGACGATCCGACAGGCTTACTTGGGGTTGTGAGACCATGTACCCGCGCTGTTTGCCTTGCGGGGACCGGGCGCTGCTGGTAGAGTTCGGCGATCAGGTCGATCTGGCGATCAATCGGCAGGTCAATCAGTTCGCGACCGCCGTCCGGGCCCTCGCACTTCCCGGTGTGATTCAGGTGATTCCGACCTACTGTTCAGCGATGGTGGAATACGATCCGGAGCGCTGGCCGTCCGACAGCCTCGACCAGCGGTTGGCGGGCCTCCTTGGGGTAGGCGGGGCGGAGGAGGACTCGGGCCGGTTGATTGAAATCCCGACCTGGTATGCGGGACCGGACTTGCAGGACGTCGCGGCGCACACCGGCTTGCCGGTGGCGGAAGTGATCGGCCGGCACTCCGGCGGGCTCTATACCGTTTACGCCGTCGGGTTCTCCCCGGGCTTTGCGTACATGGGCGGCCTCGCGCCTGCGTTAGCCACTCCCCGCATCGCCACGCCCCGCATCCGGGTGCCGGCGGGTTCGGTCGCCATTGGCGGGCAGCAGACCGGGGTCTACCCCGCTGAATCGCCGGGCGGCTGGCGGCTGCTGGGACTCACGTCCGTGAAGCTGTTTGATCCGGGACGGCCGGAGCCGGCGCTGCTGCGGGCCGGAGACCGGGTCAGGTTCGTCGCCATTTCGGAGGCGGAATACCGCAGGGGGTGCGAGCCGTGCTGAGGGTGCTCAAGCCCGGGCTCCTTACCACCGTCCAGGACCTGGGGCGGGGGGGCAGGCAGGCCGAAGGGGTGCCGGAAGCCGGCGCCGTCGATCCGGTGGCACTGCGCATCGGCAACCGGCTGGTGGGGAATCCCGAAAGCGCCGCCGGCCTGGAAATGACGCTGGTGGGCGCCCGGTTTCAGGCGGGTCGACCGCTGGTGGTAGCTGTGACCGGCGCGGAGATGGGGCCGCTGGTGAACGGCGTTCCGGTCGCGATGTGGGAAGCGTTCGCCCTGGCAACCGACGATGTGCTCAGTTTTGCCGGCCTCCAATCGGGCTGCCGTACGTACCTGACGGTCGCCGGCGGCATCGACACGCCGGTGGTTCTGGGTAGCCGGAGCAGCGACCTGTTCGGGCACCTGGGCCCGGCGCCGCTGGCCGCCGGGGACCTGGTTCCGGTTGGCGCCGAGGCGTTGCCGGCCGCCCTGCTTTCCGACCGGCGGTTGCCGCCGGAACTACAGCCCGCCTACCCGCCGGAGTTGACCGTGCGGGTGGTCCCCGGCCCGCAGGCGGACCGGTTCAAACCGGAGGCGCTTGCCATTCTCAGTTCGGCGGCTTATGTGATCAGCACGAGGTCGGACCGGATGGGCGTGCGCCTGGAAGGGCCGGTGTTGCCGCACTGGAACGGAGCCGACATCATTTCGGATGGGATGCCGCTCGGCGGTATTCAGGTGCCGCCGGACGGCAAGCCGATTGTGCTGCTGGCAAACCGCCAGACCATGGGCGGCTATACCAAAATCGGGGTGACCGTCTCGGCGGACGTGGGCCGCATCGCCCAACTGCCGCCGGGGGGCCGGATCCGGTTTGAACTGGTGACCCGGGACGAGGCGCACCTGATTTCGGCGGCAGCCATGGCCGATTTGGAGCTGCGGTTGGCGTATGCCGGCCGGGGCTGGGTCCCCTTGGAGGTGGCTCAATATCGGCGGCGCAATGAAGAAGGCGGTGCATAGTTATGCACCGCCTTCAGCACGAACCGGAGTCTTCAGTTAGCTGATGAACCGGATGGTCAGGGGATAGCGATACATTTCGCCGTTAGCGGCTTTGATCGTCGCTATGATGATGAAGATGAGGCTGAAGATATAAAGCAGCGGGAGGAGCAGGATACCGACCAGGAGAATGACCAGAATGCCTGCCCCGAGGTAGTAGATTATCATGGAAAGTTGGAAGTTCAGGGCCTCTTTGGCGTGCTCGCCGGCAAAAGCCGACTGGTCCTTCTTGACCAGGTAGACGACGAGCGGGGGAATAAAACCGAAGAACAATGAAAGCAGATGAGCCAATAAAGCCATAGTCTTATCATCAGACGAGACCATATTAACACCCCTTTCAGATATGCTGCAGTCATTCTATTCGTGTCTCGTGTAAACTCCTCCTTTTCGGCAGATAAAAACCCCCCGGCGATTCGCCGGGGGCAGGACTCAGGGAACGACCAGGTCGGAGACCCGGACCAGAAGGAACTTCCGCTCCGCCAGCCCCCGGATAATCAGAGGGAGCGCAGCACTGGTCCGGGGGGACCAGTCGCTGGCCGAGAGCCGGATGATGTCGCCCTTTCGCGCCCGTTTCACCACGTTTTGGGCAATTTCGGCGGCGGGAATGCCGGTATAGTCCTCCGAGTCCAGGCTGTACGTTACGGTGATCAGGTTGGCTGCCCGTGCGCCGCGCACAACTTCCGGCGTGGCCGTACCCATGGGCGGCCGGAAGTATCGGACCGGCCCACCGAGGATTTTCGCCAGGGCGGACTGGCTTGCCAGGAGGTTGCTGGTCACCTCCTGCTCCGATTGGCCGGACAGGTCGACCACGCGCTGGCCAAGCGTGCCCACCTCGTGCCCGTGGGCGATCAGCAGCCGGGCGTTCTCCCCATAGAGCGAGAGGAACGTGCCGCCGACGAAGAAGGTGGCCTTGACGTTGGCGGCGTCCAGGGCGCCGATGATCCGGGCCAGTTCGGTCTGCTGCCAGGTGACATCGAAGGTGAGGGCAACCCGCCGGTCCGGGATCTCCGCCCGAACCAACGGGCGGTCGCCCGGCAAGGTGGGTTCGGCCCGGGCCGGTTTTGGCCCGGGCAGCAGCGTGAAGGCCGCCAGCAAGGCCAGCAACAAGACGGTGCATGGGCGCTTTGACGAATGGCGGCTGCGTGTTGTGCTCACTTCGAAAGAATCCCCCCGGCCATAGGGTGGGCCGGGGGGATGGGCTTTATGCCGACAGATCAGCGCTGCCGCTTCCGTGTGAGCCGTGAGATGCGGTGCTGCAGGTCCTGGACATCGGCCGCGGCCGCCAGAGCGTATGCGCCTGCCCCTGCTCCGGTAATTGACCGGCGGCGTTCGGCGACGGCCAGGGCCTCGTGTGCGAGGGCGTGGGCCCGGTCGATGTCCCGGGCTACGTGCTCGTAGTATTTGGCCATCTCCACCAGGGCATGAAGGCTGGGGCCGGCGGGGTCGCCCGCCATCTGCTCCCAGATGGGCAGCGCCCGGTCGTGCCGCCGGAGCCGCTTGTAGGCTCGGGCCAATTCCTGCATCATCAGCCGCGGGCTAATGGCGACGGCGCCCCGGTCCACGGCGGCCTCGTAGAGCACCAGCGCCTCGTCTGACCGGCCCCGGGCCTCGAAGAGTCGAGCCAGGGCGTACAGGTCGTCCCCCGGCACCAGTTCGCCGTCGGCGGTGGGGGAGAGCGGGTCGGTGACGATCCGCCCCAGCCACGTGGCCAGGGCCACCAGACTCAAAATATCCAGCCGGTTGTGCAGAACCACGTCCAGCAGCGGCGTCGCATCGCCTGAACGCAAATAGTCGAAGTATAGCTGTGGAATGAGATGCCCGGGCACGTCGCCCATCCGCCGGACGCCCAGCACCTGCGCTTCCAGGTTGGTCAGGTTGCACTGGGCTAGGCGGCCTTTCCAGACCCGCCGGGCGGGGTGGAGCAGGTCCAGGTGGGGGATGCCGGCCAGGGGCACCCGCCGCCGGGAGAGGCGGTAGCGCGTCTCCATCAGCGGCCAGTCGAACGCCTTGCCGTTGAATGTGACCAGCAGGCTGAACCGGGCCAAATCACCGGCCAGGGCCTCCAGCAGCGCGTCCTCTTCCGGGTAGTCCCGCAGGAAGTACTGCTTGAGCACGAAGTCGAAGCCTTCGAAGTAGCCCAGGCCGATGAGGAAGGCATGGGTGCCCGTGCCACCGGCCAGGCCGGTGGTCTCCGTGTCGAAGAAGACGGCAGAGCGCATGTCGGCGGTGGCAGGCACCCGTCCGATCGTCTCCCAGGCGGCGCCGGGCACCGCAAAGATGTGCTCCAGGGAGAGCGGCCCCCGCAGGTACTCGACGGGATACCGGGTCTCCAGGCAGAACGCCTCGCCGGAGCCGTTCCGGAGCACATAGCCGTCCAGGCAGCCGCCGGCGATGGCGGACGCCCGGTCGGACCCCGCAGGCCACACCCGCGTCATCTCTCCCCCGGCGAGCCCGCCGGAGCCGACGAGCCCGTTCGAACCGGTTCCAGAGGTCGGAGCGGGGCGGGATTCCTGGTCACGTTGCGTCGCGGCCACTTTCAGCAGGCGGAGCCGTTCCCGCAGGTCCATCGCACGCCCCTCCCGCCTGCGCTGCTTACTTGATCAGCGACGCCACTTCGCCCGGTTCGGGGAAGCGGCCCAGAGCCTTCTTGGAGAAGATCAACTTGTCGTCGTGCACCACTTCGAAGACGCCGCCGGAGGACTTGATCAGTTCAACGGATATGCCGGGAAAGTTCGCTCCGAGTTCGCCTGCCAGACTGGCAGCTCTGGAATCGTAGCCTCACTGGGTGCAATTCTCGATACTCACCTTGGGCACGGTGGACACCTCCGGAAATACTAGTGGCTGACAGCCCCAAGATCCAAGGCCCGCCGCAGAATCCGCAGCACGCCTGATTTCGCACCCTGGATGTTGCCTGTGTCGGCCGCCGGGCCGACGCACGACGGGCAGCCGTTTTCGCACGGACACGCCTGCACCCGGTCCAGCGCAGTGGACAGCAGCATGGGATGCAGGTCGTAGCATTTTTCGCCCAGGCCGATGCCGGCCGGATAAGCGTCATAGAGATAAACCGTGGGCTGTTCATTAAACGGTGAGCGGACCTGCACCACCTCATGGATGTCGGACGGGTCGCACATGAGGTACATGGGCGCCAGCCCCTTGAGCAGATTGCCCAGCCCGACCAGGGCGGAGTTGAGCTCGTCCTGACTGAAGCCTTGCGTGAGTTCGTCCGGCAGGGAGACCCAGTAGGCGCAGGTGTGCATCTCATACTCAGGCAGGTGAATTTCGCCCCAGCCCATGTTCTCGTGGGTGTGCAGCTTGATTTTCTTGAAAATCGTCGCCTTGGCCGCGGTCATCACTTCGCCAAAGCGGACCTGCATGCCCAGTTCCCGCTTCTCCTTGATCACGTCCAGCGGCTTGAGGGTGACCGCCAGGTTGGCGTCGGTGTAATATTCCACATCGACTTTATGGACATACGCCTTCTTTTCACCCCACTCCAGCCTGTCCACGTGGAACTGAACGCCCTGGTGCAGGTAGATGGCGTTGGTGTGCAGCATGGTCATGGCGCCCAACTGGTCGATTTCGCCCAACACGCGGGCGTTGCCGGTCTCGCTCTGGTCGATGATCACCACGTTTTCGGCGTCGACGGACCGGAGGCTGATGTTCTCCGCCGGGAAGTTCTCGGCCGACCAGTGCCACTTGCCGCCGGCATGCCGGAGAATTTTGGCCTCTTCGAGGTAGGACAGGATCTCCACGGTGGTCTCCACGCCGAACTGCTCGCCGTCCACGAACGGCAGCTCGAAGGCGGCGCATTTGAGATGGCTGACGAGAATGAGCAGGTTGTCCGGGTTGATCAGGCCCATCTCCGGCGCCCGCTGAAAAAAGTACTCCGGGTGCGAGATCATGTACTGGTCCAGCGGCGCCGAGGAGGCGACCATGACGGTCAGCGAAGTGGCGCCCCGCCGCCCGGCCCGGCCGGCCTGCTGCCAGCTTGATGCCACGGTGCCGGGGTAGCCGGAAATCACGCAGGCCTCCAGCTGGCCGATATCGATGCCCAGTTCCAGTGCATTGGTTGAGACGACGCCGAGGATCTGACCGGAACGGAGGCCGGCTTCGATTTCCCGCCGTTCGTTGGGCCGGTAGCCGCCCCGGTAGCCCATAATCCGGGAACCCTTGCCCGGTCCGGCGGCCTCACGGAGGTAGGTGGTGAGAATCTCCACGTTCTGGCGGCTCCGGGCGAAAACGATCGTCTGGACGCCGTGCTTCAGCAACTCGCCGGCCACCCGGGTTGTCGACTTGACCGCCGCTTCCCGGAGTCCGTCCCGGCCCACCAGCGGCGGGTTGTAGAAGAGCAGGTGCCGCTCCCCCCGGGGGGCGCCGTTGTCGTCGATGAGCGTCATCTCCTGCCCGGTCAGCCGTTCTGCCAGCTCTTTCGGGTTGGCGATGGTGGCGGAGGAGCAGAGGAATACGGGGTGCGAGCCATAAAACTCGCAGATGCGGCGGAGCCGGCGGAGCAGGTTCGCCAGATGCGAGCCGAAGACGCCCCGGTACTGATGCAGCTCGTCGATGACCACGTACTTGAGGTTTTCGAACAGCTTGACCCATTTCGTATGGTGGGGCAGCACGCCGGTGTGGAGCATGTCCGGATTGGTAATGACGATGTGGCCCGCCTGCCGGCAGACCTGCCGGACGGCGGGAGCCGTGTCGCCATCGTACACATAGGACTTGATTTCGGCGCCTAACCGGTCCGCCAGCGACTTGACCTCCACCACCTGGTCCTGGGCCAGCGCCTTGGTGGGGAACAGGTAGAGCGCCCGGCTGGCCGGGTCCTTCAGGATGGCGCTGAGCACCGGCAGGTTGTAGCACATGGACTTGCCGGAAGCCGTGGGCGTTACCACGACGGTGGACTGGCCGGCCAGCGCCGCCGCCACGGCCTGGGTCTGGTGGGTGTAAAGCTGCCGGATGCCGCGCT
The DNA here is from genome assembly GCA_036504075.1 of Symbiobacteriaceae bacterium. Lineage (GTDB taxonomy): Bacteria > Bacillota > Sulfobacillia > Symbiobacteriales > Symbiobacteriaceae > DASXVX01. Next base: position 96,983 of record DASXVX010000050.1, on the reverse strand, counting down.
CGCCCAGGGCTGCGATGATGCGCGGGTCCAGCGCCGCCGGCCAGTCGCCGTAACGGGCGGCTACGGCCGGCATTACGTGCCAGTTGGTCAGGTTCGCGCCCATGGCCTTGTCGGCCTTTAGCTTGTCTAGCAGCTGTGGGAGATTCATCGGTCTCTCTGTCCCTTCGCGGGGCGTCATAAATGGTGTAGAATCCGATGTGGGGCCTGGGTAAGGGGAGGCGATCTCCGAGTGAGTCCAACGAGTTCAACGAGTTCAACGGGTTCAACGGGTTCAACCAGTCCGATCCAGATTGATCTGTTGGCGTTCGGACCCCACCCGGACGACGTGGAACTCGGCATGGGCGGCACCCTCGCCCGGCAGAGCGGACTGGGGCACGCCACGGCAATCATCGACCTGACCCGGGGCGAAATGGGCTCCAACGGCACGCCCGCGGAGCGGCTTGCCGAAGGGGAGGCCGCCGCCCACATACTCGGTTGCCGGTGGCGGCGGAATCTGGCGTTGCCTGACCGGGGACTCGATTACCGGGACCCCGGGCAGATGCGCACAGTTGTCGAGGCCATCCGCCAGGTGCGGCCGGCAGTGGCCTTCGTGAACTGGGGCGCCGACCGGCATCCCGACCACCGGGCGGCCCATCAGCTCATGCAGGAGGCGCTTTTCAACGCCGGACTCCGCCGATACGAGACCGGGCAGGAGCCGTACCGCCCGGCGAAAGTGCTCTATTACTTCATCAACGACGAGCAGGAACCCTCTTTCTATGTTGACATAACACCGGTTTATCCACAGAAAATCGAAAGCCTGTTCGCCCATGTCTCCCAGTTCCGCCCGGCCGAAGGCGCGGTGGCGACCCGGCTTAACGGGCCGGCCGGCCTGCCGTACTTGATTGAGAGCCGGGACCGTCTGTTCGGGGCCCGGGCGGGTGTGAGTTTCGCCGAAGGGTTTCTCACGACCCAGGCGCGCCTGGTGTCGGACCTCATGAGCCTGTAACGTTGACCGCCCGGATCAGATTTGACCGGGATCCCAAAGGAGGTTCCTGCGTTGCGGATTGGCATCGTCTGTTACCCCAGCGTCGGCGGCAGCGGCATTGTCGCGACGGAGTTGGCCAAGCAACTGGCCGTACGGGGGCATGAACTGCACATTATTTCATCCGATGTGCCGTTCCGTCTCAATACGTTTCATGAGAACATTTTCTTCCACCAGGTGGAGACGCCGTCATATCCGCTCTTCAAAGACCCGCCCTATCTGTTGACCCTCGCCAACAAGCTGGTGGAGGTGCACCGGCTGGTGGGGCTGGACATTGTGCACGCCCACTACGCCGTCCCCCACGCCACCGCCGCATACCTGGCCCGGGAGATGGTCGGCCCCGGCGGGCCGAAAGTGGTCACGACCCTGCATGGCACCGACATTACGCTTATGGGTGCAGACCCGTCGTTTACGGAGATCATCGCGTTCTCCATCAACAAGTCTGACGCCGTCACTGCAGTCTCCCGGTCGCTTCGGGCCGACACTTACAAGAATCTGCCGGTGAACCGGGAGATCGACGTGATGTATAATTTCCTGGAGTGCTCCGAATGGAAACGGGCGGAGACGGCCCAGTGTTGCCGGCGGTTGACGCTGCCGGGCGAAAAAGTTGTCGCCCACATGTCCAACTTTCGCAAAGTGAAGCGCCTGGAGGACGTCGTTCAGATCTTCGCCCGCATCAACGCGGCCACGCCGGCCCGGCTGCTCATGATCGGCGACGGGCCGGAAGTGAAGCCATGCTGCGAACTGGTATCCCGGCTCGGCCTCAAGGATCGGGTCCTGTTCATGGGGAACCAGGAGAGCGTCGTGCCGCTGCTCTCCGTGTCCGACCTGTTGCTGCTGCCCTCCGAGCAGGAATCATTTGGGCTGGCAGCCTTGGAGGCCATGGCCTGCGGTGTGCCGGTAGTCGCCACCGAAGTGGGCGGGCTGCCTGAAGTGGTGGTCGACGGCGAGACCGGATTTCTGTGCCCCCTGGGCGATGTGGAGGCCATGAGCCGGCAGTCCGTCCGGCTGCTCCAGGATCCGGAGATGCACCGGCAGTTCAGCGCTGCATCGGTTCACCGGGTGCGTCAGAGTTTCTGCGCCGCTCGCGTCGTGCCACAGTACGAGGAACTCTACCGGAAGGTCCTCGGGGCGTCCTGATTCAACGGCCTTGATTCCGCCATCAACGGACCGCCGGCCGCAAATTTCTTGTGATCACTACCGTTTTGTACCAGAGTTGGGAAAACGATTAGACTCTGTTCAAACATTGTTCACGGTTTCACCCCTAAAATCGTAACAAGACAGGCGTATTCTTTGTTCATAACACTCATTTTGCCCGAGAGAGGGGTAGCCCATGCGCCGCAAACGCTCGGCCCGGCCCCGCAAGCGGCATATCAATTGGCGCTGGCCGGCGGCCGCCTTGGCTCTGGCTGCAGTTCTGGCAGGCTGTTCAGCCCTGCCGAAGCTGGGGTTGCCTTCCGCCGTCATTTCGTTCTCCGGTCGCGCCGACGCCCAGGTACAGCCGGCGGCGCCGGCCCCGACCGCCGCAGTCCCCGACGTTCAGCCTGCGCCGCCTGCGGTTGCCACGCCTGGGGTCCCGAAGCCTGCGGTCCCCACGCCTGCGGCCCCTGACCTGCGGACCTTGCAGCAGGAGATATCCGACTACGTCGGCCGGCAAGACGGCACGTACGGCGTCTACGTAATAGACATCGCATCCGGGAAAGGCACCGGCGTGAACGCCGACATGAAATTCCCGACCGCCAGCACCTTCAAGCTGCCCATGGCCATGTACATTCTGAACCAGGTGGAGCTAGGGAAGGCCGTGCTGGACCAGTCGCTTTCCTATTCCGCCGAAGATTACGAAGAGGGCACGGGCACGCTGCAGGATTCGGTGTCCGAAGGCGACTCGTTCACGGTGAAAGAACTGATCGACCTGGCGATCACCCAGAGCGACAACATTGCCACGAACATGTTGCTGCGCCGCTTTGGCCGGGAAAACGTTTACGCCTACATGAAGAAGCTGGGCGGCAAGGTGACGATCTACAGCGACCCGGAAAACGGCTCAACCACCGGCACGACGCCCAAAGAGATGGCGAATTACATGCGGCTGGCCTACGGCAAGACCGCCATCGGGGATGCCAAGCTCCGCCAGTTCCTGCTCGACCTGCTGACCCACACCGCCTTCGACGACCGGGCCGCCGCCGGGGTCCCCCGAGGCGTTAAAGTGGCCCACAAAATCGGGACCCTGCCCAACGTCGTCAACGATGTGGCCCTGGTTTATGCCCCCCGCCGGACGTTCGTCGTCGCCGTGTACAGCGTCGGCGTGGAGGAGGAGACCGCGGCCGCTGTCATCGCCGAAGTGACCCGCCGGGTCTACGACTTTGAGCGGGACCTCTCCACCAGCGCCGCGCAGCAGAATCCAGAAACGTCGGTCAACGGCGCCCTGCCAAAATAAACTATTTTCATTGAGGACCCCGCAAGGGGTCCTTTTTTTGCTATACTCATAGGGAAATAGTACTATCAGCGGACTTTCGTTTGGTCTAATTTCCAAACATAGCTTAATATATGTTTCCGTTTCAGAGATTTCGGTATTACAATGGGTTTTGGCGCCGTTGTATGCGAGTTTTCAGAACGCGTGCACGAATGCCAAAGTTGAGAAATAGCAGAAGGGGGTTCGAAGAGAGATGCGTCGTACCGTCGCATTGCTCCTGGCGCTCGTCATGGTGGTTCTCGTTGGTTGCACGAGCAAACCCGCGCCCACCGCTACGCCGGCACCGGAGCCCAAGAAGGACATGGTCATCCGGATCAACGTGGGTACCGACCCGAAGAACCTGGACCCGGGCATCTCCACCGGCGTTCCCGAGGCCAATATCGAGTTGCAGCTGTATGAAGGCCTGATGCGCCTCGACAAGGACGGCCGTGCTGTTCCTGGCCTGGCTGCCGCCATGCCCGAAGTGAAAGACGGCGGTGCCACCTACGTCTTCAAGCTGCGGGACGGCATCAAGTGGTCGAACGGTGATCCCATCACCGCCGAAGACTTCGTCTGGTCCTGGAAGCGGGCCCTGGATCCGATGACCGCCTCTGAGTACTCCTATCAGCTGTACTACATCAAGGGCGGCGAAGCTCTGAACACCATCCCGCTCAACAAGGTTGACGAGAAGGGTAAGGAGATTCTGGACGCCAACAAGAAGCCGACCCCGCGTCCGGACGCCGACGTGAAGGCCGACATCAAGAAGATGGCGGACGCCCTCGGTGTCAAGGCTGTCGACGCGAAGACCATCGAAATCAAGCTTGAGGCGCCGTCGCCTTACTTCCTGTCCCTGCTGGCCTTCCACACCCTGCGGCCGGTTCATCGCAAGACCGTGGAAGCCAACCCGACCGACTTCTTCCGCAAGCCCGAGACCATGGTCACCAGCGGCCCGTTCACGCTCAAGAGCTGGGCCCCCAAGGACAAGATCGTTCTCGTGAAGAACCCGGGCTACTACGATGCCGCCAAGGTGAAGCTTGACCGCATCGAGTACTACCTGGTCGACAACGAGACCACTGTCACCCAGATGTACGAGTCCGGCCAGCTGGACATCGTCGAGTCCGGCGTCTCCAACGCCGAACTGCCGCGCCTCAAGAAGGAAAAGCCCAACGACCTCAAGATTCTGCCTGACCTCGGCACCTACTACTATCGCTTCAACACCACCAAGGCCCCGACCAACGACGCGAAGGTCCGCAAGGCCCTTACCCTGGCCATCGACCGCAAGGCGATCGTCGAGAACATCACCAAGGCCGGCCAGATTCCCGCCACGGCCTTCGTGCCCTCGGGCATCCCCGACGTGTCTGGTGACTTCCGTGCCAACGGCAAGGATTTCTTCAAGGATAACGACGTCGAAGCCGCCAAGAAGCTGCTGGCCGATGCCGGTTATCCGGACGGCAAGGGCTTCCCGAAGCTGACCATTCTCTACAACACCTCCGAAGGCCACAAGAAGATCGCTGAAGCCATTCAGGAGATGTGGAAGAAGAACCTGGGCATCACCGTCGAGCTGACCCAGCAGGAATGGGCCGTCTACCTCGACAGCCAGGCGAAGCTGAACTACCAGGTCAGCCGGGCCGGCTGGATCGGCGATTACATCGACCCGATGACCTTCATCGACATGTGGGTCACCGGCGGTGGCAACAACCAGACCGGTTGGACGAACAAGGCGTATGACGATCTCGTCAAGAAGGCGAAGGCCACCGATGACCAGAAGATCCGCATGACGGCGCAGCATGACGCCGAGAAGATCCTGATGGATGAGATGCCCATCATGCCCATTTACTTCTACGTCCGGGTGCGCCTCGTCAACCCGAAGGTGAAGAACTGGGCCGAGCCGCTCACTTCCGGCATGGATCTGCGTGAAGCTTTCGTCGAATAGCCTCCTGTAGCGGCCAGCGCAGGCGCATCGGGTCGCCCCCGTGCGCCTGCGCTTCCCCGTGCAATGAAGGTGGAGGGAAATCAATGGCCCGATATATTCTCATGCGTGTCTTCACCATGCTGGTTGTGGCCTGGGTCGTCGTTACACTCACGTTTTTCATGATGAAAGCGCTTCCCGGTGGTCCGTTCAGTTCGGAAAAGGCGCTTCCCGAAGCGGTGTTGAAGAACATTGAGCGTCGGTATCACCTGGACCTGCCGCTGTCGCAGCAGTACTTCGAGTACCTCAAGAACGTGGTCAAGTGGGATCTGGGTCCCTCGTATCGATTCGTAGGCATGTCTGTCAACCAGATCATCAATCGGGGTTTCCCGATTTCCGCCACCCTGGGCGGCATCTCCATTCTGATTTCCGTCTTCCTCGGCGTGCCAATCGGTATTGTCGCGGCCATGCGCCATAACGCGCCATATGACCGGGCTGTGTCAGGCCTGGCCGTGCTGACGGCGGCCTTGCCGAGCTTTGTGATCTCGGCCTTGCTGCAGTTTTTCCTGGCTTTCAAGTGGCACCTGTTCCCACCCGCACTATGGGGCACACCCAAGCAAGTTGTGTTGCCCGTGATCGCCCTGTGCTCCTTTAGTCTCGCCTGGCTGACGAAGCTGACCCGGTCCACCATGTTGGAAGTCATCGGGCAGGATTACATTCGCACAGCCAGGGCCAAGGGGCTTCCGGGCATGGTGATCGTCTACCGGCACATGCTCAAAAACGCCATGGTGCCCGTGATCGCCTCCCTGGCACCGCTCACGGCGGGCGTGCTGACCGGCAGTTTCATTATCGAAAACATCTTCGCCATTCCCGGCATCGGTCGCGAGTTTGTGCAGTCCATTCAGAACCGCGACTACACGACGACCCTGGGTATGACGGTCTTCTTTGGGTTGCTTCTGACCGGGTTTACGCTGATCGGCGACATTATCACCGCGCTCATTGACCCGCGGGTGCGGCTCGAGAAGGAGGGGTAGTATGGCCACGGATACGCGGTTTGCCCCACTTTCCGGCCGGCTGGCGACGGCTGAGCGGATCACGACGCCACCCATCAGCTTCTGGCGCGACGCCTGGCGCCGGTTCAAAGCGAACCCGTTTGCGCTGATGGGCCTGACCATTATTGTGATCTTCGCCCTGGTTGCGATCATCGGTCCTATGTTGGCCAAGTACAGCTATTCGGATCAGACCCTGACCATGCACGACTTGCCGCCTTCGGCGGATCACTGGTTTGGCACCGACGCCAACGGGCGCGACCTGTATGTGCGCGTGCTGTACGGCGGGCGCATCTCCCTGGCCGTGGCGATCTTCGCCGGCCTGCTGGAACTGGTGGTCGGCACCGTCTACGGGGCCATCGCCGGACTCCGGGGCGGCCGGCTGGACAATATCATGATGCGCATTGTCGACATCATCGATACCATCCCGCTGACGATCTACGTGATTTTGCTGACGGTGCTCCTCAAGCCCGGTCTCACGACCATTTTCGTGGCGATTGGCATCGTCTACTGGACCGGCATGGCCCGGCTGGTACGGTCCCAGGTGCTGGCGCTCAAGGAGCAGGAGTTCATGCTGGCGGCCCGGGCGCTGGGTGCCAGCCGCACCCGGCTGATTTTCCGCCACCTGATGCCCAACGCCATGGCGCCCATTATCGTACAGCTTACGTTCTCCATTCCGCGGGCGATCTTCACGGAGGCGTTCCTGTCCTTCATTGGCCTGGGCGTCAGCGCCCCGATGGCATCGTGGGGCGTGCTGGCCAACGACGGCTACCAGGGGCTGCGCTCCTATCCCTGGGAGTTGACCTTCCCGGCAGTCGCGATCGTACTGACGACCCTGGCCTTCAACTTTGTCGGCGACGGGCTGCGGGACGCTCTCGACCCGAAGCTCCGGCGTTAGGGGTGGAAACATGAAGCCACTATTGACCGTTGAAAACCTGGAAACCAATTTTCAGACATATGCCGGCAAGGTGCAGGCGGTGCGCGGCGTCAACCTGCAGGTGAATGAAGGTGAAGTGCTGGCGATCGTGGGTGAGTCCGGCTCCGGCAAGAGCGTCACCATGCTTTCGGTGATGCGCCTGCTGGCCCGCAACGCCAACATCACGGGACGGGCCCTGTTCCGCGGCCAGGATCTCCTGGCGATTCCCGAGGGGGACATGCGCAAGATTCGCGGCCGGGAGATCGCCATGATCTTCCAGGACCCCATGACCGGCCTGAACCCGACGCTGAACATCGGCGTGCAATTGACCGAAGGGCTCCGGTACCATATGAACCAGTCGGCACAGGACGCCACGGCGCGGGCCATCGAACTGTTGCACCTGGTCGGGGTCCCGGACCCGGAGCGGCGCCTCAAGCAGTATCCCCATGAATTCTCCGGGGGCATGCGCCAGCGGGTGATGATCGCCATCGCCCTGGCCTGCAACCCCGCGCTGATCATTGCCGACGAACCAACCACAGCCCTGGACGTGACCATTCAGGCGCAGATTCTGGAGCTTCTGAAGCAGTTGCAGCGCGAACTGAATACCACCGCGATCCTGATCACGCATAACCTCGGTGTGGTCGCGGGCATTGCCAACCGGGTGGTCGTTATGTACGGCGGCCGGACGGCGGAAATCGGGGCGTGCTCTGATCTTTTCGAGCGGCCGCGGCATCCGTACACCTGGGCGTTGCTCCGGGCGGTGCCTCGGCTGGATGCCCGGAAGTCGCGCCTGCTCTCCATTGCCGGCTCGCCCCCGAACATGCTGATGCCGCCGACGGGTTGTGCCTTCTACCCGCGGTGCCCGTATGCCATGGAAATCTGCACGCAAGAGGCGCCGCCCATGATTCCGGTCGGCCCCGGTCACAGTTGCGCCTGCTGGCTCATGGACCCCGCGGCGCCGAAAGTCGAATTCACCGGGGAGGTGGCAGACTGATGGCTGCGAACACCCCGCTGGTGGAGGTCCGGGACCTCAAAATGCACTTCCCGGTGTACGCCGGTTTCCCCGTTCCGCGCGTAGTCGCCAACGTGAAGGCGGTCGATGGCGTCAGTTTCGCCGTGGCGCCAGGTGAGACGCTGGGCCTGGTAGGCGAGTCGGGCTGCGGCAAGACCACCGTCGGGCGGACGCTGCTCCGCCTGTACCAGCCGACCGCCGGCCAGATGCTCTTCGAGGGCAAGGACGTCACCAACATTCCCGAGCCGCATTTCCTGACCTACCGGCGGCAAATGCAGGTGATTTTCCAGGACCCGTACGCTTCGCTCGACCCCCGCATGACGGTGGGCGACATCATCGGCGAGGCCATCGACATCCACAACCTGGCCCAGGGGAAAGAGCGGATGGACCGCATCTACAGCCTGCTGGAGATGGTCGGTCTGCTCTCGGAACACGCCAGCCGGTTCCCGCATGAGTTCTCGGGCGGTCAGCGGCAGCGCATCGGCATTGCCCGGGCGCTGGCGGTGGAGCCCCGGTTCATCGTCTGCGACGAGCCGATTTCGGCGCTCGACGTCTCCATTCAGGCCCAGGTGGTCAACCTGCTGGAGGACCTGCAGGACCGGCTCGGCCTGGCCTACCTCTTTATCGCCCACGATCTCTCCATGGTGAAGCACATCTCCCGCCGGGTGGCGGTCATGTACCTGGGCAAAATCATGGAACTGGCGCCGTCGGACGAACTGTACGACCGGCCCTTGCATCCATACACGGTGGCGTTGCTCTCCGCGGTGCCGATTCCGGACCCGAACGTGGAAGAGAGCCGGAAGCGGATCATTCTGGAGGGCGACCCGCCCAGCCCGGTGAACGTGCCTTCGGGCTGCCGGTTCCGCACCCGTTGCGCTTACGCACAGGAGAAGTGCAAGCTGGAGGAGCCGCCGCTGGTGGACGCCGGCGGTGGGCATGAGGTGGCGTGCCACTTCCCGCTGGGCTAGAAGTAGACAAGGTGCGGGATTCCCGGTAAGATAGGAGCATCGAGTAATGGCTCCAGCGGTAACGGCCGCGCCGCAGGGCGCGGCGTTTCGCTGTCCGGGTGCAGGACCCGGCGCAGACGATACCGCGGACCGTAAGGGGTGCTTTTGTACGTGACGAATGCTACGGGGTCCCAGCTGCCCGGCGCACAGGTGGCCGGGCGTGAAATAAAAATCGGCTTTATCTCGCTGGGTTGCTCCAAAAACCTGGTGGACAGCGAGTCGATGATCGGCCTGCTGCAGCATACGGGCTATACGATCACCAACCGCCAGGACGAGGCGGACGTGCTGGTGGTAAACACTTGTGGCTTTATTGAAGCGGCCAAGCGCGAGTCGATCGACGCCATTTTGGAGGCGAGCCAGGCGAAAGTGAACGGCAAATGCCGGGCGCTGGTCGTTGCGGGCTGCATGGTGCCCCGTTACGGCGACGAACTCATGGCGGAAATTCCGGAAATCGACGCCCTGGTGGGCACGGCGGACTACCCGCGCATTGGCGAAGTGATTTCGGGCACGCTGGCGGGGCAGAAAGTGCTGCAGGTGAGCGACCCGGATGCGATCTCCGACTGGAATTTCGACCGGGTGCTCTCCACGCCGGGGTACACCGCGTACATCAAAATCGCCGAGGGCTGCAACGCGGCCTGCGCGTTCTGCTCGATTCCGCTGATGCGGGGCAAGCACCGGAGCCGGCCGCTGGAGTCGATCGTGGACGAGGCGAAGCGGCTCGCGGCCATGGGCGTCAAGGAACTGGTCGTGATCTCGCAGGACACGACTTACTACGGGCTGGACCTGTACGGCAAGCCCCGGCTGGCGGACCTGCTGCGGGAGCTGGCCCGGGTGGACGGCATCGCGTGGATTCGCATCCATTACAGCTATCCGACCCGCATTCCCGACGAACTGATCGAGGTGCTCGCGACCGAGCCGAAGGTGCTCAAGTACCTGGACATGCCGCTCCAGCATGGTTCGGACAAGATGCTGAAAATCATGAACCGGCCGGCCAGTTCGGCGGCCTACCTGCGGTTGATCAAGAAGCTGCGGGAACGGATTCCGGAGATTTGCCTGCGCTCGACGTTCATCGCCGGCCACCCCGGCGAAACGGAGGAAGACTTCGAGCAACTGCTGGCGTTCCTGAAGGAATGCGAGTTCGACCATGTGGGCGTCTTTGCGTACTCCGAAGAGGAGGACACGGCGGCGGGGCAGATGGCGCAGTTGCCCTTGGAACTCCGGGAGCAGCGGCGGGACGCGGCCATGGCGGTCCAGGCCGCCATCGCCGGGCGCCGCAACGAAACGCTGGTGGGCCGGGCGCTGGACGTGCTGGTGGAGGGGCGGGCGCCCCGGAGCCGGGGCTGGTACGTGGGCCGGTCTTACCGGCAGAGCCCGGGCATCGACGGGGTCGTGCTCTTCCAGGGTGCCGAAGGTGCGGACTACAAGCCGGGGGATTTGATCGACGTCACGATCACGGGGGTTGCCGGGTATGACCTGAAAGGTCGGGCGGCCTCCGGTGTTGGGCCCTCACTCGCCGCGTTAGATGACGACGATCTTAGCCTGCCTGTGCTGCCGGTCACCCGGCATCAGTAGGGGGAGGTTGCGACCATGAAGACGATTGCGGCCCGGATTCTGGATCAGCTGGCGATCCCATACGAGCTGCGGGAGTACGAGTGGAACGAAGAGGAGCTCGACGCGGTCACCGTGGCGCGCAAGGTCGGTCTGCCGCCGGAGCAGGTGTTCAAGACGCTGGTGCTCAGGGGGGACAAGACCGGGGTGCTGGTGGCCTGCATTCCCGGCGACCGGGAGCTGGATTTGAAGGCGCTGGCCGGGGTCAGCGGGAATAAGAAAGTCGAAATGGTGCACGTGAAAGAGATTCAGGCGCTGACCGGGTACATCCGGGGCGGCTGCTCGCCGCTGGGCATGAAGAAGAACTTTCCGTTTTACCTGGATGAAACGGCGGAGATCATCGACGTGATTTCGGTCAGTGCGGGGCAGCGGGGAATCCAGATGCTTTTGTCGGGGCCGGATCTGATCCGGGCCACGAGTGCGACGCTGGCGGCGCTGGCGAAATAGGCTTCCGTGGCCGTACACGACGATGTTCCACGCGAGGATGGAGAAGTCGCCACCAACTCGAGTTGATAGCAGGAGAAGCCCGCTGGCAACCGCAAAGAGAACGAAGCCAAAGTGAGCCACAAGCATTCCGTCCGCGACGAACCCACCGAGACCCCTCACGGCATAACGCCGGTGACGGCGAGGAACAGGTTCTTCGCACAGCGGGTTCGACAAAGGTCCCCGATCTTCAGAAGCCACCGGATTCACCGACCTCTCACTGCTTTCTTGCGTCCAGACACTGGCCCCCGTGTGGTACAATCGAAGAGGGGGGAACCGTAATGGGCGGCGAGCAAGCAACCTTGGAGAGGATTCTTCTTGGAATCTCCGAGTTGAGGTTTGAGATCAACGGACTGAAGTCCGAGGTAAACGGACTGAAGTCCGAGATCAACGGACTGAAGTCCGAGGTAAACGGACTGAAGTCCGAGGTAAACGGACTGAAGTCCGACATGAACGGACTGAAGTCCGAGGTAAACGGGCTGAAGTCCGAGGTAAACGGGCTGAAGTCCGACATGAACGGACTGAAGTCCGAGGTAAACGGGCTGAAGTCCGACATGAACGGACTGAAGTCCGAGGTAAACGGACTGAAGTCCGACATGAACGGACTGAAGTCCGACATGAACGGGCTTCGCCAGCAGATGGTGGATGGTTTCGAGGCGGTCAAGGAGGATCTGCGTGAGATCCGAGCGGTTCAGGATGCACACGGCCAGGATCTGAACCATCTCAAGGAGGATCTGCGGGAGGTCCGAGTGATTCAGGACGCACACGGCGAAGAGGCAAACCGGCTCTTGGCGGGTGTGGAATCGATCGGCCGAAAGCTCGCACGGTTGGGCGAGGTGTTACGCTAACATCCGGTACATCCCTTCACCCGCTTCCATCAATCGGGAGCGGGTTTTGCTTCGGTCTAACGTATAGCGGCTCACCTGTGGCGGCCGTTGGGTAAACCCGCCGCATAACGCTCAAGTAAGTAGAACCTGGCGGTAGGCCGGCATCAGGTGCAGCCGCGTGTTGGACCAGCCGGTTACCGACGTAGGCACAGGACCCCGCGTCGTTGTCGCGGACGCTTCGATTTGCCGCCAAACCCGCCTTGGGATAACCGTCCGGTTTGGCCGTCCGGTCTCGGTGCCGGGGAAACACAGTTTTGCATGGCCGGGTTCCCTGCGTCCGTCTTTGCACGAGCACACCCTCCAATCGCGTGCAAATGTGGACGAAGGCAGGTATTTTGGTGCGTTTGAAGGCCCAAACCCCAGTGAATAGGTCGGCTCCGTCCAGGTTTGCATACCGAAGAAGGCAGGCACCTTGCAAAAGTGGACACAGAGACCAGCCTTTTTGGGGTAAACCAGTCACCGCCCCGGCGATGCCTCCGTCGAAAGCCACGAACCTCGCTCCGATTGGTCCAACGTCTGCGGCGTCAGCGGCGAGTGTAGCGAGTCCGACTGCACGCCGCTGTTAGCCAGGGGCAAGCACTGGTGGGTCAAATAGTAAAACGCAGGCCGGCCAGAAGACGGAACTAATATTGCTTAGAGAGCATGGACGTCACGCGGAACACACCGTAGAATTCGTGGACAACTGTGATGGACGATTGGAAACCCGTTAGGCCAAAGATCTTGGCCGAATAGATGGACGCGTTTAGCGTCTTGACATTACCGAACTGGAGGCATTCCGGAGGTTCTCCTGAGTAAGAATGCAGCAAGCCCTGCTTAAGTGACTGTGCCTGTGGAGACTCGTTTGGCTGGTATAGGTTGTGATAGATGTGCCATGTGGTGTAATCGGACGGAAGTCGCTGTCCGCAAGCCTTGAATATTATGCCGTAGGACAAGGCACTGAAGAACTTGTCGACCCTGGCTTCATCGACCTTATAGGCGATCGCCCCACCGGGTAAGGGTATGGCGTCCGAAGCAAGCATTTTTCGGAGTGCCTCACCATTGAACTCTAACTGAGGTACAACACGATCAAGAAATACCTCTCGGGACCGATTTGAAGGCGAAGTGTTTAGGCAGATCTGGGCTAGAACATACAAGTCATCTTTAGATTTTGCACCATTATGGAGCTCGCATGACCTAACTGTGAGAAGTGCGTTCCGCTGGTCCTCGGGAAAGAAGGCCTTTGGTGGTATGTGCTCCTTCGTTTTGCCCTTTCCTAAACACCCCTGGTAATAGCAAGCCATCGGAATATCCTTTCCGAGAGAGAATTAGTCAGACTCTGGCTAACGTTTACGGCGTCAGCGGCGCCGGGATTAACCCGTGATTTTTGGCACCGCCCCTACTTCGGCGTCCGCCTGCACGCCGTTGTTATGGTGCGTAGAATCCGTCATACAGCTGACACGGCCGGGGGTCACCGGTTTGTCTTCGGAACTGGGAGGTTCATGGATTTCGCCTGACTCAGCGGTGGGACATTATACTTCGCACGCTCATCGTCAGACGTTGCCGGATCCACGGGGTTAAGTTCCCACCTGCCGTCCATCAGTCGGTACTGAGTTCCATACTTCTGTGGTTCACCTTGACTGACGAGCAATCGGTCCATGGAGGCTGCATAGAGCCACCTGGCCGGCGTTACCCCCTGGTTCATCGCCAGTTCTGCCAACTGATTGGCCAGGCGGAAGTGGTCTGCACAAGTGCCGTGTTGAAGGATCATCGCTGCGTTGTACTGGCTCGATCCCGAGACCGCCTTTCCATCTGCAAGAAGCTGCATTACTTCTGCCCTACGCGTGGCGTCCTCAACCTTCAGCGATTCCATGTCGATGGTCGCTGTTTTTCTGGCCGCCTGGTCTGCCTCGAATAGCGCAGCCAGCCGTTTCTCCACTTCGGGGTCTTGTGCGGACCCAAAGCGGATGCTACCTACGGGCGGATCACATGGCTGCGCCGCAGTTGCCGCCGGTTGGGTTCGACCACATCCAGAGAGCAAGATTAGTAGGATTAAGGTGGCAGCAACACAACTGAACGAATACGCCCGGTGGGGCCTATACGAACCCTGGGATTCGTGCATCTCGATTACTCCTCCCCTGCGTCGGCCAGCCCGTCATTGAGGATGAGGGTGTCTTCTAGCACCATAACCGGTCGCGTTTGAGCGGCGCCGAGCGGACCATTCGATTCCGCCACCGACATCGCTTCGGCGGCCGCTCCAAACGCTTGTTGGGCCGTGTCACCCCCACAGACGGCGCTTCTCAATAGCAAACCCATCGAACTTGTCCCGCGCTTTGAAATCCCATCCGGTGAGAAACTCCGACATCGCTTCAGCGTTGACAACGAAAACTGTACGCTGGCGAGCCCGTTGGGCGCCCTTGAGATCGTGAAACCGGCCTTCTGGGAAATTGCTCTCGAGGCTCTTCCGAAAGCGAATGAACGGCACTGAAGTTACCGATGCATGATCGAGATCTAGTGTACCGTGTCGGATGCTGATGTCCTGGGGTAGGAAGCTGCAGGCCATGATCTCCGCGTTCGTAACGATCACGGGAAACACAAGGCGGCGAACGTGCCCGTTTCCGCCACTGGACTGCGCTACTCGAACCTCCTCTTGAGCAAGGCCCTCGACAGATTCGAGTAGCTCGGCAGCCAGGCTCTCCAGAATGCTTTGCTTCCGCTGCTCATCGTTCGGAAGGATGCAGAACTCAGACTCAAGGGAGGCTGGAGTTACCAAAACATCATCCCAGATTCGGATGTCCCGCCACTCCACGTCTCGCGCCGCTCCCTCTACCTCAAGACAGGATGCGATGTTGGTGGACTGCCCCGCTTCACCGGGCAGGAGAAACAGCCAACGCAACTGTCGTTCATCGTCTGCTTTCATCCGTTTACACTCAATCACGAGTCGAAACGTCACGTTCACTTCGTGACCCAATACAAGATCAGCGAAGCCAGCCGCTCCGGTTTCGGGATTCGTCCAGGGATGCTCACGACTTGCCACAGACCAGTGGTGCCGCGGCATCGAGCCGCGGACTTCTTCCTCCACTCGTAGCTGAAAAGGGAACCCTGATCTATTAAGTTGTTTTAGGACTTCGTCCTGCTTCAAGAGCGCTCCCCCCGGTCTCGTCAGTTCGGTTGTCACACGTTTCGGGCCGCTGCGAACGACCCTGTCGGCCCAACATCGAGTAGAATGGTCGGCATATCTTGCCGAACCGAGCACTTATTGTCGGCATAAAACTCCCTCGAAGAGTTAGATCCTTTGCCGAAACTCGTTGACACCTGCGGGGACTACGCCTCGACCTGCTCTGGAAGGGGGTTTTATGCCGATCGACATAAAACCCGTTCAAAGCCGTCCCACTCCGGCGATTGCGTCTCCAGCTGTCCCTTCTAAATAGCCGTGCTAGTCGGTATTTCAATAATGAACGGAATAAACCCTGCCAAGGGTGATTCCTACAGGACCAAACACGCCAACTACTGTTCGACCTCACCGTAATCCCGGCCTTCAGACTCAAGAAGTCCACAATCGGGCAGAAGCACCCGAATGCAGCGTTCGAACCAAACATCCCAAGCCGAGTCCGGGCCAAGCCCCGGACTCTTTGCGTGGTGCCACAGCCACCCGAACATGCATGGACTGGTGCAACGTTCCCACCAGGTCAACCGATGGCGGCGGAAAAAAACTGTGAATGACAGCCCAACCTTCGAACACGGAGGCGGAGTTTACCGTATACACATTTAGAATCCACATGATTGTTTTTGAAAGGGTGTATACTGTATGACTCCTGCGAATGGCGGCTCAGACCAGGCCCCGACTCCCGAGCCGAAGAAGCCCCTGTCCGAAGCCGATGTATTGGCCCAGAAGCTACTGGAGGTCGTCATGAGCCAGAGCTACACCATCTACTGCCCGGAGCCGGTAAAAGCAAAGGTGGATCAACTTTCCAGCGGCACAACCAAGTGGGTCGAATTCCACCTGCCGGAAAACGACACCGACTTCTTCTACATGGTGGGGTCCCAAGAAGGGGTGAAGGGCGCTGTGCCTGTCCGGGAGTCCGATACCAGATCAACCGCAAGGGTAAACGTGAGCGTGCCCATGCGGGTGCTCAAGGTAACCCGGCCGGCAAAAGGCAGAAAGGAGCGCCATAACGCAGAGTGGGACCCGAACAGCCCCTACGGTCCGGCGCTCCGCATCTACACAAAGGCGCTGATCAACGAACCTACCGTCTCCCGGCCCCGCAAGAACAAGTCCGAACCGGCGAAGGCGTCTGAGAAGGCGCCCGAGAAGGCACCTGAAAAGGCACCTGAAAAGGCACCCCAGAAGGCACCGGAGGCGAATGGCGAGAAGCCTCAGGCCGAATAACAGCGGAGATGAGGAAAGACCGGTTGCTCCCAGGCACACGGGGGCAACCGGTCTTTTGCGCGGCTCTGCGTGACAACTTCACCCCACTCCGAATGACTTCGCTCCAACTTCGCTCCGACTCCACGCCACTCTGCGCGACTCCACCCGACTTCGCGCCAACGCGCGTCCCATTCTCACTTACTCCACGCGATTCCACCCGACTTCGCGCCAACGCGCGTCCCACTCTCACTTACTCCACGCAACTCCACTCGACTTCGCGCCAACGCGCGTCCGACTCCACAGTCCTCGCCACATCTCAGGCGAAATTCGTTCAGCACTGGCCGGTGCCGTCGGCCGAGGGAGCCTGGCGTTTCACCGCTTGCTGCGCCAACTGCGACACCGTTTCCAGGCGCTCCATCAGGATTGGGTCGGTACGAAGGTCATCCCGCAAGGCGGTCAGAATTCCGACCACCACGGTCCGGTTCGGCTTCGCCTGGGCGACCTGCCGCTTCAGTTCCGTCACCGCCCGCAGGTATTCGCCCTTGTCTGCCCCCGTCAACCGGCCGCGGGAAGTCGCCACGGCGTCCGCCAGGGCGTCGAGGGCGGACATCAGTTCCTTCGGCCGCCCCGGCTCACCGGTGGATTCGCCGCCGCCAATCGCGCCGGCCCGCAGCCGCACGGCCCACTCCAGTTCCAGTTCCCACTGCTTTCGGGCGTGCTCCAGGTGTTCCACGGTGGCCTCGACCACGCCGGGCATGGCGGGCGTGCTGCCGACGCTCGCCCGGTACCGGACGACCTCGGCGATGAAGTGGTTGATGTGCTTGCGGCAGAAGTCGATGTAGCGGTTGACGATATAGACACGCTCTTCCCGCGGTAGGAAGGGGAGGGAGGGCACTTTGATCGCAAAGAGTTCCCGGTACTCGCGCGCGTGAGACGTGACATCCAGCATCAGCTCGTGGAAGCGTTCCCGGCCACGATCCGTAATGCGGTAGATGCGCATGGGCAGCCCGTTTGGCGACGTCGTCTCCGCCTGGACTTCCACCAGGCCGTCCGCCGCCAGCCTGGTCAGGAGCGGGTAGATGCGGGCATTGCTGACCCGGGCCACGGGACCTACCAACTCGCTGGTGGCTTTGACGATCAGGAAGCCATGCACCGGCTGATGCATGAGCATTCCCAGGATGGCGAGTTCATACATGGCGGATCACACTCCGCCGTGGCGGAAGCAGGTGACCAGGTGGTCGTTGACCAGCCCGGCGGCCTGCATGTGGGCATACATGATGGTCGGCCCGACGAACTTGAACCCCCGGCGGACGAGGTCCTTACTGAGCGCCTGCGCTTCGGCGGTCTCGGCCGGGACCTCTTTCATGTTCTGCCAGGCGTTGACCCTGGGCCTGCCGCCCACGAACTGCCAGATGTAGGCGTCGAAGCTGCCGAACTCCGCCTGGACTTTCCGGAAGGCCCGGGCGTTGGTGACCGTGGAGGCGACTTTCAGGCGGTTCCGGATGATGCCGGGGTCGGTGAGTATCGCCGCAACACGCGCCTCATCGAACTCGGCGACAGCAAGGGGGTCGAAGCCGGCAAACGCCTTGCGGTAGCCCTCTCGCCGGTGCAGGATGGTCTTCCAGCTAAGACCCGCCTGGGCGCCTTCCAGGATCAAGAATTCGAAATGCGCCCGGTCGTCATGGACCGGGACGCCCCACTCGGTGTCGTGATAGGCCAGCATCTGCGGGTCGCTAGAGGCCCAGCCGCAGCGTTCGGGCATCGTGCTCTCCTCCGTTTCAAGCTTAGCGATGAGTCGCGGCTTTGAGGAACCGGTAAAGCGTTCCCAGTTTCGGCCATTCGGCCGCCAGGTGTACGGCCAGGGCAGGGCTGAAAATCAGCGGATCGGCGGGCCGCTCGGTCTGGAGCCAGAATGATTTCTTGTCGTACCAGGCCCGGAGCGGCTCCGGCAGGTGGCCGGCCCGGCTTTTCCGGTATTCCTCGCCCATGAGGGCAGAGTCGGGGGGGAGCGCCGAGACGATGGCGCCGAACCCGGCCGGGCCGGCGTCGATGGCCTGGCGGATGCGCTCCATGGCGGACGTGTTGGCGCCGTAGAACCCCATGCCGTAGCGGTAGCGATTGGCATAGAGTTCGAAGAAGAAAGCCGGACGCTGGAAGGGGTCCAGGCCCCGGTCCTGGAACGTAATCCAGACGGATTCCCGGAGCGCCGGTCCGCCTTTGTGGAACCGCTGGTCGCGGTAGATGCGGGAGACGCTGCCTTGCAGATCGGGGTCGATGGACCGGGCGACTGGAGCGAGTTGCTCCACCAGCGCCCGCAGGGGCTGCAGCAGGTGTGCGTCGTACTCGGGGCGGTTGGCTTTCAGCCAGGCCATGTCCCGGAGCGGCGCCTCGGCGAGAAAATCCAGGCTGGCCTGGGTGAACGTGGCGGCCACCTCCATCGGCATCAGGGTGGATCGACCGGAACCTTTCGCTATTGTTGCATTCGAAATCGGCGGGGTTTTCCCTGCCGCGCCTGTCCCGGCTTGACCGGTTCCCGAACCTCTAGTAAACTGAATTTCCAACGCGTTATGGTTTATTCGACATACCGCAGTGGGCGAAGGGCGTGGGCGGCGGTGGCGGGAACGGACTATAAGGTCATCTTCGAACTGGGCGACCTGCCGGGCGACCGGATTTGCCTCCTGCTGGAGGCCATCGATCGGGCAGGCTCCATCAACCGGGCGGCGGGGGAGTTGAAGGTTTCTTACCGGCACGCCTGGGGGCTGATCAAGAAAGCCGAGGAACGGCTGTCCGCGCCGCTCCTGCAAAAGCGCGTCGGTGGTGCGGAAGGCGGCGGGGCCGAACTGACGGACGCTGCCCGGGCGTTGCTGGAGAAGTACCGGCAGTTTCGCCGGGAGGTGACCGGGCGGCTGGGACCCATCTTTACCCCCACCGCCGGACCTGATGCCGGAGGGCCTGACCGGGGGACGGAGGCGGCCGCGCCGGTGCTGCTGGCCGGGACCATCGGGCCGATTGAGTCCGGGCTGATGGGTGCCCTCGAGGAGCGGTTCTACCAGCGTTCCGGCATTCTCGTCCGGCATATTGCGGCGGGCACCGGCCAGGCGCTCTCCATCGCCCGGGAGGGGCGGGCCGACCTGGTCCTGACCCACGCGCCCGAACTGGAGGCCGCGTTTGTGGCCGAGGGCTTCGGGGCCGGACGCTTCCCGCTCATGTACAACGACTTTCTGCTCCTGGGTCCGGCGGCGGACCCGGCGGGGGTGAAAGACGCGGCGTCCGCACCGGCCGCCTTCCGGCAGATCGCCCGGGCTGGGGCGGCTTTCATCAGCCGGGGGGATCGGTCGGGCACCCACGTGAAGGAACTGGCGCTCTGGAGCCTGGCGGAGGTCACTCCGGCTGCGCCCTGGTACCAGGTCTGCGAACAGGGCGCCATGGGCAGCCTGGCGACGCTGCGGTTCGCCGAGGCGGCCGGGGCGTACACGCTGGTCGACCGGGCGGCCTTTCTCACCGCGCGGGAGGGCCGGCTGGACCTGGCCGTGCTGCTCACCGGCGACCCAGTGCTGCGCAACGAGTTCGCCCTGGTGCCCGTCAGCCCGGAGCGGTTTCCCCGGGCGGCCCACGCACAGGCGCAGCAGTTCGTGGCCTGGGCCACGAGCCCCGACGGGCAGCAACTGATTGCGGAATTCGGCGTCAATCGGTTCGGCGAGCCGCTCTTTTTTTCCCTGGTTCAGGGTTGACCGGCATACGTCCATCCGGTAAACTATGGTGCAGATCCGTTATGTTCAAGCAAACATAACGAAAAACCAGGGAGGTCACATTCATGTCACGGCTTATGCGGAAACGCTTCGGTCTCTTCCTTTCGCTCCTGGTCCTGATGGCGTTTGTAGTGGGTTGCGGGGCAACCCAACCGGTGAAGCCGGCTGAACCCGCACCGGCACCCGCCGCACAGCCCGCTCCGCCTCCCGCCCCGCCCAAGCCGGCAAACCCGAACCTGATTCTGGCGACCACCACCAGCACCGCGGATACGGGGTTGCTGGACGTGCTGCTGCCCATGTTCCAGGCCAAGACCGGCTACCTCGTGAAGCCGATCGCCGTTGGCACCGGTCAGGCGCTCGCCATGGGCGAGAAGGGCGACGCCGATGTGCTCCTGGTCCATGCGCCGGCGGACGAACTGAAGCTGGTGGCCAAGGGTGCGGCCACAGGTAGGGTGCTGGTCATGCATAACGACTTTATCGTCGTGGGTCCGGCGGAGGACCCGGCCAAGGTGAAAGGGCTGAAGAGCAGCAAGGAAGCGTTCCAGAAAATCGCTGCGGCGAAGGCGACCTTCGTCACCCGGGGCGACGACTCCGGCACCAACAAGAAAGAACTGGCGATCTGGAAGGACGCCGGCGTGAAGCCGGAAGGCGCCTGGTATATGAATATCGGGGCCGGTATGGGGCAGGCCCTGAACGTGTCATCGGAGAAAGGCGGCTACACGCTGACCGACCGCGGGACGTTCCTGTCCATGCAAAAGACCCTGCACGTGGCCATCATCGTGGAAGGGGAGCCGTCTCTGCTGAACATCTACCACGTAATGCAGGTGAACCCGGCGCAGTTCCCGAAGGTGAATGCCGAGGGCGCCAAGGCGTTCAGCGACTTCCTGCTCGCCAAGGAGACCCAGGATTTCATCGGGAAGTTCGGCGTCGATAAGTATGGATCGCCCCTGTTCTTCCCGGACGGCGGGAAGACCGACGAGCAGCTTATGAAATAAGGCGGGGATCTGATCCATGGACCTGATTTGGGAAGGGCTGAAGCAGGCGGTCAGCATGCTGGCGCATGGCGACCCGGAACTGTGGCGGGTCACAGCGCTCACGCTGCGAGTCTCCGGCGTGGCGACGCTCATCAGCGTCCTGGTCGGCGTACCGATCGGGATCGTGCTGGGCCTGAGCCGCTTTCCCGGACGCCGGATCCTTATCAGCGTCGTGAACACTGGCATGGGACTCCCGCCGGTGGTGGTCGGCCTCTGGGTCGTGCTCTTTCTCTGGCGCAGCGGCCCGCTGGGGTCGCTCGGGCTGGTCTACACGCCCACGGCGATCGTGATCGCCCAGACGATCATCGCCACCCCGGTGGTGGCCGGCCTCACCCTGACCGGCATCGGGGCGCTGGACCCGAAACTCTTCCTGCAAATTCGGGCCCTGGGGGCCTCCCGGCTGCAGCTTTACTGGCTGCTCCTCCGGGAGGCCCGCCTCGCGATACTCGCGGCCGTGATCGCCGGGTTCGGCTCGGTGGTCTCGGAGGTGGGCGCCTCCAACATGGTGGGCGGCAACCTCATGGGGCAGACTCGGGTACTGACCACGGCGATCATGAGCGAAGTCTCCCGGGCGCACTACCCCCTGGCCATCGCCATCAGCGTCGTGCTCCTGCTGCTGGCTTACGGCGTCACCCTGATTCTGACTTTCATTCAGCAACGGGAGCGGCAGCCATGAACAACGCGCTGGTTGAAGTCCGGGATCTCATCGAAGTCCGGGATCTGACGGTGCGGCGGGGCCAAAAAATTGTACTCAGCGTGCCTGCGTTCACGGTAGCGGCGGGGGAGGTGCTCTCCGTCATCGGCGCCAACGGCGCCGGCAAGTCCACGCTGCTGCAGGCCCTGGCCCTTTTGCTGGAGGCGGAGATGACCTACCGCTTCGACGGGCGGCCGGTCTCGCTGCAAGGTGAGGCGCTGGCGCTCCGGCGGCAGATGGCGGTCGTCTTCCAACAGCCGCTGCTGCTGGATACGTCGGTGGCGGAGAACGTGGCCCTGGGGCTGAAGCTGCGGCATGTGCCCAAGCCCGATATCGCCGGCCGGGTGTCCACGTGGCTGGACCGGCTGGGCGTGGCACACCTGGCAAAGCGGCATGCCCGGGCGCTTTCCGGGGGCGAAGCGCAGCGGGTGAACCTGGCCCGGGCGCTGGTGCTACAGCCGCGGGTGCTCTTTTTGGACGAGCCGTTCGGGGCCCTGGACGTGCTGACCCGGGCGGCGCTGCTGCAAGACCTGCGGGCGGCGCTGCGTGCCACCGGCATCACAGCGCTGTTCGTTACCCACGACTTCACCGAGATTCCGCCGCTGGCGGACCGGGTGGCGGTCATGAGCAACGGCCGGGTGGTGCAGACGGGGACACCCGTGGAGATCTTCACCCGCCCGGCGGACGACGCCGTGCGGAGCCTGGTTCGGGCGGCCGCCGACCTGCTGCGCCCGCTGGAGATGGAGACCGCCGGCCGGTAAAACTTGGGTCCGCAAGAAAAACCGGGATCTCGCTTGTGCGAGGTCCCGGTTTTGATTTCCCAAAATCGTCCCCGCGTGAGCGGCGTCACCTCCGGCCATACTCAGGTGTGTGAGTCATGGAGGTGAGGACCACTGAGCGGCATTCCCGCCCACGCGGACGGTTTCGGCGAGCTCGTCCGCCGGCTCATGCCGTCCGGCGGACCCGCCGGCCCGACGCTCCGGACGGTGGCCCGGCCCGGCGGCGCCCGGTTCACCGTGGCCTATGTCGAATGGCTGGTGGAGCCGGCCGACGTGCAGCAACTGGTGCTGGCGCCTCTGGGCCGGACGATCGCCCCGGCGCCGCCGGACGACCTGGCGGTTTCCGGCCGGTTTCCCGCTCCGGAACTGCGGGTGGCAAAGACGGCGGAGGCGCTCTTGACCGGGCTGCAACTGGGGCTGGCGGCCGTGCATGTCGATGGGTACCCCGCCGCCTTGCTGGCCGGCAGCGGCAAGGTGCCGAAGATCCCGGAGAAGTTCACCCCGGAACTGGTGACGAACCTCCAGATCATCCGGCGCCTGACGAGGCGGCCGGGCCTGCGGGTGGAGATACTCCGGGACATTGAGCGGGGGCGGTCGGCCATCGCGTATTTCGACGAGTTGGCACCGCCGGAACTGGTACAATCCGTGCGGTCCTGGGCCGAGGAACTCTCGTCGCGCGGTCCCGTCATGTCCTGGTGGCCGGCCCTGCTCGGGATTTTCCGGTTGCCGTCGGCCTCGGAATGTTTCCATCCCGCAGCGGTGCTGGAGGCCTTGGAGAAAGGCTACCTGGTGGTGCTGGCGCAACATATGCCCTTCGTGCTGGTCGCCCCCCTGACCCTGCCGTTGCTGCTGTACGGCTCCAACGACCGAACCATGTACCGGCCGCTGCGCACCATCATGTACCTGCCGCGCCTGGCCGCGGTCGGGCTAGGGCTGCTGACTGCCGGCTGGTTCGTGGCCGTGACTTCATACCACCATGCCCTGCTGCCGGGGCCGTTTCTCACGGTCCTGGCCGCCGCACGGCGAAACCTGCCGTTTCCGCTGGTCATGGAGGTCGCACTCATTCAACTGATTGCCGACACCCTGTGGATCGGTACGCTCCGTCTCGCCGCCCGCGGATCGAACCTGCTGGCCTTCATCGGCATCTGCCTGGCGGCGATGGTGTTGCTGCAGGGCGGTCTCGCAGCGCCAATCTCCGCGGCCCTGGGCGTGGGGCTCACGGCAACGCTGATGGTCATCCCGAGCCTGCCGCTGGATCGATTCCTGCGCGCCTGGCGCTACCTGTTCATTCTGGCCGCCTCGGCGCTGGGCATTTACGGCATGGCGATTCTCGGTTTTCTGCTCATGGTTTACCTGGGGGATGCGCGGCCCTTCGGCCACCCGCTCTGGCGGGAACCGATACCGCCCCCGGCGGTGTCATCTTCATGAAGAAACCAGCCAAAATCTCCGAAGGCGAATTCCAGCGTGCCATGATTGCCACGCTGGTGGTGCGGACGTTTTATGCATCGCCGGCCGGTGCAGGAGAAGCGGTCAGCACGGCTGCACCCTGGGTGGTGCTGCTGGCGGGAGCGGCAGCGGCGCTCTGCTTCTGGCCGGTGGCGGCGGCCCTGTCCCGGCGGCCGGCCGGCCAGAATTTAGTCGACCTGTGCCTGGACGCGGGCGGCCGTCCGCTGGCGATCGTTGTGACCCTGGCGATCGGGTTCTTTCTGGTCGGCAGCGCCGGCATCAGCCTGCGCCAGCTTTCCGAGATGACGGTGACCGCCATTTACCCGCACACGCCCCAGACCTATGCCATGGTAGGTCTGGCGGTGGCGAGCACGGCGGGCGCCGCCATGGACGTGGCGGGACTCGCCTGGATGGGGTCGGTTTACGCCTGGCCGACCGTTATCGTCGTGCTGTTGGTGCTGGCGGGGAACTTCGGCTGGACGAACTACCGGGCCGTACTGCCGCTGACCGGCCACGGGCTGCTCCCGATCGCCGGCGCCGTCCTGCCGCTCTCCTCGTATTTCGGCGAACTGGTCTTTCTGACCGTGTACGCCCGCTTTGTCGTCTCACCGAAACAGATAGTCCGGACCGGGGTCTCAGCCGTGGGGGTCTCCGCACTGGTACTCTCGGCGGTGGTGCTGGTCTATCTCATGGTCTTTCCCCTGCCGTCCAGCCTCGATGTGCCGTTCGGGCTCTTTGAACTGACCCGTCTTGTGCAGGGGGGACGCTACGTGGAACGGTTGGATGCGCTCTGGATCATTTTCTGGGCGTTTGGCACCGCCGGTGTGACGGCCGCGTCGCTGCAGGTGACCGCCATTCTCTGGCAAGGTGCGTTCCGCCTGCCGGATTACCGGCGGGCCATACTGCCGCTGGCGGTGACGATGGTGGCTGTCGCCCTGCTGCCGTCCAACCAGGCGGCTGCCGTGGTCTTCGAAGTTCACGGGTTCCGAAACTGGGGGTTTCTGATCACGTTGGTACTGCCCCTGGCCGTGACGCTGCTGGCCCGGCTGCGGAAGCGGGCGTCCGATGCGTAGGCGGGTGGCGGCTGTCCTCCTGGTGCTCCTACCGCTGCTGGCGGGGTGCTGGGACCGCACGGAGCTGGACGACACGGCTTTTGCCATGTCCGTGGGTATCGACGAGGCGGGGGACGAGTTCCTCTGGACGTTCCGGTTCTTTCAGGCGGAACGGGTGCAGGTCGGCATGCTGGCGGCGACGCCCCAGCCGCAACTCCAGCGATTCGGGCTGGTGACCGTGCGGGGCCGGAACCTGGAGCAGGCGGTGCAGTTGGCGCAGACGGGCGCCGGGCGGATCGTCTCCCTGGAGCAGCTGCGGATCGTCGTGATCGGCGAAGCGGTGGCAAAGCGGGGTGTGGGCTCCCTGCTGGACCAGTTGGTGCAACACAACCAGGTCCGGCGGGGCGCGGCGATGGTGATGGCCCGGGGTCGAGCCGGGGAGATGTTCGCCGCCTACCATCCGCTGGAACACGAGACCCCCCTGAAGTATGTAGAAGGGATCCTTCTGGTGGCCAAGCGAGTGCACCAGACGCCCTACACGCGCATCCAGCATTTCTACGGGCGCTACCTGTCGCCTGGTGCGGACCCATTTCTGTTTCTCGTGGCGGTCAAGCCCCCGGAAGAACGGCAGCAGCCGCCCGACCCGGATTTGCCGCCCATGAGCGACCAGTCCCGGTTGGCCGGCGACCTGCCCAAGGCGGGCGGGAATCCGCTGGAGTTTGCCGGCACGGCCGTCTTTCGCCGGGACCGGCTGGCGGGGCTCCTCAGCGTCGACGAAACGGCGGCCCTGCTGGCCCTCCGGGGCGAAATGGGAAAGGTGTACGCATCGGTGCCGGACCCGCTGGCGCCGGGGCAGCAGGTGGCGTTCCGCTTCCACCAGGAGAACAAGCCCAAGTACTGGGTCTCGTTTCAACGGGGCCGCCCGGTGGTGCACGTCCGGATTCAGTTGGAAGCCGAAATCATCTCCATGACCGGGACGACGCTTTACCGGGAGCCGACCAACCGGCACGCCCTGGAAGCCTTCACCGTCGACCACCTCCGGCGGACCATTTACGTGCCGATGCTCCGGAAAGTGTACGGGGAGTGGGGGGCGGACGCAGTGGGCTTCGGCGACATGTACCGGACGCAGTTTCCCACTTTCGACGCGTTTTTGGATTATCGTTGGCACGACCACATTCGGGAGTTGCAGGCCGATGTGACCATCGATCTGTTCATCCGCCGATTCGGCATGGTGATTCATCATCCCTGAACGCATACGGAAGGACCGGTGATGTCGGATGTGGGACCGCTGGCTGCTCATCGCGGTCGCTGCCGGAATCGCCGTCCGGACGGCCTGGTGGGCCTGGAAGCTGGGCCGGGACGGCGACTGGCTGGCGGGGGTGGGTGGGCTGCTGCTGGCCGTGGTGGCCCTGGGCGTGCCGCTGCTGCTCGCGGTCCTGGGTCCGGCCACCGGCCGGTAGCGTGGCAGGCGGCGGGGCGTTAACGCCGGGACCGCGGGGCGCCTCGCCGCCGGCTGACCACCAGCCCGAGCCAGACGGCCGGCAGCCCGAGCGCAAGGCTGAGGACGACGTTGCCCAGCGCCAGGTCCAGGCGGCCGGCTTCAAAGAGCCGCACAGTCTCCACCGTCCAGGTGGAAAAAGTCGTATAAGCGCCGATGAAACCAACGGCGATGGGTGCGCGCCAGGCCGGGGGAATCAGCCCCCGATCGCTGCCCAATCCGGCTACGAGGCCCAGCAGAAAACTGCCGGTGACATTAATGAGCAGGGTGCCAAGGGGAAACGGCAGCGGCAGGCGACCGCCCACCCAGAGCCCCAGCCCATACCGCGCGAGCGCACCGGCGGCGCCGGCGAGGCCAATCCAGAGATACTTCATAAGCGTGGCTCCCTAAAAGTGACCGCTCAACGCCAGCCCGCAGCCGGCGGCCAGGAGGCCGGTAAGCGCAGAGAGCCCGATGTTGGCCAACGCCAGCCGGTAGCTGCCGGACTGCATCAGCCGGACGGTCTCCAGCGTCCAGGTGGAAAATGTGGTGTAGGCGCCGAGAAAGCCGGTGCCGATCACAGTCCGCAGGTCCGGGGAAACGCTCCCCCGGCCCGCGAGGCCGGTGAGCAGGCCCAGCGACACGGCGCCGGTGATGTTGATGACAAACGTGCCCCAGGGAAAGGGCGTTCCCAGCTTTGCGGCGATGTACCCGCCCAGCCAGAACCGGGCCAGGGCGCCGGCAAATCCGGCGGCGGCGACAGCGAAGAGCAGCAAGCGAGATCCCTCCGACCTGATAAATCATCCGCATGAAAGGGAACGGCTCCCTCGCTGTAGAACAGCCTCGGTAACAGCCCCTGTACCACGCGATCGTCATCAGGGCCAAACAGTTGGGGCTGGCGGGCGCCACCGTGCTGCGGGGCATGGAGGGCTTCGGCGCCAACAGCCGCATCCATACGACCAACGTCTTGCGACTTTCGGAAGACCTGCCGATCGTGGTCGAAGTCGTCGACCGCGAGGAGCGAATCGACCGCCTCCTGGCCGAACTGGACCACATGGTGACCGAAGGGCTGGTAACGCTGGAGAAAGCCGAAGTCGTCATCTATCGGCATGGTTCCCGCTCGTAAGGCGGGCCGGCCTCGGTGACCGCCTTATCTGTGCCATGAGGGGCCACGCTGAAGCAGCCAACTGCTGCACGGCGTGGTCCCTTGGCCGTACCCGGGCATGTCGGGAAAGCATCTTATCTACAAGATGACAGCCCCGACCCATACCCACAGTTTACGACAGGTAATTTCCCAATGTAAGTCCACGTTTGACACCGGCGCTCCGGCCATATGCTGTAGGCAAAGGAGGGGTTTTCATGCGCGCAGCCCGAGCGTACTTGAAACGGCTGACCCGGCACCCGCACCGGGGGACAGCGACGGCCGAGGAGGCGGCTGCGGCCGGGGAAATCCGGCAGTGGCTCTCCGACATGGGCTACGCCTGCGAGATCCAGGCGTTTGCCACGCCCCGGGACACCCTGTACCTGGGTCCCAGCGCTGTAATGGCGGGCTTCCTGGTCGCAGCCGCCGTCGGGCGGTATCGCCCCTGGGCGGGCCTGCTCCTGGCGCTGGCGTTGCTGGTCCCCCTGGCGGGGGAGATGCTGGGGAGCCTACGGGTGGACCTGGACCTGCTGCTGCCCCGGTATCGCTCCCAGAACGTGGTAGCCCGCTCCGGATCGGCCGGCGGCCGCCGGACGCTGGTGGTCTCCGGTCACTACGACACCCAGCGGGCCAGCCTGCTTTTCCACCCGCAGGTTGCGCCCTGGATTCAGCCCTACTTTTACCTGGTCTATGGGTCGCTCCTGTCGGTACCGGTTACCCTGGGACTCCGCTGGGCCCTGCCGGCCGCCACCTGGACCGGGCCAATGCTTGCCGCCGGGTCTGCGCTTTTGGTCGTGCACACCGCCTTTCTGGTGCTCTGCCGGGTCACCGGGCGCTACATAAACGGCGCCAACGACAACGGGTCCGGCGTCTCGCTGGTGCTCGCCCTGGCCGAACGGTTTGCCCGGACACCGCTGCCGGAAACCGAGGTGATTTTCCTCCTGACCGGCGCCGAGGAGGTGGGCACTCGCGGCATGAAGGCGTTCATGCGGCGGGCCCGGTTGGACCCGGCCACCACCCGGTTCGTCAACCTGGACAACATCGGCGGCGGGCGGCTCCACTACCTCACGGGGGAAGGAATGCTGGCCGTAAAACCGTTCGGGCCGGAACTGCTGGCCCTGGCCGGGCAGATGGCCGCCGAGCAGCCCGGGCAGGTTGCGCCCCGGAAGAACCTGCTCCTGCCCACCGACGGGCTCATTCCGGCCACGCTGGGCTACCAGGCCATCAGCTTCCTGGCGTTTCTGGACGACGGCAGCCTGCCCAACTACCACTGGTACACCGACACATTTGAGCAGATCGACCTGGCGCTGCTGGATTTTGCGGAGGAGTTCCTGGCCGATTACCTGCGGCGGCTGGCCACGGCGCCCGTGGTGGAGGGCGCCCGCGGGGATTAGCGAGGCATGGCAGCGGACGACTGGGGCATTCTAAACACACCATGAAAGCTACGGAAGCGACAGTTGCCGAATCGTTGGCGCACAACCGGGCCTGTCTGGTCCGGACGCTCTACTTCCCGGAAAACCTGGGCATCGAAATGCGGGACCTGCGCCTCCCTACCGAGCCGCCGGTCCCGGCCCTTCTGGTCTGGGTGGACGGACTCGTCGAACTGGATGCGTTCGGGGCGGGGCTGGCGGCGGAACTGGACCGGTTCACCGGGCCGGCGGTGCCCCCCGCGTTGCCGCGGGCGCTCACGGTCCAGCGGCACCGCTGGCTCCGGGACCTGAACGTGCTGGCCGATGCCGTCCTGGAAGGCGGGGTCGCCCTGTTGGTGGAAGGCTGGTCGGCGGCGCTGGTGCTGGACGACCACGAGCGCATCGGATATCCCGCGCAAAAACTGGGCGTCAATCCGCATACCGACATCTTCACCTGGGACCTGCGGCTGAACCTGGCGCTGGTCCGCAAGCGCATGCGCTCGCCCCGCCTGCTGGCCGTGGCTGCGCCTACCCGGCATCAGCATGGCGCCGCGGCGCTGCTCTACCTGGAAGGCAAGGCCTACCCGCCACTGGTGCGGGCCGTGCGGCGCTGGGTCCGCGCCCACCTGAGCGAGCCGACGTTCAACCGGCGGGGCATTGCAGGCTTGCCGGCCGTCTTCGGGCTGCTGCCGCGTTTCCGCCCCACCCGCTGGCCGGACGAAGTGGCGAAGTTCCTCTCCGAAGGCTATGTCGTGCTGCTGACAGACCGCTCCGAAGTGGCCTACGTCGCCCCGGTGACCCAGGCCGGCTGGTTCAGCCTGCCCAGCGACTACAACCTGAGTTACCCGCTCAGGCGTTCGCTGGCGTACGGACGTCTGATCGCGATCCAATTGGTGCTCCTGTTGCCCGGGGCCGTCGTAGCGCTGCTGAACTATCACCAGGAGATGCTGCCGACGCCGTTTCTCCTGGCGCTGGCCTCTACCCGAGAAAATGCACCGTTCGGGCTCTTCTTCGAGGTGCTGTTTCTGGAGCTGACGGCCGAAGTCATCCGGGAAACGGTTTTTCGCCTGCCAGTGTCGGTGCCCATGGGCGCCGGCCTGCTCACCATGGTGCTGTTGGGGCTCCTGCTGGTGGTAACCGGTTTTGTGGGGCCGCTGCCCGCCCTGGCCACGGTGATGGGCGCACTCCTGTCGCTGGTCATTCCGGAGTACTCCGGGGCCTACCTGGTCCGGCTCTGGCGGTTTTACTTCCTGCTCTCTGCGGTCCTCCTGGGCTTCTTCACCATGGCCGCGTTGTTTGCGGTGCTCATGGCTTACGTTTGCCAGGCCCGCGGCTGGGGCGTGCCGTTCCTCGGCCCCTCCGGCTGGATGTTCTCCAGCCCGGAGAGCGGGTCGGCCCGGCCGCAGGTGCGCAAAGGAGGGCAGGCGGTTGGCAAAGCCAAAGCTGGCGTACGGTAGCCGGTCGCTGGCGGCGTTCGGCACGCTCATGGTTGCCGTACAGGTCTTTCACCCCGCCATGCTTTCCATACTCCAGGCCGGCGAGACCGCCGCCTGGCTCAGTGCGCTCCTGAGCGCAGTCCTCACGGCGTTGCTCGTCTGGCCGGTCGGCAAGGTGCTGGAACGGATTCCCGGCGGCAACGTGATGGACCTCGTCCGGATCGCGCTGGGCGACTTCGGCGAGATTGCCGCAGCGCTGGTGCTGGGGGCCATCATCGCGCACCGCGGGGGCATCTACCTCCGGGAAACCTCGGAAATGGCGACCACGGCAGTCTTTCCGCACACGCCCCAGACCTTCGGCACGACGACGATTCTGCTGGGCGCCGCATACGTCGCCTGGGGTGACGGCGCGTCCCTGGTCCACCATGGGCGGATGGTCCTGTTCGGGTTTTTGTGCGCCGTGCTGCTGATTCTCGCCGGGACATTCGGCTGGGGCGAGTTCCGCTACCTGACCCCGGTCCTCGGACCCGGCCTGGGGAAGTTGCTCGCGGGATTGCCACAGGTATCTTCCCTGTACGTCGCGGCCCTGCTGCCGCTCCTCTTCGCCGATGGCGTGGAACGCCGGGAAGGGCTGGCGCGCTGGATCAGCGTGGTACCCCTGTCTGGCGGCATCATCTTCGCCGCCGTCGTGCTGGTGCTGCTCATCGTCTTCCCGTTTCCGGGGGGCCTCAACATCGGCGCACCCCTGCACAGCGCCGCCCGCCTGGTGCTGGGGGGCCGGTTCTTCGAACGGCTCGAGGGCTTCTGGTTGTTCGCCTGGGTGGAGACGACCATTCTGCTCCTCGGGGCCATGCTAATGGGCGCCGCGACCGCCTTCGCCAAGGCGTTCCGGATGGACCGGCACCGGACGGCGGTGCTGCCCCTGGCAGCGCTGATGCTGACCTTCGCCTTCTTTCCCCACGACCAGGCTGAGACCATAGAGGCGCTCCACAGTTCGGCGTTCATCGCCTTCGTGATCATGATTCCCGTGCCGGCAGTGGTGGCTGGGATCGCTTACCTCCGCTTGCGGGGGCGTCCGTCATGAAGGTGCGGGCGGTGCTGGTGACGCTGGCGCTCACATTCCTGCTCACCGGCTGCTGGGACCGGGTGGAGATCGAAGACCAGATCTTTCCCATCGCCATCGCCGTGGACAAGGGGGTGGTGCACAAGTACCGGATGGCGGTCCGGATTCCCATGGTTGGCACCATCAGGACCGGTATGCTCGGGGGCGAGCGATCCAAGACGACCTCGGAAATCGTGACCGTGGAGGCCGAAAGCGTGGTCCAGGGGATTTTCACCGCCAACGCGACCGCTACCCGGCGCTTTACCCTGCGCCACCTGCGGGGGATCGCGGTCGGCGAAGATCTGGCGCGGGAGGGGCTCGGGGACCTCTACATGGAGTTGAGCCGCAATGGCGAGGTGCGGGACACGGCCGCTTTTTTCGTCGTCCGCGGCAGCGCCGTGGAATTTCTGAAACTCGCCAGGTACCCGGGCGAGATCAACCCGGGGAAGCTGGCCGAGGGGCTGCTGCTGGTGGAGAAACACCTGCACATGTCGCCACCCATCCGACTGCAACACATGCTGAACCGGTCGGGCCTCCTGGGCGTTGACCCGTTTGCCCCGGTGTTCGGCATCAATCGGGGGGTGACCGGAGAGAGCCAGCCCCCGGGCACTACCGCGTCGGCCATCGCCGGCGACCTGTACCGGCTGGACGGAAACCCCGCGGAACTGGCGGGCACGGGGATCTTCCGGGACACCCGGCTGGTCGGGTATCTTACGGTCGACGAGACGCAGGCACTGTTGGCCCTGCGGGGTGAAATGGGCAAGGCCTACATGACCTTCCCCGACCCGTTCCGGCCGGGCGACAAGATCCAGATCCGGTTCCACCAGGAGAACAAGCCCAAGGTCCGGCCGAGTTTCAACGGCCAGGGGCCGCAGGTCACCATCCGCTTGCTGTTTGAAGGCGAAGTGCTGTCGGGCACGGAGAATTTCTGGGACCCGGCGGTGCGCCGCCGGCTGGAAGAGGCGGCCCGGCACCATATGGAGCAGCAAGTCCAGTCGGTGCTCGCCAAAACGATCAAGTGGGGAGCGGACCCGGTGGGGTTCGGCCTTCGCTTCCGCAGCCGGTTTGCCACCTGGGACGACTGGAGCCGCTACCACTGGCGGACCCAGGTACCCAAGCTGAAAGTGACAGTCACCAGCGAAATGCGCATCCGCCGCTTCGGCCTGACGTTGGCGCCGCTGCAGCAGAAACAGGAGAAATGACATGCAGGACTGGGACCGGCTGGCCATGGTCGGCGTGGGGCTTCTGGTATCGATTGGCCCCGGCATCCAGGGCTACAAGTTCTGGCGCCGGCGCCGCTACCGGGCGGCCGCCGGCACGGCGGTGCTGATCGTCGCCGCCGTGGCTGTGCCGGTGCTGCTGGCCATGCTTACCGTGTAGAGGTGACCACCCAGGATCTCCAACATTTACAGCCGGGCGCAAGCCCGGCTTCGTGTTATAATGGCATCCGCTCGTATAACGCTTAACGTTTAAAATTCATCGATCACACGACCGGCGGAAGGGGGTAGGCTTGAAGTGAACTTGCAGAATGTACGCTGGCCCGTCGTCGTGGCTGCCATGGCGGCCACCCTGGTGGCGCTGTTCGCGGCCGGCTTCGTACTGAAGAGCCGGATGTGGGAAGAGCCCCTGAAAGCGCTATACACCGGCTCGCCGGCGGTAGAGTCATACAACGTCGACCGGAATGATGACCGTTACGTGATCACGATACGTCTGAAGGCGACGCCGGACCTGGCAGCAGCCTATCAGGCGCTGGACGAGGGCACCGGGCGGATTCTCAAGTCCACGCCCTACACCCTCAAAGTGGAGGACCGCCGGACTCCGGCCCTGGCGGAGGCATATCGCCCGGTCAACCTGTACGTTCAGGAGGCGCTGACCACCGGCCGGTTCGCCGCCATGGGGACCCAAGTGATGGATGAAGCGAACAAGGCCGGCATGACCGCCCGGGTAGACGTGGATAGCAACCGGGTGTACGTCCAGCTGCAAGACCGGAGCGGGGCGTATCTCTATAGTGTCGTCGACCGCCCGCAGCCGGCAGGTGCGGTGCGCTACCCTGAAGGAGGGATCGGGCTGTGAAACGCTGGCCTGTGATGGAACTGGCAATCGGCGCCGGCGTGGGGCTGATGGCCTACCTGGTCGTCAGAGGCGTCAACGTGATGCCCGTGGTGCTGCTCGCCGGCATCGGGCTGATGCTGACCCAGACGGCCGGCCTCAAGAACGCCGGCGCCCGCAAGGTGCATAACGCATCGTCGGCGGTGGTGCCGGGCGTCAAATTTGAAGATATCGGCGGCCAGTCGGCAGCGAAGAAGGAGCTGCTGGAGGCCATTGAGTTCATCATGAACCGGGAGCAAATCAAGCACATGGGCATTCGCCCGCTCAAAGGCGTCCTGCTGACCGGCCCGCCGGGCACCGGCAAGACGCTGCTGGCCAAGGCGGCGGCCCATCATACGGGCTCGGTCTTCCTGGCCGGCGCCGGCTCGGATTTCGTGGAGATGTACGCCGGCGTAGGCGCCCAGCGGGTGCGGGACCTCTTCCGCAAGGCGCGGGAGACCGCCCGGCGGGAAAAGAAGCCGTCGGCGATTATCTTCATGGACGCTCCCATATGCTATACTCCGTATCTACAGCCTGCGGATGGGGGCGATGACAATATTCGGCACTTCGGCCATCGATTCCGGGAAAGTGGCCATTTATGTCCGGTGGTCGACCGACGAGCAGGAGAGCGGCACCACGCTTGAGGTGCAGACGGAGTCCTGTCAGTATTTCATCCTCAGTCAGCACTGGACCTTCAATCCGGACCTGGTTTTCGTCGATGACGGCTACTCCGGCGGCAACGTGGAACGGCCGGCGCTGGCCAGGCTCCGGAAGGCGGTCGACGACGGCGAGGTCCAGGCGGTTGTGGTGTACAAGCTGGACCGCCTCAGCCGCCGGGTGGTCGACTGCGTCAAGCTGGTCCGCGAGGAGTGGTACGGCCGCTGCAGCCTGTTCTCCACGGCGGAGCGGTTCGACACCGAATCGCCGGTCGGGAAGATGATCTTCAACATTCTGATCTCCTTCGCCGAGTTCGAGCGGGACGTGATCCGGGACCGCACGCAGAGCGGCAAGAAGAAGCGGGCCTCGCAGGGGCGGAACGCCGGGCACAGGTATATCTACGGGTACCGGCGCAGCCCGGAGGGCGGGTATGAGTTCGACGGGGTTGACCCGGCCACGCAGGCCTTCACGGGCCCGGCGGCCATCGCCCGGCGGATCTTCCTGGACTATCTGAACGGGGCGAGTACGGCGCTACTGGCGGAACGGCTCAGCATGGAGGGGATTCCGTCGCCCCAGGGCGCCGACCGCTGGCGGACCTCCACGATTTCCCGCATCCTGGACAACCCGACCTACGCCGGCACCTATCGCTACGGCATGAGCTCGCTCAAGCTGGGCGAGAAGCGGAAGCTGCACGACGAGCCGACCTACGTCGTGGCTGGGGTCGTCCCGCCGTTGATCGCACCGGCGGAGTGGGAGCGGGTGCGCCGGCTGCGGGCGGAGCGGCGGGGGATGCATCCGCGAGCGATCGCCAGCCTTTACTTGCTGTCCGGGATCGCCCGGTGCGGCAAGTGCGGCCAGCCGATCAACGGCAAGCAGGGATCGGACAAGCGGTACTACTCCTGCCTGGGCCGGATTTCGCTCCGGACCTGCGACTGTGCGCTCATGGGGGCGCCCATGCTGGAGGAGATTGTGCTGAACGAGGTCAAGCAGCGGCTTTCGGGCGAGAGTGTCCGGCAGCACGTGCAAATGGTGGCGGAGACGATTGCGGCGGATGTGGCCGAGAAGGCGCACGTGGTGGCCACCCGGGAGGCGGAGCTGGCGGAGCTGGAGAAGCGGATGGCCAAGCTGGAGGATGACTACTTCAAGGGTGACCTGGATGGGAAGACATACGGCCGACTGACGGAGCGGGTGGAGGGGGAGAAGGCCCGGGTCGCTTCGCTGCTGGAGGCGGCCCGGAGGGCGCTGACGGGGGCGAAGACGGCCACGGTCGATGTCGGGCACCTGGAGGCCATTGCCGCCCGGATCGACGTGTGGGAGTCGTTGAGCCCGGAGAATCTGAAGCAGGTGCTGCATGACGTGATCGACACGGTGCTGATTTACCAGGAGAAGAGCAGCGCCCCGAAGGGGGTCAAGAATCCGAACGAGATCGACATCAAGATTTCGTTCCGGACGGATGTGCTGGTGTCGACGGTGGCGGGGGCGGCGAGCTAGCCTCACCGTCGAACGCCGATACGTGCAATGTGACAGACCGAGGGGTTACCTCGGTCTTTTCTTCGCCCGTTTGGTCAATCCAGTGTTGGTGCCGCGAGGGACCTCGGCCGGGTAACTGCGCGTCGCCGAAGGGCAAGCTAGGTGCAGCGGGAGTTCGGCCACCGCCTGGGAGGGGCGCACATGCGCAGAGAAAATGGCCCAAAGGTCAGGATCACGATTCTGCCGAGCGTGTATGATCCGGAGCGGTATCGCCGCGGGATCGCAGTCTTACATAGCGCCTTTACCCGGGCGGTTGCGGAGCATCTGCGCGTTGCGCCGAAGCGCCCCGGGCCGGAATAAGCAAGGGGTCTCTGCATCACGACCGTCTGCCCGCACTCCGGGCAGAGGGCAGCACGCCGGCTACGGTCTTTGCACGACCTCTACGATCTCGGTGCGCTCATAGATGTCGACGAACTGCTTGAGGTGATCGAGGATTTCCTGCTGCGAGGCCGCCTGGACGAGGTGGAGTGCCTTACCGTCCTTGGCGGCGTGTGGGTATATCGTCCAGCTGGGCGGGGGACCGCCGATCTGGGCAAGGCGGGAGAAGAACTCGTCGGCCTTACCCTGTATCGGCCCCCCGATGAAATAGAACGTCTTCATTGGCGCATTCCTCCATTTCTTAAGCGGCATAACCGGGGCTCTCCGTCGTCTGCGGCCGGGTGGTCGGCGGGGCGGCTGCAGCCGGGATGATGCACTACAACTTCGAGGAGATGATCGCCTACACCTCCCGGGATGAGACGGTGGTGCGAGGCGACTTGGTCCGCTCGGGCGGACGCCCCTGGTTCTGTCCGCTTTTGCAGGCTGTGGCTAAAATCACCCCAAAATCGGGGGGTTCATCCCCCTTCCATCCGTTCTTGCAGCCTTTGGGGCGGCTCGTTCATGCAAATGTGGACAGAAGGGCAAGAAAGCTGATCCTGCCCGAGAAGGCTGAAGGCTTCTGCCCGGCACAGAGACCGTGGGGGAGTTGACCGGAAGATCGACGACGGCCGGCAAGGGGATGCCCCTGCCGGCGGGATTTGCGTCAACTCGATTCCCTGGCGGGGAAGTGGCTTGATGGTTGTGCATTCCCCACGCTTGATTCCATCGGCAATGGTCTTTGAACATTAACCGATGTAGATATATAAACTTTGATGCGTTCTCGAAAAACTTTCTGCGGCCGGCCGGTAGGCCGAAACCGCATTCCGCGACATTCCGCCGCATTCGGCACCATTCGGCGCAATCGATCGGGATTCAGCGGGCAAGTATGCTCGCATGCGACGAACGAGTCGAAAATTCCAGCCGCGAAGCCTGAGACGCTAAGGGTGAAGCTTCATGTGACTTGACCAAAGTTTGCGTCCGAGTGCGGGGGTTTTCGGCGGGTCTTCAAGCGCAAACGCAGGATTTCGTGATTCGGCGGGAATGGATCGACTAAATCGTCCGTGCAGCCGTCCAGGCATGCTCCAGCCATGACCCCTCAGAGCAGGTCCGACGGTACGCTGTGGAGACGCTGGCCACTTGGGACCATCGGACTGCCGGTCGGGCCGAATCTGACGAGTAGCCAGGCTGAGGGCTTGGAGCGGGCATAACTATGCGAGGCGGCTACTCCCCCAGCAGTGGAGTAGCCGCCTCGTTGGGAAACCTCAATCTAGCCGGCGGATAACTCGCCGCAAACAACGAAAAGATTACTTCCCCAGCGTCTTCACGT
The DNA here is from genome assembly GCA_036504075.1 of Symbiobacteriaceae bacterium. Lineage (GTDB taxonomy): Bacteria > Bacillota > Sulfobacillia > Symbiobacteriales > Symbiobacteriaceae > DASXVX01. The sequence goes on along the minus strand of DASXVX010000050.1, from coordinate 59,019 downwards.
AGGCCACCGCATCTTTGATCTTGTCCGGGTCCAAGTCCGGCCGGTCGGACACCTTCGGATTGTGCCCGTTCATGACGAACTGGTACAGCATGTCATCGGCTTGCTGCTTGACCAAATCGCTGGCAATCAGGTCGGCCGCCCAGACGCCGTCGCCCCTGGCATTCTGGCCGTGGCAGGTGGCGCAGGTGCCCATGAAGACCTGCTTGCCGCGGACGGCATCACCCTTCACGAAAGCCGGGTCTGCCGGCGCCTGGCTCTCGGCTGGTGGGCTTGGAGCACTGGCTTCAGCCGATTTGGACCCACTGCAGCCACTCAGCGCCAGAATCAGCAACAAACCCATCCCCGCTACCAGCCACGCCCCGGACTTTCTCAACGCGTTCAAGACAGTTCCTCCTCAGCGGCAAAACGAATGTGCTCCGCCCGATCAGCAGTCCAGTGCACGTGGCGCAATTGTATTCTCGGACAGGCATGGCCAGCAATGAGCCCTCTTCCCTATTTCCGGCGTGGTGTCTGGTGGCCGCCGCCGGAGCCCGGCTTCCCCGGGCGCGATGGGACGGCTAGCGAGACCCCAGGCATGCGCCAGTTGACAGGGGCGGCAGCACATAGTAAAGTCTGCATTAGTAAAGGCTTTACTAGTAGCGTTGTGATTGAGAGGCGACAGTATTGTCAAATGCGGAGTGCCTGGTGCTCGGGCTTCTGTACGAAGGGCTCCGATACGGACACGAGCTGGACCGGGCGCTGGACCAGCGAGACATGCGAAAGTGGACCAACATCAGCCGGGTGGCCATCTACCAGGTGCTTGCCCGGATGACCGAGCGGGGCTGGGTCCAGGCCGCAACCGAGCGCGAGGGAAACATGCCGCAGCGCACGGTCTACACCATGACGCCCGCCGGCGAGGAGGCCTTGCGCCGGCTGGTGGCCGAAGGACTCGCGTCCGATGGCTACGTTCGCTTCGATTACGGCGTCCCCCTTGTCTACCTTGACCTGCTGCCGCCGGCGGTGGTGATCGAACTGCTGGAGCGCCGCAAGACCGTTGCCCGCGATATGGTCGAACGCATGGAGAGCCGCCGGGATTTTGCGCTTCAGTTATTCCATCGCGGGGCCGACACGCCGAACCCCCATCACGATCCCAGGCTGGGTCCGTTGGCCAATATCTCCCATACCCTCGAGTTCTACCGCATGGAGGAGCGTTGGCTGGACTGGCTTTTGGATTTGCTTAGAGCAAAAACACAAGGAGATGCTGAGAATGGGTCTTGAGGGTAAAGTGGCTGTCGTCACCGGCGGGTCGCGGGGGATTGGCGCGGCCACGGTTCGGTTGCTGGCCGGCCGCGGGGCTACGGTGGTCGTCAACTACGTGCGCAGTGCCGAAACGGCCGGGCAACTGGTCTCCGAAATCGAAGCAGCCGGTGGTCGCGCCAAAGCGGTTCAGGCCGACATCAGCAAAACCGACGACATTCGCCGACTCATCGCCACGACCATGGAGACATACGGCCGCATCGATATTCTGATCAGCAACGCTGCCACCATGGATTTTGCCATCAAGCCTTTCCTGCAGATGACCTGGGATGAATTTGCTCAGAAGCTGAACGACGAGATGCGCGCTGCGTTCGAACTGACGCAGGCGGTCCTGCCGATCATGCAGCAACAGCACTACGGGCGGATCGTCTATGTGAGCGCCGAACTGTCCAAGCATCCGCACCCCGGTTTCATTGCCCTCGGAGCGGCAAAGGCTGCGCTCAACACCTTCTGCAAGTATGTTGCCCAGGAGTGTGGCCAGTTCGGCGTCACTGCGAATATCGTCTCGCCGGGGCTCGTGGAGACCGACGCCAACGCCCACCAGCCTGCCGAGCAAAAGGCCCGGGTGGCCGCCATGACGCCCCTGCGCCGCCTTGGGCAGCCCGACGACGTTGCCGGTGCCATTGCCTTCTTTGCCAGCGACGACAGCAAATTCCTCACCGGCACCTATGCACCCGTCAATGGCGGCAGCGCCATGGACTGAAAGCGAAACACAACTTTGTTCAGCCCTTTTAGACCGTTTTGGGCGGGGAGCGCTGATGGTGCGAGGCAGGGAAATCGCCCGCCTGCCGGGAAAAAAGCAAAAGTCCGGCCTGTGGCCGGACCGTCCGCTGTTTACGCTACCCGAAAGTGGTTAAGGGTCTGATCGTACTCCATGTGGCTGGCATGGCTCCCACGGCGGGCGCCAAGCACGTCGATCTCATCGATGAACATAGACGCTTGCGTAGACCATGCCGCTGAGGATACCGTGTCACGCCGGTCGCCTGGCGGCAATGGCCTGCACAACCTCGACGAATTCTGCGGCAGATCCGTAGTCGAAAGATTTTTTGCGTGCGCCGCCGGCGGTGACAGGGCGGCGTATTTGGCGCGTCGAAAAACCATCGCGTGATAAGTTGGCCCTGAAAAGCGGGCCCGGGCGTGCGGCGCCTATACCGAAGTTGAACGCTAGACGGGAGCGGAATCCAGCCATGACGATCGTAGGACAGGCCTTGACAGAATTGATCTGTTCGGAGTGCGGCGTGCATTACCCGTTTGCCGCGACTACCTGGCGGTGCGCGTGCGGGGGCCCTCTGGATATTCCCATCGCGCCGAATTTCCGCCCGGAGGCGCTGGCGGGTCGGCAGCCCGGGCTGTGGCGGTACCGGGAGGCGCTCCCGGCCATTCCGGCTACGCTGGAGGTGTCGCTGGGCGAGCCCATGACGCCGCTGGTCCCGGCGCGTCCCGGCAGCGGGCTGACCTACAAGCTGGATTTTCTCATGCCGTCCGGCTCGTACAAGGACCGGGGGACCACCGTGGTGGTGAGCACGCTGCGCCACCTGGGCGCCGCGCGGATTGTCGAAGATTCCTCCGGGAACGCCGGCGCCTCCATGGCGGCGTACTGCTCTGCAGCGTCCATTCCCTGCGAAATCTACGCGCCGGCGGATGCCTCGCCGGGCAAGACCCGCCAGGTCCGCTGCCACGGCGCCCGCCTGGTGCTGGTGGATGGCACCCGGGAAGACGTGGCCCTTGCCGCCCAGGCGACGGTCTCCACGGGGGCGGTTTACGCCAGCCACGCCTGGTCGCCGCTCTTTCTCATGGGCACGGCCACGCTGGCGTACGAACTCTGGGAGCAGATGGGCGGCCAGGTGCCGGATAACATCATCGTGCCGGCAGGTTCGGGCACGCTGGTGCTGGGCGCTTACCGCGGCTTTGATCTGCTGCGGCGGTCCGGCGTAACGGACCGCATGCCCCGCATTTTCGCCGTGCAGGCGACCGGCTGTGCGCCGCTCTACCACGCCGAGCAACTCGGCAGCCCCACGGTCGAAGGGTTCGATTACCCGATCGCCGACACGGTGGCCGAAGGCATCCGCATCCGGCGCCCGGCCCGGGGCCGGCAAATCTTGAGCGCCCTCCGGGAGACCGGCGGGGCGGCCGTGGCGGTCAGCGAGGAGGAGATTCGCACCGGCTGGGCGGACTTGCTGGGCCGGGGACTCTTCGCCGAGCCCACCAGCGCCGTCGTGGCGGCTGGAGCGGGACGGCTGCTCCGCGCGGGCCGGATCGCCGGCGGCGAGCGGACGGTCGCCGTCCTGAGCGGACACGGCCTCAAGAGCACGGCACTCTCGGTCTAGCGGGATGCGTCCCCCGCCCGGCTCTGCAGGAGCTACCGCAGATACGGCGAACCACTGCGGGAACAGGAGGGAAGTTGCATGCAGTTTCGTCGGGACCGGCGCCCGTCCAAATGGGGGGCAACGGCAGCGATCGCGACCAATCAGACGGCCGAAGCGGCCGTTGACCATTTTTCCGGTCGGCAGGGCCATCCGTTTGACGGGGTCGTCCGGCTGTCGGATGTGACCGAGGTGAAGGGGTACCGCTATTGTCTGCTGCAGGTGAGTCTGGACTTTGCACACCCGGCCTTCGGCGCCATTGCCGAGGTGTTGGATGAGGTCGGCGGCAGCGAGTTTCAGCTGATCGTGGTGGAGTCGCCCGAGCGATCCGTTTACCTGATTGTGGACAAGGATAACCTTCCGGAGGAGGAGGCCCGCCCCGACCACCCACTGTTGGTCCAGCTGGCCGAATGGCTGGGGTCCGCACTGGCGCGCTCCTGAGGGCCGAAAACAGGCCTAACGGCCTGCCGATGTGGGCCTGTAGTCCTTTGTCCAATTATTGCCGAAGTGCTAAACTGAAACCACGCGGCAGCGGGAAGGAGAGGACGCCGAATGCGCAGGACCTACACAAGGCTTCGGAACTGGCTGCGGGGTAAAAAAGGCCAGAGTATGACCGAGTATGCCATGACGCTCAGCCTCATCGTGGCCGGTGTGGTCGTCGTTGGCGCCTCTTTGAGTTCCCAGATTGGCGCCCTGGTCACCCGGCTGTTGGGCACAATCCTGCACAACGTCGCCCGTTAGGCATCAATCATTCCCGAGGCGCGCATGGTATGGGCGAGGAGTCTTCCAGGAGGGAAGTCGCACCCATGAAGCCCGCCCGCCCCAAAATCACCGGCAAGGACTACTCGGTATATAACCCGTCGCAGGTGCAACTGGGCATCCGGCTCTGGACCGAGAGCATGATCCGGTCGCTGCCCCGCCAGGCGCAGCCCCGGCGTTCGGCGCCGGCAACGGCGCCGAAATGAAAATCCCGGGGCTTTCGCCCCGGGATTTTGCCGTGTCATTTACCCGGCAGAACCGGCAGATCCGGCAGTCCGGGGCGGCGATTCCAGGGCGGCGCCGTCCAAATCGCCCGGTGGGAGCGCCCGGTCGTTCCGGTTCCAAACGATGTCGACTTCGATCTCCCCGCTCTCCTTGTGCTGTCCCCGCCCCAGGCCTGGTTTCCAGACGCGGATCTGATCGATCAGATACGTGGTCAGCTGCTTGCGGACCAGGGCGGGCAGAATGGCCCAACTGTCTACCTGGTGGGAGACCTCCCGGATCCAGTCGACATCGATCTGCTTTTCCCGCAGTGCCGCCAGTTCGGCCTGGGTGTCCGTCTGCTGCTGCTCCAGGGCGACGATCTCCGCTTCCAGGCGTTCGACCCGGGCGCCGAACCGCCCGGCGCTTAACTCGCCCCGTTCGAAGGCGGTCTCCCAGCGTTCGATCGCCAGGCGCTTTTCGGCGACGGCTGCCTCCAGGCGGCGGAGGCTTTCGGCCAGTTCCCGTCCTTGCGCGTCGGCTTCGTCCCGCAGCGCCTGGACCGACCGCGCCTCTGCCACCAGCCCGCCGAAGCGCTCGCGAATGCGCCCGACGACGTGCTCCTCCAGCAGTTCCTGCTGAATGTGGCCGCAGCCACAGAAACCGGCGCCCCGCTTCAGCCGGCCGCCGCACTGATAATAGGCCTGGTTGCGGGTGATGTACGCACTGCCGTCTTTCCGTTTGCGGCGGCTCTCCGTGGCGGGCTGGGTGTACAGGAGGTGCCCGCAGCCTTTGCAGCGGGCCAGGCCGGCCAGCAGGAACGCGGTGCCCACCGACCGGCCGCTGATCCGACCCCGGGCGCCACGGACCTCCTGGACCGCCGCAAAGACCTCTTCGCCGACGATCGGCTCCTGATGGCCCGGCAGGTACTCCTGCGAGTACTTGACCTTGCCGGTGTAAACGCCGTTGGTGGCCACATCCCGGACGGTCTTGTCGGTCCACTCGTTGCCGGCCGAAGTCCGGTAGCCGGCCTGGTTCAGCATGGTGGCGATCCGCATGAAGCCATGGCCCTGGAGGTAGAGGTGGTAGATTTTGCGGACAACCTCCGCCTGCTCCGGAATGACCACCATGGTGCCGGCCACCGCGCCCCGGCTGTAGCCGTACGGGGGATCGCCCACGGCCCGGCGGCCCTGAATGAACCGGCGCCGCCGGCCGTTCTCCGTGCGGTCGCGGATCACGTCCCGCTCGAAGTGCGCGAAGCTGGCCAGAATGGAGAAGATCAGCGTCCCCAGCGGGCTGTTGGTGTTGAAATCCTCCGTGACGGACCGGAAGACGACTTTGTGCTGCTTGGACCACTCCTCCAGCACCAGATTGACGGTGTCCCGGATGTTACGGGAGAGGCGATCCAGCTTGAAGACCAACACGCAGTCCACGCTGCCATCGGCCACCGCCGCCCGGAGGCGGGCCATGGCCGGGCGGTCCAGGTTGGAGCCGGAGTAGCCGTCATCGATGTAGATGCGCTCGCTGGGGACCGCCCAACCGTAGACGGCGGCCTGCTTGAGGCACTTGTCCACCTGGTCGTCCAGGGACGTGCCGCTGACCTGGTCTTCCGATGAGACGCGGGCGTAAATGGCAGCGGCGCTGACTTTGATCGACTCTGCTGACACGGATTTTCCTCCTGTCCCGGCATTCGGGGTCAGTCCACTGTTTGCGCTACCGAAAACCAACTGCTTGTAGAGATGGATGGTCTCGTGACCGACGAGGAGGTCCAAGTGCTGGTGATGGGCGCCACCAACCGCTCGGACATGCTGGACCCGGCCCTGCTGCGGCCCGGCCGGTTCGACCGGGTGGTCAACGTTGACCTGCCGGATAAGGACGGGCGGCTGGCGATTCTGCAGCTGCACACGAAGTCCAAGCCCATGGCGGACGACGTGAACCTGGAGGAGATCGCCCGGCAGACTTTCGGCTTCTCGGGGGCGCATCTGGAATCGCTGGCCAACGAGGCAGCGATCCTGGCGCTGCGCGAAGATGCGAAGGCGATCGGCATGCGCTACCTGGTAGAAGCGGTGGACAAGGTGATCCTGGGCGAGAAGCTGGACCGCCGGCCGACGGCGGAGGAGCGGCGGCGGGTGGCCATCCACGAGGCGGGCCACGCCCTGGTCGGGGAGTGGACCGACCAGGGCTCTGTCGCCACCATTACCATCACGCCGCGGGGGCGGGCGATGGGCTACGTGCGGACGAACCCGGCGGACGACCGGTACCTCTACACCCGGCCCATGCTCGTGGCCCAGATCCAGGTGGCTCTGGCGGGCTTCGTGGCGGAGACCCTGATTGAGGGCGAAGGCTCCACCGGCGCCGCCTCCGACTTCGCCCGGGTGGGCGACCTGGCGCGGCGGATCGTCGCCGCCGGCATGAGCGAACTGGGCATTGTGGATACCGAGACCATGAGCCGCAGCGGCGAGGCGGAAATGGTCTCCCGGATTATTATTGAGCAGCGGGCGAAAGTCCAGTGGTTCCTGGACCAGCGCCGTGCCGTGCTGGAGCAGGTGGCCGATGTCCTCATCCGCGAGGAGGTTATCTCCGGCGATGCGCTGCGGGAACTGCTGACCGGGGCCGAGCCGCTCCCGCAGGCACCCTGGACCCTCCCGCCGGTCGCGGCGGAGGCGCCTGCTGAAATCGCCGATCGCACGCAAGACGTGGCATAAACCAGCGGCGCCCCCATGGCGGGGGCGCCGCTTGCGCTGTCGCCGGGGCACGGTTCGGCCGGCCGGATTCAGTTGGCGTCGGACTGCGAGGCGTCGGTCGCCATTGCCGGCGGGTTCCAGGGGGGCGGCGCCTGCGAATCGCTATCCCCCGCGCTGTCTGCGGAGTCGCTGTCGTTCGTGCCCGGCGGTTGCCACTGCGGTTTCGACTGCGATTTTGACTGGGCTTGCGATTTCGACTCCCACTGCGGTTGCGGCTGTGATTTCGACTGCGATTGTGCCTTGACCGGCGGTTGCCATTCGTCCTGCTCGCCCCCGGACTGACAGGGCAAGCCGCCTTCGCACTTGTCGGTGGCCTGGCTCTGGCCGGACTTGCCGCCGGCCGGCTGGCCCGACCAGGCCGATTTGGACTCCTCCAGCACCGCCTCCATATCCTTGGCGATGCGCTGGGTCTCCTTGAGCACCGCTTTGAGCTGCTTCAAATTGGCTTCCATCTCCTGAGCCAGCTCCTGCTTGGCCTGGTGCAGGCTGGCGATCACGCCGGCCGCAGACTCGCCGGATGCAGACTGGCCGGATGCAGACTGCCCGGATGCAGACTGGCCGGATGCGGACTGGCCGGATGCGGACTGGCCGGAGTCAGCCTTGCCGCCGCTCTTATCCGCCGGTTGCTGCTGCTCCCCGGCGGAGGGATCAGGGACCTGCCACCCGCCTTCGGAACCCTGGGCTTGTTTTGCCCCGCTCCCGCCCCGGGAAAGCTTTCGCATTGGCACCGGTACCGCCTCCCTGTGCGTGCCTCTGGTCATGTCACCGGTTAGGATGCTGCGCCGGCCGGACCGTTATGCCGCAGGAGTTGCCTTAAACCAGAGCGAACCCTGGGAGAGTGAATCCGGCCATCCGGAAACAGTTGGTCCGGTAAAGTGGAGGGAACGGCTTGAAAGCGGAACTCGTTTTCGTGGGTACAGAACTGTTGCTCGGGGAGATTCTGAACACCAACGCACAGTACCTGAGCGAGCGTCTGGCGCTCCTGGGCGTCGACGTCTACCACCAGACGACCGTGGGCGACAACCCCGAGCGGGTTGCCGGCGTGCTCCGGCAGGCGCTGGAGCGGAGCGACGTGGTAATCACGTCCGGCGGACTCGGCCCCACCATGGACGACCTGACCCGGGACGTGGCCGCCCAGGTCACCGACCGGCCGCTCGCGCTTGATGAGCAAATCGCGGCCGAGTTGCGGGCCTGGTTTACCGGCCGTGGCCGGACCATGCCCGAAAATAACCTTCGGCAGGCGATGGTCCCGGCGGGAGCCACCGTGCTGAAAAATGACCGAGGAACGGCCCCGGGGCTGATCATTCACGCCCATGAAGGCAAGGACGTGGTGCTCCTGCCCGGCCCGCCGTTCGAACTGCGTCCCATGTTCGAGCAGCAGGTCATTCCGTATCTCACGGCGAAAAGCGGCGCCGCGCCGCTGGTGCTGGTCAGCCGGACGCTCCGGTTCATCGATATCGGCGAATCGGCGCTGGAGGACCGGCTGAAAGACCTGATTGCCGGCCAGGGCGACCCGTCCATCGCCCCGTACGCCAAAATGGCCGAAGTTCACCTGCGCCTGGCCACCAAGGCGGCCGACACAGCCGCCGGCCTGGCCCGCATCGCCCCGGCCGAAGCGGAGATTCGGGCCAGAGTGGGCCGGCATCTGTACGGGACCGATGACACGACCCTGGAGGCCGCCGTCGGCCAGTTGCTCCGGGAGCAGGGGCTCTTCCTGGCCACCGCCGAGTCGTGCACCGGCGGCCTCGTGGCCAAGCGGCTCACGGACGTGTCCGGCAGTTCGGCCTGGTTCGGCTGCGGCTTCGTCACGTACAGCAACGAAGCGAAAATGCGGTTCCTGGGGGTGCCGGAGGCCCTGCTGCAGACCCACGGCGCCGTCAGCGAACAGGTTGTCCAGGCGATGGCCGAAGGCGCCCTGCAGCGCTCCGGCGCCCACATGGCGGTCGCCGTCTCCGGCATCGCCGGACCGGACGGCGGGACGCCGGACAAGCCGGTAGGCACCGTCTGTTTCGGCCTCGCCGCAAATCCCGGCGACGGGCACGGCCTCTCGCCCGGCGTCTGGTCGAAGCGGCTGCAACTCTGGGGCAGCCGGGCCGACGTCCGGGAGCGGAGCGCCATCCAGGCCCTGGCCATGGTTCGGCGGTATCTTACCGGCCAGGCGCTATAAATGCGCACCCCTGCGGGGGTGTTTGTGCATGATGAAGGCCCGCCATCCCGACACGCGGACCGCCCTGCCGTGCGAAACGGCAGGGCGGTCTCACTGCGAAAGGCAGCTACTTCATAACCGTGACCTTGCGCAGGTCCGGATCCCAGAAGACCTGCGCCCCCAGGTTCTCGCTCACGAAGCGGACCGGGAGCACCGTCCGGCTGTTCATGATCTTGGGCGGCACGTCCAGGTACTTGTACTGGCCGTTCACGTAGGCGTCGTGGGAGTCGATCGTCAGCAGAATCACGTCGGTCTCCGTGGTCAGCGTCACCTGGCGCTTCACGCCGTCCCAGGCCACGTCGGAGCCCAGCCCCTCGGCGATAAAGCGGATCGGCACCAGCGTGCGGCTGTCCACGATGACGGGCGGCTGGTCGAGCATGACCGTGATCTTGTTCACGGAGGCGACCGGGTTGTCGATCACCATCTCGATCAGCGTCGCGACCGGCTTCGCCCGCACTTCGCCCTGCGAGACCGTAATGCCGACGGACGCACTGGCGGAAAGCCCCTGCGAGTTGGTAGCGGTGAAGGTGATCTTGTGGGTGCCGGGGGTCAGGCTCATGAGGCTCAGCTCGGCGCCCTGCCCCACGGCGTTCCCGTCGATCGCCCAGCGCTTGGACTGCTCGGGAATCACTTCATCCTGGAAGTCGGTCGCCACGCCGATGGCCGAGAGGTCACGGCCGGCGATCATGCTGTCCGGGGCTTCGATTGAAACCAGGGGTGCTTTCTTCGCGACGGCGAAGGTGGCCGAATCGGCCGACGCCGTGTTGAAGCCGTCGGAGGCCAGCACCCGAATCCGGGCTGCATCGCTGCCGGGCAGCGATGCACCGTTCAGGTCGTAGGAGGCCTGCTTGAGACCCACGGCCACCGGCATCCAGTTCGAGCCGTCGGTGGAGTACTGCAGGGCGTAGGTCAGGGCCGAACCGTCGGCGTCGGAACCCTGCCAGCTAACGGCATAGCCGGTGCGGCTCTGCGTGACGGTGACGTTCGCGACGACCGGCGGGTTCGGCGAGCCATCCCGGCGGGCGACGGGCTGGCCGTCCTTCTGGATGACGAAGGCGGCCGGCTTCGTCCCTTCCTTGAGCGTCAGGGATTCGGCAAAGGCCCAGCCGTCGTAATTGTTATTGCCGCCGTCCAGGTCATGAACGCCTTCCACCAGGTCGATTTTCTGGGTGGCGATGACGGCGCCGGAGGCGTCCAGCACCTGAACGGAGTACGGCGAGTCGACGTCAGCCCGGGCGGTCGTCGGGGTAGTGGCCTGGTAGACCTCGCCGATTTCCACCCCGCCGTCGAGCCTTATGAACCCGGTCAGAATCAGGTGCGGCAGGAAAATCCAGCGCGGGTTCGGCCGGGCCTGGCGGGCGGCCATCAGGTCGTTCCAGCCCTTGATCGAGACCCAGCGCGGGTAGCCGTAGGCCATGAAGTCGTGGAAGTGGGTGCCGGCCGGGTTGCCGGGCGGCAGTGCCCGCATGTAGAGCGTGTCGAAGCCCACGTCGCCGATGCCGCCGTGCGGGTACGGCCAGGGCGAGCCCGAGGCGCCTTCGCCGTGGTCGTAGGAGGCGTGCGGCCGGCCGTGGTTATGGCCGATCTCATGGGCCATGGTGGTGTCCCGGCCGTAGTACACCGGCGTGAGCGGACCCGACATGCCGATGGAGGTATAGCCGGGCAGCCAGCCCATGCCGTAGTAGGCGCCGCCCGCACCCTGGGGAATCATGCCGTACCAGTAGTAGTACGGGTTCTGCCAGGCGAGGTAGTAGGCCGACGTCACGGCGGACCAGACCGTATTCCAACCGGCGGCGGTCGCCGGGTTGGCGGTCACGGTCAGCGTCGGGCCGGGAATCAGCGTGACACCGTTGGGCGTCGGGACCGGGTAGGTCCGGCGCATGAACGGCACGGCGGCGGCGAAGTCGCCGTAGTTGGTGGAGTAAGTGTTCGCACCCTTGATGATTGTGAGCGGGACTTCCTTGACATACAACGTCGGCACCACGTTCAGCCGCATGGCGGCGAAGTACCAGTTGTTGCCGTAGTTCCACTCGTGAATGGCGTGGAACGGGTTTACCTCAAAATAGAGGTTGACCGGGGCGGAGGTAGAGGGCGGGTTGACCCACGCCGTGGGCAAGGGGATATTGAGGCTGTCGAACGTCTGCGTCCGCTGCGGGAAAGGCCTGCCGTAGTACTGGGCCCAGGCCGAAGCGTTGGCGTCCCAGTTGAGCGAGAAGACCTGCGGCGAGCCGGGCAGCGGGTTGCCGTTCTGGTAGGCATAGGCCCGCACGCTGACCGGTCCGACGACCAGACCGTTGGTCCGCACGTAGACCCGGGCGGCGGTCTTCTTGCCGTAGACCAGCGGCACGGTGTTCCAGGCGGTCTGAATGGCCTGGGTCAGCTCCACGGAGCCGATGCGCAGGTCGTTGAACCACCACCAGATCGGCCGCAGAATGCCCGGCCAGAGGCGGGTGTCGTCGATCAGCCCGCGGAAGAACGCCTGCTGGCCGTTGTCCGAGCCGATGACCAGCCGGGTGGAGGTGGAGGTGGGGACGACCATCTGGTTGGAATTGTCCTGGTTGCCGTCGATGTAGAGCGTCCCCATGCCCTGCTGGAACGCAAAGCTAACATGGTGCCACTTGCCGTCGGCGGGTACCGGCTGTTTGGAGATGACCGTGCTGGTGCCGCCGGTGACGCCCTGAGTCGTCGCCGCCAGTTGCGTCCCGTTGAGGTACAGGGAGAAGCCACCCTGCAGAATGATCATTTGCTTGCCGTTCGAATCCGCCGGCTGGACCCAGGCTTCGGCCGAGAACGTATCGCCCACGGCGCTGTTCAGGCCGGCGAAGACGCTGGAGGTTTTGCCGTTGAAGGCGAGCGCCTGGCTGCCGGCCCGGAAGCCGTCGGCCGCGGATACGTCCCGGGCTTCGTAGCTTTCGCTCATGCCGGTGTCGAACGTGAGGTCCGCCAGGGCCGAGCCGCCGGCCTTGGGGGCATTCCAGATTTTCACGTAGGTGAGCTTGCCGGAGTACCACCAGCGGAGGCCGGGGTGCGTGCCAATGAAGATCTCCGGCCGGTCCGCCGGCATGACTTCCTTGTCGAGCTTGCTGGTGGCGGCCAGGTGCCCACCGAGGTAGATGTCGACCGAGGTGCCGTCGTACGTGACCAGCGCCTGGTTTTCCGCTCCGACCTGGGTTTTGGCCCGGGTCTGGTCCTGCCAGACGCCGTCGGTGTTCAGGATGCTGGCAACCAGCTGGTCGCCGTCGAGGAAGAGTGAGAAGGTCGGCGACTCCACCAGGTTCTGCCGCCCCTGGGCGACCCGGCTGGCGAAGTCGATGGCGACGGCAAACTGCTGCAGGTTGCCGTTCATGGCATCGGCCGCGACTTTCAGGTAGGAGGACTGGCCGTTAAAGTAGGCCGGGCCGTCGATGGCCACGTCATGGTCCTCAACCTTCTGGGCCCAGCCGGAGTCGTCCCAGATGTTGCCCCTGGTCTGCAACCCCTGGAACTCCACGTCGAGCAGCAGGTTGTCGCGCCCCGTCGGGAAGCGCCGGATGCGGACCCGGTTCATGGCCCCCATGAACTGCATGCCCTTGTTGGTGCCAAGCGAGGCCCCCATGGCGTCCGGCGCCGTCACCGCGTTCATGGCCTTGGACGCGGCGGGGCTGCCGTTTACGAACAGGTCGGCCCGTTTGCCGTCGAAGCTGAAGGCCACGTGGTACCAGGTGCCGCCTGTCAAGGTCGCGTCCGTGGCCTGGAGGGAGTTCCAGGTGTCGCCCCGGCTCCGGACCAGGCCTTCCAGCTTGCCTTCGATTAACCGCAATATAAACTGGTCGGTGGAGATAATGGTGTGGGTAGTGGTCAGGTCGTCGGGCCGGACCCAGGCGTCGACCAGGAACTGGTCGAGGTTGCCGAGGCCCCGGTTTGCTTCCACGGAGACCTGGTCGCCGAGCTTCTGGAACTGCAGCGCCGGGCCGTCCGGGCCGCTGGTCGCAGCCGCCCCGGATACGCGGGTCGTCATCCGGTTGGGCGACAGGTCGACCGCCTCACCTTTCTCGGTAAAGCGGATGTCCATGATCGGCGGTCGGACGTCGGCGGGCATCATCATGCCGGGACCGCGGGCCGCCTGGACATGGCTGCCCGGCAGCGCAGCGCTTACCAGGAGGCTGAACGCCAGGGCCAGGCCCATGAAGAAAGCTACGGGTCGACGAAAGTGCATGCAGTACCACCTCGTGTCAAAGTCGGATGGCGTGCGCATCTTCGGATCTGGTGAGCATCTTCGGATGGCGCCGCGTCCGACACCAGGATACCAGCAGTTGGAAAAGTTGTCCTTTTTTGGCATCTGAATTCTCTGACGGCTAATCCTTTTGCAATGGGAACTTGACAGGGGATTTGTGGGCGGGCACAATATAGATGGGCCGCCAATGGCGGCCATTGTGCGGAAAACTTCGTTAAGTACCTTTACGTAAGATGGCACTGTGGGGGGTGTCGACGGAAGTGCTAGCCGGCCCTGAGTTGATCCGGGCCATTAACAAGCGGCGGGTGCTCCGGCTCATTCGGGCGGCAGGGCCGCTCTCCCGGGCCGACGCCGCCGAGCAGACCAACCTGACCCGGCCCACGATTTCGGCCGTAGTGGCCGAACTCATCGACCAGGGCTGGGTCGAGGAGATGGGCACCGGCGAGTCGTCCGGCGGCCGCCCGCCCATTTTGCTGCGGTTCAACCCCCGGGCCCGCTGGGTGGTGGGCGCCGAACTGGGCGCCGGCCACGTGCGGGCGGTGCTGGCGGACCTGCGCGGCGAAGTGGTGCACCGGGTGAAATACCGGGTGCAGTCAAGCGACCCGTTCACGGAAATCGCGCGGGTGCAGAACGCCATCGAGGAACTGGTCGCCGGTCGGCCGTCGCCGGAGCCGGTGGCGGGCGTGGGGCTGGGCATTACCGGCGTGGTGGACCGCAAGACTGGCCTCTGGCGGTACTCACCGCACTTCGACGTATCGGATCTCCCGGCGGCTTCGCTGCTGCAGGAACGGCTGGGCCTGCCGGTCTGGCTGGAGAACGACGCCCGGGCCATGGCCTGGGGTGAGCGCTCATTCGGCGTCGCCCGGGGCGTTGATAACCTGGTCTACATTCGGGTGGGCGTGGGCATCGGCGCCGGCATCGTCATCCGGGGCGAGCTGTACGGCGGCGCGCACGAGGGCGCGGGCGAGTTTGGCCACTGGCTCATGAAAGAGCACGGCCCCCGCTGTCGGTGCGGCCGGGACGGGTGCCTGGAGGCCGTGGCGAGTGCCACCGCGATCGCCCGGGCTGCTCGGGAGCGGATTCAGGCCGGCGAGCAGTCGCTGATCCCCGATCTTGTCGGCTTGGCCGGCGGCGACCTCGACGGACTCATGGGCAGTACGGTCATCGAAGCCGGAGCGAAAGGCGATCGGCTGGCACAGGAGATACTAGCCGAAGCGGGACGATATCTCGGCTATGCCATCGGCAACCTGATCAATCTCCTGAACCCGTCCATGGTAATCGTCGGCGGCGGCGTCAGCCGGGCGGGGGGCCTGCTCATGACGCCACTGAGCGAAGCGGCCAAGGCCCGGACTTTGCCGGCGCTGAAGGAGCGGGTGCAACTGATCCTTTCGCCCAGCGGCGAAGACTCCTGCCCCCTGGGTGGGGCAGCCCTGGTCATTGAAGAGCTATTCCGTGTCCCTTCAATGGGATAATCCATTCAATGGGATAAGCAGTGGGATAGGTTTGGGATCGTTAGTGGGATCGGCTTTGTACATTTCAGAGGAGGGACCTGTTGTGACTGTTCGCGTTGGCATCAACGGATTCGGCTCCATCGGCCGCCGTTTCTTCCGCATTGTCATGAATCGGCCGGATATTGAAGTGGTGGCCATTAACGACCTGACTCCGCCGTCCACCAGCGCCCACCTGCTCAAGTACGACTCCAACTTTGGCGTCCTGGAAGCCGAAGTCACCGCGACCGAGGACGCCATCGTCGTCGGCGGCAAGCCCGTCCGGGTGTACGCCCTGAAGGACCCGGCCCAGATTCCCTGGAAGGCCCATAACGTGGACGTGGTCATCGAGTCCACCGGCCGGTTCGTCGAGAAGGACGCCGCGGTGGTCCATATCACCGCCGGCGGCGCCAAGAAAGTGATCATTTCCGCCCCGGCGAAGAACGAGGACATCACCATCGTCATGGGCGTCAACGAGCAAAAGTACGACCCCGCCAAGCACAGCGTCATCTCCAACGCGTCCTGCACCACCAACTGCCTCGCGCCGGTGGTAAAGGTCCTGCAGGAGAAGTTCGGCGTCGTCAAGGGCATGATGAATACCATTCACTCCTACACCAACGACCAGGTGATCCTGGACTTCCCGCATAAGGACCTGCGTCGCGCCCGGGCCGGCGCCATGTCCATCATTCCGACCACCACCGGCGCCGCCAAGGCCGTCGCCCTGGTGCTGCCCGAGCTGAAGGGCAAGCTGACCGGCTTCTCCCTGCGCGTGCCGACCCCGGTGGTTTCCGTGGTGGACTTCACCGCTGAACTCGCCACCAAGACCACGGTCGAAGAGGTCAACGCGGCCCTGAAGGCGGCGGCCGAAGGCCCGCTGAAGGGCGTTCTGGCCTACGAGGAGGCCGAGTTGGTCTCCATGGACTTCAAGGGCAACCCGAACTCCTCGATCGTGGACGCCCCGTCCACCCTGGTGCTGGACGGCAACCTGGTCAAAGTGATCGCCTGGTACGACAACGAGTGGGGTTATTCGAACCGCCTCGCCGACCTGGTCGCGTTCCTCGCCGCGAAGGGCCTGTAGACAGCACTGCTTTACCGCATGCCCCTCATGTTCTACGCATGAGGGGCATGCTCTATAGGAGGCAACCATGCGTATTGCTTTGATCGCCCACGATAACCGGAAGCAGGCCATGATTCGGTTCGTATCGACGCACAAGGCGGCGTTTCTGGGGCATGAACTGGTGGCCACCGGAACGACCGGCCGGTTGATTACCGAGCGTACAGGGCTCCAGGTGCACTGTTTTCTCTCCGGTCCGCTAGGTGGTGATCAACAAATTGGTTCTTTAGTAGCAGGAGGGCAGTTAGATATGGTAATCTTCCTAAGGGACCCTCTGACCGCCATGCCTCACGAACCAGATGTTTCTGCGCTACTGCGGCTGTGCGACGTGCGGGACATTCCGGTGGCGACCAACCTGGGGTCGGCTCAGTTGTTTGTGGATGACCTGCTGAAAAAGCAGGCCGAGTAAAAATGTGGTTAGAGGGCAGGGTGGCGCGTCTCGCCGGCCCTTGTCTTCGTCAAAAACGTGTGAAGTTGCTGCCCGTCGTCTTATCGGCAAACTACGCTTGCGCACAGGGGTGGGGGTAACCTGGCGGGGGGGAGCAGAGGTTTACGCAACCGAGGAGAGAGAGTACATGACAGAGACCAAGTTGACCTTCCGTGATCTCGGGATATCGGATAAGGTGCTCAAGGCGCTGGATGACATGGGGTTTGAGGAGCCTTCGCCCATTCAGGAACAAGTAATACCGCTCCTGCTCGCCGGGAAGGACAGCATCGGGCAGGCGCAGACGGGCACCGGGAAGACCGCCGCGTTCGGCGTTCCCATCGTGGAACGGATTGATCCGAAAATCCGGCAGGTACAGGCCCTGGTGCTGACGCCGACCCGCGAGCTCGCCATTCAGGTGGCGGAGGAAATCAGCAAAATCGGCAAATACGCGCGCCTCAAGACTATTGCCATCTACGGCGGCCAATCCATTGAGCGCCAGATCCGCTCGCTCAAGTTCGGGGTCGACGTGGTGATCGGCACCCCGGGCCGCCTTATGGACCACATGCGGCGCGGGACGCTCTCCATCGGCAGTGTGCGCATCGTGGTGCTGGACGAGGCCGACGAGATGCTGGACATGGGCTTTATTGAGGACATCGAGTTCATCCTCAAAGAGACCCCGTCGGAGCGGCAGACGATGCTCTTCTCGGCGACCATGCCCGACGAAATCAAGCGGCTCGCCCTCCGCTATATGCACACCCCCGAACACATTGCGGTCTCCCCGCAGCAGCTGACCGTGCCCCTGACGGAGCAGTGCTTCTACGAAGTGCGGCCGGCGTTCAAGCTGGAGGCGCTCTGCCGGGTGCTGGACATGGAAGACGTGGAGCGGGGCATCTGCTTCTGCCGGACGAAGAAGGGCGTCGACGAGCTGGTCGAAGGCATTCAGGCCCGCGGCTACCTGGCAGAAGGCATCCACGGCGACATGAACCAGGCCCAACGGTCGCGGGTGATGTCGCGGTTCAAGGAAGGCGGCGTTGAGCTGCTGGTCGCCACCGACGTGGCGGCGCGCGGTCTGGATATCTCGGACGTCACGCACGTCTTCAACTATGACATCCCGCAGGACCCGGAGTCGTACGTGCACCGCATCGGCCGGACGGGCCGGGCGGGTCGTACCGGCACCGCCATCACGTTCATTTCCGCCCGGGAGTTCGCGCAGCTGCGGCTGATTGAGCGGGCGATCAAGGTGCGGATCGTGCGGCGGCCGCTGCCGTCCCTCCTGGACGTGGCGGAGAAGCAGCGCGAGCAACTCAAGGATAAGCTGCTCAAAGTGATGGACGACGGCCAGCTGGCCTTCTACAAGGAACTGGCCAACGAGCTGCTGGACGAATACGATCCGGAGATGCTGCTGGCGGCGGCCCTGAAGATGGTCTCGGGCGAAGACAAGGCGCCGAATGCGCCTGAGCAGGACTTCGGGGACACGGGCGCCGAGCCCGGCATGGTGCGGCTGTTCCTGAACATCGGGCGGCAGCAGTTGGTTCAGCCGGCGGACATCGTCCGGTCGATCGCCTCGCAGGCGGGCATTCCGGGCAGCGCCATCGGCCTGATCAACATCTACGACCGGTTCACGTTCGTGGAAGTGCCGAAGGAACTGGCGGGCCAGGTCATTACGGCCATGCAGGAGTCGACCATCAAGGGTCGGGCCGTCAACATCGAGCCGGCGAAGCGGCGCTAGTCCCACCGGCAGCCTTTGCGGAGCAAAGGGCGAGAGGTCCCACCGGCAGCCTTTGCGGAGCAAATATAGCGGGAAGCGGGTTTCAGCGTGATCAGAGCGGCTCCGGCAATGTGCCGGGGCCGCTTTTTTCGCCCTCCCGGGGCTCCAAGCCTCGCTAAGTGGGATGAAATTCTGCTTGGGCGGTAATGTTCACCGGTACCGCAACACAGAGTTCCTGAGTGACAGCGAACTGACAGGTCCGATTCGGCGCGTCTTCAAGCGGCGCGGGGCCGACGTGAGCGGGACCGATGCGAGTGACGTTGGGAGTTCCGCAGGTCACGGCCATCAGGACCCGGACGGGAACAGACGCCTCGACGATGTGACTTCCATCGGTCTCCTGTTCCCCTTGTTCCAGTCGGTAGTCAAAAGTGCCGGGAATATCGATAAAGCGATGATTCGTCTGGTCGGCAACCTGAACGTCCGAATAGGTGATGCTCAACAGAACAAGCCGTGTCCCCGCCCCGGCCTCCGGTGCATCCGGTGTGGGCTGCGGCGGGGAAATGCGCAGCCAGCCGCTTACGTCGCCATCCGGCCCGCTGGTGAAGTCGCCAGAGGCCTCAACTTCTGTCACGATGGTGGTTTTGTTCGTTGTCTGTCGGCGCAGGCCATCCCGTTTGTAGCACTGCCAATGAGCGGTAGCTTTCACGAAACAGTTCACCGTGATGGTCTGGTTCTGGTCCAGCCCGATTTCCTGGAAGTGGACCTCCAGACTGTTCCCCGCACACGACGCAGAGGTGCGGGGAAAATAAACCGTCGCCATTGCAGTTTCACCTCATGTCTCGCTGACCTGTCATGTGTAGGCGGCTACCAGGCAAAGTAGCCGCCAGGACACTTGTTAGCAGACGAACGTTCCGGGAATATCGATGAAGGGTCCGTTCGTGTCATCACTCACTTCGACGTTCGAGTAGCTAACGTCTTGCAGAACCAGGGTCTGACCGGAGGGACAGCTGAAGTTCCCCGGGCCAGGCGGAGACACGAAAAGACAGCCGCTGATCTGGCCGCTCTGTCCGCTGGTGAACTCGCCAGAAACGGAGACGTCTGCAACCACCGTGATCTTATTAGCGGCCTGAGGGCGCCGTCCTCCCCGGTTCAGACATACATAGGTGGCGGTCGCCGTGGCGCTCGCCGTGATGGTCACAGTTTGGTTGCTTCCCAGGCCCGCCTCCATGAAGCAGACCTGAAGGTCGTTGCCAGAGCAGTTGGCGCTAGCGCGAATAAAATGCGCTGCAGGCATTAGCGATTACCTCCGGTTCAGGATTTAGGAGGGTGGTTCCAGCGTAATATTGAACCTGCCCCCAACCCATGTTATGTAAAACGTGGTGGTTTGGACACGTCTTCCCGGGAACTTGTGAAGCGGCTGAATCCAACCGGCATGACCCGGCCGCTTCGAGCCGTCCACCTCCAACAAAAACAGCCGGGCTGTAACGCCCGGCTGCCAACAATCTGATTACAGGTCTTCGATCACTTCCGGCAACTTCATGGGCAAAATCAACTCGAACAGCAATCCGGCCTCGTCAGCCGTCCGGATGGTCTCATCGGTGATCGCATCGCCTTCACGGGCGATCGTCCGGCCGTCCGGCAGCGACAGCGTCCGCCCGACGACTTTGCCCAGCAGGAACCGGTGCCACCGGGCCGCCTTCGGGCCGGCGCCCGCCACGGGCTCGGGCGGCACTTCTTCGGCGGGGACCGGCGGCCTGGGAGCCGGAATCCGGACTTCCAGGCCGGTGGGGAGGGCGCCACGGGCGTAAGCGGTCCGGTAGAGTTCTTCCACCAGATCCCGGACCGCATCGTGCTCCCGCTGGGACTCGGCACCAAGGCGGATCCCTTCAAAGCGCATCTCGCTGAGTTCGGGTGACTTTGCCTCTTCGGGCACCGGGGGCTGCTGTTCGATCAGGCGGGCCACCAACACCGCCTTGGCCGCCCGCTCCTCGGCCAACTTGGCCCGGAGAATGGTCACAGCGTTGTGGGCGGTGGAAAGCCGGTCTGTCTGGCGCTTGATTTCCGCCCGGAGCCGACCGATTTCTGCCTGTTCCTCGGCAATCTGGCGCTCCAGTTCAGCGGTTTGGGCGGCGAATTTGGCCTCTTCGTCCGCCAGGTGCCGCTCGGCTGCCACCGGAGAGACGCCGATCAGGGTCCGGCGGAGCCGGGGGGCCTGCGCATCATCATGAGGCTGAGACATGCGACTCCCCCTTTTCGCGGCTGTGCTCATGCGTCTCGTGTTGCTCCGGGACCAGATACGGATCAATGAGCGCAACCAGTTGCGCCAGAATGTGCCGCTGGGTCTCCCGGGCCCGGTCCCGGGCCGTGCGCAGCGCATGGAGGGAGGCCGAGAGCTGTGCGGGTTCCGGCGCACCGTGGCCGGCGGCGGCGGTCTGGCGCCAGGCGATGCGCTCCGCCGTCTCGGCCACCAGCCGGTTCTTCGCCGCTGCCAGGTCGCCGATCTCATCTCTGAGCAGCTTGCAGTAGGTCTCTTGCTCGGCGCGTGCCATTCGAAGGCCGTCCAGCCGGTCCGTCAGTTGTGCGAGGACCGCAGCGTGCGCCTCGCTCCGCCGCCTGAGCTCTGCCGCTAGATCCGTTCTTCTCACCCCAAAGAGGCGCACCTGCAACACCTCACTTTCAATCCGCCTCGATCGGCCTTTTGTTTCATTATAAACATGCTATACGATTGGGACAATTGCCCCGGGAAAGAAAGGTTACGAACAAATGTTCTCTGATCCTGCGGTCCCCAGCAGGACATGCCGAAAGGACTGTCGAACATCGTGGAGATGGGAGAGGAGGCCATCGCCCGGGCCACGGCCAGGCGTTCGGCGGCTGGCAGGTGGACCGGCTCCTGCTCATGAAGAGCGAATTGACCCCCCGGGGTCCGATTTACTCCGTCTTGAAGGCAGTTGGACTGGGTGAGGAGAATACCTGAACGGTTCGACTCTAAAAGTAGACAACCGGCGCTGTTCGGGGGATTGCCGAACAGCTGGATCTCCGTTATACTGGTAGCAAATACATCTGGGAAACATTACCAGAACGACGGCATCAAGACGTAGGGAGGATGCGGGAGAATGGCGTTGGAAGCCAGCAAGCAGAAGGCTATTGACATGGCCCTCGCACAGATCGAGAAGCAGTTTGGCAAGGGTTCCATCATGAAGCTGGGTGAACAGGCCGCCAAGATGCATGTTGACGTGATCCCCACCGGATCGGTGGCGCTGGATGTCGCCCTTGGCGTCGGCGGACTGCCCCGCGGCCGCGTGGTGGAGATCTTTGGCCCGGAATCCTCCGGCAAAACCACCGTCGCCCTGCACATCATCGCCGAAGCGCAGAAAATGGGCGGCGTCGCGGCGTTTGTGGATGCGGAGCACGCCCTGGACCCGCAGTACGCCAAGAATCTGGGCGTCGACATCGACAACCTGCTCATCAGCCAGCCGGACACCGGCGAGCAGGCGCTGGAAATCACGGAAACGCTGGTCCGCTCCGGCGCGATCGATATCGTGGTCGTCGACTCGGTCGCCGCCCTGGTGCCCCGGGCGGAAATCGAAGGCGAAATGGGCGACTCCTTCGTCGGCCTGCAGGCCCGCCTCATGTCCCAGGCGCTGCGGAAGCTGACCGGCTGCATCAGCAAGTCCCACACCATCTGCGTGTTCATTAACCAGTTGCGTGAGAAAGTCGGCGTCATGTTCGGCAACCCCGAGACGACGCCCGGCGGCCGGGCGCTCAAGTTCTACGCCTCCGTCCGGCTGGATGTCCGCAAGATCGAAGCGCTCAAGACCGGGACGGAGGTCGTGGGCTCCCGGACCCGGGTCAAGGTGGTCAAGAACAAGGTGGCCCCGCCGTTCAAGCAGGCGGAGTTCGACATCCTCTACGGGGTGGGCATCTCCAAAGAGGGCAGCCTGATCGATATCGGCGTGGAGCTGAATCCGCCGATCATCGCCAAGAGCGGCGCCTGGTTCTCCTACGGCGATCAGCGCATCGGCCAGGGCAAGGAGAACGCCCGCGACTGGCTCAAGCAGCACCCGGATGCGGCGCTGGAGATCGAAAAGAAGATCAAGGAGCGCCTCATGTCCGGCGCGGTCGTGATCAATAACAAGTCCCGCGCGGCGGCTGCGGATGACGACGGTGACGAAGAGTAAACCCTCGGGGGCCACTCGTAACGGCCCCCGTCGCCGTACCCCGCCCCCGGACCTCGCGTTGCTGGCCGGCGTGGCAGGCACGGTCACGGCCCTGGAGGCGCAGAAAAACGACCCGAAGCGCCGGTCGGTCTACGTGGACGGCCAGTTCATCCTGGGGCTGCACGAAGAATCGATTATCCTCGCCAGGCTCAAAGTGGGACAGCAGATCGACGGGACCCGGCTGGCGGAGGCGCTGGCCTTGGACCAGGCCAAACGGGCGCGGGACGACGCCCTGTTGCTTCTATCGATATCGGCCAAATCCCGCCGGGACGTGGAGCGGAAGCTCCTGCCCCGGTATGGGCCTGACGTGACGGAATCCGTGCTGGCCGCGCTGGTGCGGGGCGGCTGGCTGGACGACGCCGAGTTTGCACGGTCCTTCATTCGCAGCCACGCTTCGCATGGGGTCCGGCGGCTGGCGGCAGACCTGGCCCGCCGGGGCGTCGGGCGCGACGTGGCCGGGGCGGCGATTGCGGAACTGCTGGGCGAGGTCGACCAGACCGAGCAGGCCCGAGAGGCCGCAGCCGTCCGGCTGTCCCGGATGCCCGGCGTCGATCGCGATACGGCCCAGCGCCGGCTGGCCGGCTATCTCTCACGCCGGGGGTTCAACTTTGAGACCATCGCCGGGGCGCTGGCGCCGCTGCTGACCGATCTGCCCCGAGCGCCCCGCCCGGTCCGGCAGTCCGGGTTTTCCGGACGGTCCGGGCTCTCTCGATCGTCAGGCTCGGGGTCGGGGCTGACCCGGAAATCCGGCCTGCGGCGGCCGCCGTCTTCGCCTTCCCTTGAGGAGGATGAGCGGTAAGTGAAGCTCCTCTACCTGACGGATACCCACTGGCGCGGCACCACCCCGCAGGGGCGGCTGGACGACCTGCCTCAGACCTTGCTGGCCAAACTGCGGGAGGCGCTGGACCTGGCGCGCTCCTGCGGGGCGACGGCCATTTTACACGGCGGCGACCTCTTCGACCGGCCTGATGTGGCGCCGGCGGTGGCGCTGCAATTTTTACGCGTCCTCAAGGAAGAGGCGCCGTGCCCGGTCTACGCCATCGCCGGGAACCACGACATTTTCGGGTTCAACCCCGAGACTGTGCCCCGGACCATGCTGGGCGTGCTGGACGGGGCGCAGGTAATCCGCCTGGTCCGGCCGGGGGCGCCGGTCTTTCTGGAGACCGGCGGGCTGACGGTCCAGTTGACGGGGCAGCCCTTTCACGCCGAACTGGACCGGCGGGACCCGTGCCTCGATTACTGCGTGGCCCCGGCGGGGACGCCCGGGGCGGTGCACCTGCGGGAGCCGCGGGCCGACTTCGCTCTGCACCTGACGCACGGGATGCTCCTGGAGCGGCCGTTCCTGGACGAAGTGGCCCACACGCTGCTCGCCGCCGTCATGGACCACACCGTTGCCGACGTGACGTTCGGCGGGCATTATCACCCCGGCTGGGGGAAAGTGCATGAGGTGGCCGGCCGGCTCTTTATCAACCCGGGCGCCCTGGTCCGGCTGGGGAACCAGCGGGCCGACTGGGAGCGTCGGGTCTGCGTGGCGCTGGTGGAGTTGCAGCGGGGAGCGCCGGTCAGGTGCGAACTGATTCCGCTGGCATCGGCCCGTGCGGCGGAAGAGGTGCTAGACCGGTCCCGGGAGGCGGCCCAGATGGCCCGTGAGCGGGCGCTGGCCGACTTTATCATGGGCATTGATGACCTCTCCCGGTTTGAAGTGCTGGCGGTCCAGGAGATCATGCGGGAGATCGCCGCCACAAAGGAAATGGACGGACGGGTCACGGCGGAAGCGCTCCGCCGGCTGGGCGCGGCCCAGGAGGCCCTGGCCGAGGGCGGGGAGGAATCGCCGTGAAGCATATCAGGCGGGTCCGGCTGGAGAACTTTCAGTCGCATGCGCATTCCGAGCTGGATTTCGGGCCGGAGTTGAACGTGATCACCGGCCCGTCGGACAACGGCAAGTCGGCGGTGCTGCGCGGCATTCGCTGGGCCTTGTACAACGAGCCCCGGGGGTCCGACTTCGTGCGGTTCGGCTGCCGGGAATGCGCCGTTGCCGTCACCATGAGCGACGGTGCGGAGATTCTCCGGGAGCTGACTCTGGGCAAGTCCGGAACGCCGCTGCGCAACCGGTATGTGGTCACTGCACCGGGGGGGGAGCCGCAAGTATTCGAAGGGTTCGGCACGGAAGTACCGCTGGAGGTCACGCAGGCCCACGGCATGTCCGAAGTGCAGTTGGACACGGACAAGCGGGTGGTGCTTAGTTTCGGGTCACAGATGGAGGGGCCGTTTCTCATGGCGGAGACCGGGTCGGTGCGGGCCCGGGCCATCGGACGGCTGCTGGGCGTGCACGTGGTGGACGCCGCCATCCGGGATACCCAGCGGGACCTCAAGGGGCGGAAAGCCGAAATCGGCCGGCAGGAAAAAGAGTTGCTGCGGCTGGAGACAGAGCTGGCGCCTTACGACGACATCGCCGAGCGGGAGCTGCAGCTCGACCTGGCGGAGGCGTTGCTGGCGGAAGCCGAAACGGCGGCAGCCCGGCTGGCCGAATTGACCCGGGTCCGGCAGGAGCTGGCCGCCCGGTCCAGCCAGGCGGCGGCCGAACGGGAGACGCTGGTGCGAACGCAACAGCAGCTGAACGCGGACCTGGCGGTGTACGCCGACGTGCTGAAGCAGGCGGGCCGCTGCCCGACCTGCCTGCAGCCGATCGCGCCGGATGCCGTGGAGCGCATTCTCGCCGGCCTATCCGATGGGGCGGACGAGCACGAGCACTGAGGAGGCGGGCCGCCATGCTGGAAGAACGAATCGCACAACTCCGGGCGCAAATTGAGCGGGGCCGCAGCCAGGTGTACCGCTGCGAGGCCCGGCTGGACGAGTTGGACCGGCAAGCAGAGCGGCTCCGACAGGAGTTGGCCCTGCTGGAGGTCGCCGGGGACGACCCGGCGGCGGCGGCCACCCGCCTGCAGGGGCGCCTGGCTGAGGCAGCGGAACTGGTGGGCCTTACGGACCCGGTCGTCGGGCTCGCCCAGCTCAAAACCCGCTTGGGACAAGCCCGGGTGGCCCTGGGCCAGCGCACCGGACAGAAGCAGCGGATTCTCCAGGACCAGGCGAACTGCCAGGCGTTGCTGGAGCGGCACCGGGACGACAGTACGGTCTACGAGCAGGTCGCGCTCCTGCTCCAGCAAACGGCCGACCACGCCCGGCAGACGGCGCGCCAGCAAATTGAAGGGCTGGTGACGGCGACGCTCCGCTCGGTCTTCGGGCCGGAATACGGCTTTGTGATTGAGCTCACAGAACGAGGCGGGCGACCGGAAGCAGAATTCTATGTGGTCTCCGATTTCGACGGCGAACTGCTCAAGACTCGGCTGCAGGACTCCCGCGGGGGCGGCGTGGTCGACATCGTCTCTCTGGGGCTGCGCATGGCCATGCTGGAAACGTACCGGCCCAAGCTGGACGGCGCGCTGATTCTGGACGAGCCGGCCAAGCACGTCTCCGATGAGTTCATTCAGTCGACGGCGCTTTTCTTCCAGAAAGTGAGCGCCGGGTTCAGCCGCCAGATCATCATGGTGACCCACGACGCCCATCTTGCAGAAACGGCTCAGGTAGCGTACCAGGTCGTGCTGAAAGACAACCGGTCGGTTGTGACTCGCACGGTCTGAGATCAGTCGGAGGTGTCCTGGTATGGCAAAGTTTGCAACCCGCGCCGCGCATGCCGGCAAGAAGGTAGTGCCAACGTTGACCCGACCCGTGGCCATGCCGATTTATCAGACATCGGTCTATGCATTCCCCGACCTCGACCTGGTGGAGGCCGTACAGTCCGGGCGTGAGAAAGCGTACCTCTACGCCCGGAACGGCCAGCCCAACGCGGAGGCGCTGGAAGAGGCCTACGCAGCCCTGGAGGGCGGCGAGGCCGGCCTTTCTGCGGCTACCGGCATGGGCGCCATTTTTGCCGTGCTTTTCGCCCTGCTCGCCCCCGGCGCCCACGCCGTGGTCACCCGGGACATTTACGGGGGCACGTTCGCCCTCTTTGAGCAAGAGCTTTCTCGCTACGGGGTCAGGCGTACCTACGTCGACACCAACGACCTGGCGGCCGTGGAAGCGGCAATTCTGCCGGAGACCCGGCTGATTTACGTCGAGTCCATCAGCAACCCCACGGTGCAGGTGGCGGACCTGCCGGCCCTGGCCGAACTCGCCCGGGCGCGGGGGCTGAAGCTGGTGGTGGACAACACCTTCGCGTCGCCTTTTGTCATGCGCCCGCTGGAGCACGGCGCCCACGTGGTCATCTCCAGCGCCACGAAGTTCCTCGGCGGCCACAGCGACCTGATGGCCGGCGTGGCAGCAGGGGAGCAGGAGCCCATTGCGGCGGCCCGGCGGACGCTGGTGCTGAACGGGGCGATGCTGGACCCCTTTGCGGCCTGGCTGACCGTGCGGGGCATCAAGACGGTCCACCTGCGGGTGGAGCGCCAGTGCGAGAACGCGCTTGTGCTGGCCCGGTTCCTGCGCGATCATCCGGCCGTGGAGCGGGTCAATTACCCCGGGCTGAACGGACATCCGCTGCTGACGAACGGGTGCGGCGCCATGCTCAGCTTCGCCGTTCGGGGCGGGCTGGCGGGGGCGAATCAGGTCATCCGGACCCTTAAGCTGGCGGAGTTCGTGCCGTCGCTGGGCGATGTGACCACGACCGTCTCTCACCCGGTCCTGACCAGCCACCGAGCCATGAGTCCGGCGCAGCGGGAGCAACTGGGCATCACGGAGAGCTTGATCCGGGTCTCCACCGGCGTGGAGGACGCGGCGGACATTATCGCCGATTTCGCACAGGCACTTCAGTCTTTGGGGTCGTGAGCCAGCCTGCCGCCCCGAGTATCAGCAGGTACCAGGCGTAAATTTTCCGGAGCAGGGCCGGCTGGGTGCGCAGAGCCAGCCAGGCGCCGGCAAGTCCGCCGACAGTGGCGCCTGCGATCAGCCACCAGGCCAGCTTCCCTTTCGTATTGCCCGCACGACACTGCCCGATGGCCGCAGCGGTCTGGGTGGCAAGCAGGGCGGTCAGCACGGCGCCCTGGGCCTTGTGCTGGGCAATGCCGAAAAGCAGCACCAGCCCGGGGACCAGCACGGCGCTGCCGCCCGCGGCCATGCCGCTGAGTATGCCGGCGGCGAAGCCCAGGAGCCAGAGCCCCGGGCTCATCGCCGGAGCATCTGCCAGCCCGCCAGCAAAGCGGTGGTGGCGAAGATGCGGCGGAGCCAGAGCGGCGAGATATGCGGCATGAGCAGCGCGCCCAGGTAGGCGCCCACGGCCCCGCTCGCACCGAGGCTGAGGGCCAGCCACAGGCTTACATAGCCGCTCCGGGCGTAAATCCAGGCGCTGAGGAGCGCCGTGGGCAACACCACGAGACAGGTGGTGCCGTGGGCCTCGTGTTCCGGCAGGCCAATCCAGCCCGTGAGCGCCGGCACCACGACCGAACTGGCCCCCACGCCCAGGAGCCCCACTGTAAGACCGGTCACGAGGCCGATTCCAACCAGTTTCGAGGGCAGCGAAATTGTCACGGGCCAGCGTCACCTCCATGCGGTCGGGTCTGGCCCGGCCGCACTGCTTAGAATGTGGTGGCTTGCCTGCTTCCATGTAGTCAACGAGAAAGCGGGGCACTCTAAAGAGCACCTATGAACAGCGAATACGATGTGATTGTGATCGGCGGCGGCCCGGCGGGCCTCATGGCCGCAGCGGCGGCCGGGCACGAAGGCGTCCGGGTGCTGCTTTTGGAGAAGGGGGACCGGCTGGGCCGCAAGCTGATTATCTCCGGTGGTGGGCGGTGCAACGTGACCAACCGCAAGCCGGTGGACCAACTGGTGGCCGAAGTGCCCGGCAACGGCCGGTTCATGTTCAGCGCGCTCTCCCGGTTCGGGCCGGAAGAGATCATCCGGTTTTTCGAAGGACTCGGCATCCGGCTGAAAGAGGAGGACCGCGGCCGGATGTTCCCCACCACCGACCGGGCGGTCACGGTGGCGAACGCGCTGGTGCAGCGGCTCCGGAACCTGGGCGTGGCGGTGCGGCTGCAGGCGCCGGTGGGCCGGCTGCTCACGAACGGAGACGGGTGCGGCGGGGTGGAGTTAAAGACCGGCGAGCAGATTCACAGCCGGGCGGTGGTGGTAGCAGTGGGGGGCAAGTCGGTCCCGAAGACCGGCTCCACCGGGGACGGCTACGCCTGGGCGCAGGCGGCCGGCCACACGGTGACGCCGCTCTACCCGACCGAAGTGCCGCTCGTCGCGACTGACCGGTGGGTGGCAGACCGGGTGCTGCAAGGACTCTCCCTGCGCGACGTGGTGCTGCACCTCTTCGACCCACGGGGGAAGCGGCTCACCACCCAGCGGGGCGACATTATCTTCACCCACTTCGGCCTCTCCGGACCGGCGGCGCTGCGGGTGGGCACGTACGTCTCCCCCGCCCAGCTCAAACAGGGGCCTGT
Source organism: Symbiobacteriaceae bacterium (assembly GCA_036504075.1). Taxonomy (GTDB): domain Bacteria; phylum Bacillota; class Sulfobacillia; order Symbiobacteriales; family Symbiobacteriaceae; genus DASXVX01. The sequence goes on along the minus strand of DASXVX010000050.1, from coordinate 29,847 downwards.
ACCCCTGATGCTCACCATCGACCTGCTGCCGGAGTGGACCGCGGCGGAGGCGTACCAGCGGACACTGGACCGCGCCGCGGCGGAGCCGAAAAAGGCCGTGAAGAACGTGCTCAAAGCGGTGCTGCCCGAGCGAATGGTCCCGCTGCTGCTCGCCGGGGCCGGGATTCCGGAAACCACGACCTACGCCCATCTCGCCAGGGAGAACTGGCTGGCGCTGGCCCGCCTGAGCAAAGGATTTCCGGTCACCGTCACCGGGACTCTGCCCCTGGCGGAGGCGTTCGTGACCGGCGGCGGGGTCAGCGTGAAGGAGATCGAGCCGGCCACGATGCAGTCGAAAGTGCAGTCCGGACTCTTCTTCGCCGGCGAAATCATGGACGTCCATGCCCACACCGGCGGGTACAACATTACACTGGCGTTCGCGTCCGGGCACACGGCCGGCCGTAGCGCTGCGGCGTGGGTCCGGGGCGGGTCCGCATAGCCGGGACGGGCCGCACATAAGCTAACCCCGGAAAATTCTTCCGGGGGTGACCCTTGTGGAACGCGGATTGACGCGGATGAGCCGCCGGCATCCAGTAGAGACCGACGATGAAGTGCAGGATTTTCAGAGCCGGTACGGTCGTTTTTCCGACCGGCTGGAACGGTTGTTGATGCAGGGCGTCATCATCGGCCTGGTCGGGTTGACGCTGCTGCAAACGCTGTTGGTGTTTCCCACGGTCCGGCGGGCGGCCAATGCCGTGGAGGCGCTGGAGGGCATCCCGGCGAGCGACATCAATGCCTGGCAGTCCGACCTCAAGGCGCTTGCGGCGCCGGGTCCCCTCCCGGAGCCGACCGCCCGGGCGGTGCCGGCATCGGCCGCATCGGTGGGCACACGCTCCGTCACGGTGCTGCTCACCAACCCGCGTACCGCACCTGACGCTTCGCTGCTGGTGGACGGCAAGCCGGTCGGGAATTTCGCCACGGGCCAGGTAACGGCAGTCGTCACACCCGGCCAGACCATTGCGGTCGACGGCAGTAAATACCGGGCAACCCTGGAGTTCCGGGTGGGGGTCGTTGTCGGACTCTCCCGGCCTGCCCCCGGCGTCGTTGTATCCACGCGATCCAACCGGAAGAACCTGGGCAGCGTCGAAGCGGACCACTAAAACGCCCGGCGGCCCGTACTTTTATTTTGTCTGACAATTAACAGGACTCTTCTTCCCGGAGCAGGAATCCTTACCGAAGTGGGTAAAGGCTGTTCTACAGAAGAGGAGTGAAGTCGCTTGAAGCGCTTCTGGACGAGACTCATGACACCCATGGTGTTCGGTCTACTGGCGGGCGGCGGTGTCCCTGGCCACAGCTCCGCTGCGGCGAGTTCCAGCACGTACGAACCGCCTACGAGCAGGATCATGGACCGGGATAACAACAAGATTTTCGACAGCCTGGACCTGCTGCTGTCCAATCTGGTGGCGGACGACCGGGTACCGGTGCTGATCATGGCCAACACCTACGGCGACATCCCGGCGATTGAGAAGGCCGCCGGGGAAATCGTCGTGAAGTACCGGTACAAGGTGGTGCCGGCCATCGCCGCCACCTTGACGAAGAGCCAGATTCAGGCCCTGGCGAAAGAGCCTGGGGTCAGTCACATCGAGCACGACGCCGAAGTGAAAACGCTGCAGGGTTCAACCGACTATTTTGGCGCGACCAAGGCCCGCCAGGATTTCGGCGTGACCGGCAATCACGACGGCCAGCCGGCCTATAGCAAGAGCGATATCGTAATACCGACCCTGGATCTACAGCACCCGGACAGGGCAAATCCCGGCGAGATGATCGCCGGGATTCCCGTTTCACATCAGGCCGTTTCGCAGTCGCTGGCTTTGGCAAGCCGTTTCAGCACCTCATCGGCAAGGCGTTCCTCGACAATCTTCTGGACGAGGCGGAGGGTCGACGCCGCGTCCGGGACGCTCTCGGGCACTGGGAAGCTCTCCGTGTAGATGATCTTCACTTTGTTTATCCTCCCGCACCGGACTGCTCCAGATCCTCATGCTACGGGAGTTCGCCGGACGTGCGGAACCTACTGCCGACCGGCCGGGTATTCGCCGGCGGGGAAGGGCGATACTTTGCCCGCACGCTGCCCGCCGGCTAGCGCACGGGTTTGGGCAGACGCCAGTCGATATGCAGATGCACATCGTCGGTTCGCCGTTTGCGGAAGACTGACACCTGTGCGATCAACATCTGCAGCACCTGCTTCTGTTCGGCGGTCTCCAGGGTCTCCCAATCGTTCAGTTTGCCGTACCAGGTCTCCAGCTGATCCAGATCGACCCGGGCGGCCGCCAGTTCCTGGCGGAGGGCGCCGGCCGAACGCAGCCTGGCCACTAACTCGTCCCGTTCACGGCGCGCCTCGGCGGTCAGCTCAGAGTAGAGATCGGCGGCCAGCTTGCCCGCCTGATAATCGTGCTTGAACCGCTCGAGGTGCCGGGAGAGCGCGTCGAGACGGGCCTGAAGCGCCGCCCCGGCGGCGTCGTGCTGACGGAGGCGGTCGTTCAGCCCGGCGAGCATGTCGGCCCGGAAGGCGCCGCGCAGGGGCCACGTTGCCCGGACCCGTTCCACGACAAAGCGTTCCAGCGCCCGGGCCTGGACCATGCCGGCAACACAGATCGCCGGGCCTTTCTTCTGCGCACCGGCACAGTAGTAATACGGTTTGTACCCTTTCCCGCCGTAATAGCCCACGATGGAGTGGCCACAGGTACACCTGGCGAGGCCGGTGAGCAGAAAGGCGGATGACCGGGTCCGGGGCGAACCGGTCCGGTCGACCCGTGGCCGCTGTGCGGCGATGCGCCGGACCTGTTCCCAGGTCTGCGGGTCGACGATCGCCGGGGCGGCGCCGTCCACCGTAATGACCTGGTTGGCATCGTTCAGAATGACTTTGCCCAGTTTCCGGCCCCGGGCGTGAGCCTGCCGGTTGAAAACCAGGCGCCCGAAATAGATCGGATTTCGCAAAATCGCGGATACATAGGCATCGGCCCAGCCACGGCCGCCGCGTGTCGCGATCCCCTGCTCGTTGAACATCCGGGCAATCCCGTGGCACGACTGCCCCCGGAGGTACAGGTCGAAAATCTGGCGGACGACGGCCGCCTCGGCCTCGACGACCTCATAGCCACCCGTCTCCCCCTTGCGGAAACCGAAGGGATAGGGGAAGCCGGGGTTGCGCCCCTGTTCGGCGTTCTTGAGCTTTCCGCTCCAGGTGCGGGTCTTGATCGTGGCCCGCTCGAAGTCGGCGAAGCTGCCCAGCATGGTGAAGAACATCTTCCCGGCGTCGGTGGTGGTGTCCACCGGCTCCTGGGTGGAGCGGACGCAGCAGATGCCGTCCCACTCGTCCAGCACCAGGTTGATGATATCTTTAATGTTGCGGCTGAGACGGTCCAGCTTGTAGACGACGACGCAATCGACCCGCCCGGCCCTGACCTGCCGACGCAGCCGGGTGAGCGCCGGGCGCTCCAGGCTGCCGCCGGAGTGCCCGTCGTCGATGAAGGTCAGATCGTCCCGCACGGACCACCCCTGCGAGAGGGCGTAGTACCGGGAACTCTCCCGCTGAATCTCCAGCGTGTGGCCCAGCCCCTGGTCCTCGGTGGACCAGCGGATGTAAATGGCGACCTTGTCCGGCGCGACTTTGTCCGGCGAATTATTGACTTTCACCTGTGCATCCCTCCACGCTTACAGGATACCACAGGCTGTACTTCCAGAAATAGTCTGGTGATATCCGTGGCAGAACCGCCAAATCCACCGGTGCTCGCGCAGCGCCGGTAGGAAGGGGGTTCTGCCATGTTTCGCGATCAGCCAATTCGCGCCGAACGGGTGGCCGTGTACATTCGCTGGTCCACCGATGACCAGTCGGAGGGGACCACCCTGGACGTGCAACGGGATGCCTGCCGGCATTTCATCTTGAGTCAGGGCTGGGAATTCCGGGCGGACCTGCTGTTTGTCGATGACGGCTACACCGGCGCCAACACGGCGCGCCCGGGGCTGGAGCGGTTGCGGCACTTATGCCGTCAGGGTGATGTGGATTGCGTGGTGGTCTACAAGCTGGACCGGCTCTCCCGCAGCGTCGTGGACACAGTGAAGCTGGTGATGGAGGAGTGGGAGGGCGGCGTCTGTCTCAAGTCGGCCCGGGAGCCGATCGACACGTCGACGCCCATGGGGAAGCAGATTTTCTACCTGCTGGTCTCTTACGCTGAGTGGGAGCGCAACGTGATCAAGGAGCGGACGCTCTCCGGCAAATGGAAGCGGGCCCAGGAGGGGAAGTGTCCCGGGTTTCCGGCGCCGTATGGATACCGGAACGCCGGGACCGGCGTCTTTGCGGTCGATCCGGCCGAGGCGCCGGTGGTGAAGCGCATTTTTGACGCCGCGGCCGGCGACCGGAGCGCCAAAACGATCGCGGCAGACCTGAACCGCGACGGGGTGCCGGCCCGAAAAGGGCAGGGCTGGTCCAACGCCACCGTCTGCCGGTTGCTCCGGAACCCTAGCTACATGGGCGTTCTGGAGTACGGGCGCACATCCGTGACCGGGCGCGGGGCCGGCGGGAGCAGGCGCGTTACGCACGCTGAGGCCCCGGTGAAAGTGCCGGGGGTCTTTCCCGTGCTGGTGGACGCGGCCACGTTTGCAACGGTCCAGGCGGCGCTGACCGCCCGGCAGCCGTCGCGAGTGGCGCCGCGCTCGCTGGCCAGCGATGCGCTGCTGACCGGGCTGGCGGTTTGCGGCCGGTGCGGGCAGGCCATCGTCAGCCACCGGCGCTGGGGCGGGAAGTACCGGTACTATCGGTGCAGCGCCCAGTTCACGAAGGGCGACGCCTATTGTCCGTGCGGGTTCATTCCGCAGCAAGTGGCTGACGCCGAGGTGCGGCGCCGGGTGCTGGCGCTGGACGCCGGCCAGGAGCGGCTGGAGCAGCACCGCACGCTTTGCCTGCGGGCGGGCAGGCTGGAGCTTGAGCGGCTGACGGCGTCGCTCGGGCAGGCGCGGGTTCGGCTGGACGAGGCCGGCCGGCGTGAGGCGCGGGTGCAGCGGTCTTTCATGACCGGCGAGATTGACGCCCGGCGGTTCAACGAACTGATGGCGCTGGTGGAGGCGGAGCGGCGGGAGGCGACGGCGACCGTCGGGAAGCTGGAGGCCGGGCTGGCCGCACAGGCGGCCACCTGGGCAGACCAGGCAGCCAGGCAGGCGCATCAGGAGGACAAGCCGGATATCGGGGAGACAGCCGCCCGCTGGGATGACCTGGCGCCCGCTGAACGCAAGTCAATCCTCCGGGCGCTGCTGGCTCGGGTCTTGCTGTTCCGGGACCGGGAGACGGGGGCGGTCACACTGGAGCTGCAATGGCGGGCGGATCAACAAATCCCCGCGCCCGAGGGCGAAAATGTTTGATCGTCATGCCTGCAATATGGTGGTGGCGATCATCGACACGGGCATCGATGCCGCCCACGTTGACCTGAACAACGGCAAGGTCCTTGCCTGGCAGGACTGGGTGAACAACAAGCCCACCCCCTACGACGACCACGGGCACGGATCGCACGTGTCGGGCATTGTGGCCGGCACCGGCACCGGTGACCCCAACTACACCGGTGTGGCACCGGGGGCTGCCCTGATTGGTCTGAAGGTGTTGGACCAGAACGGCAGCGGCACGCTCTCGAACGTAGCGGCGGCCGTCGACTGGGCGGTACAGCACAAGAGCGACTATAATATCCGCGTCATTTCGATGAGCCGGAGGCAGATGCGAATCATGTGCGGCCGCCGCCCTGCCCGGGGGCGGTGTTCTGCTGCGGGGGAGGGAGCCGGCCATGGCCCGCAAGCAGTCGGTCTATGAGTTCGTGGGCCGGGAAACCGTGGTCGCCGAGCCGGAGCGACTGGAGCGGGCGCTGGAAGCTCTGGACGGGTTCCTGGCCCGAGTAGAGGCCCCGGACGCCCCGCCCCGGAGTGCCCCCCGGCGCCCGGCCCGCCCGGATTCGGACCGTGCTGACAGGTCCGCGCCGCTGTAGTAAACTGAGGGTGCTCTAAATTCATCTGCCGCTGGAGGCGCTTATGACACCGAAACTTCCGATTCTCACGAACCGGGCGGACACGCTCATGTATGTCGAGGGCGTCGTCCGGGTGCTGGACCGGCGAAAGCTGCCGGAAGCGGTTACGTTTGTGGACTGTCATACGTACGAAGCGGTGGCCCAGGCCATCGTGGACATGGTGATTCAGGGCGGGCCGCCCCTGGCTTACGCCGCCGGCTACGGCCTGGCCCTGGCGGCCCGGCAGTTCCGGGACCGGCCGCGGGAAACCTACAAGGCCGGGCTGGCAGAGGCGCACCGGCGGCTCCAGTCGACCCGGCCCACCGCCGGCGACATCTGGCCGCTGATGGACCAGGCCCTGGCGCTGGCCAACCAGGCCATCGACACGGGCGCCGACGCCGAGGCCGCCGTCGTGGCCTTCGTGGACAGCCAACTCCGGGCGGGAGACCGGGCGGCCCGGCTCTCGGGCAAGTACGCCGCCGACTTGCTCTGCGACGGGGACCGGATTCTGACCCACTGCTTTGCGGGCGCGGCGCTGAACTACATGCTCTACTACGCCCTCGCTGCGGGCAAGCAGATCGAACTCTTTGCCACGGAGACCCGGCCCTACCTCCAGGGCGCCCGGCTGACGGCCGCCCAGGCCAAGGAGATCGGCGTGCCGGTCACGCTGGTCACCGACAACATGCCCGGGTATCTCTTTTACCGCGGCATGATCACGAAGTACGTCACCGCGGCGGACTCGATCACGCTGGATGGTCACATCTCCAACAAAATCGGGACGTTCCAATATGCGGTGCTGGCGCATCAGTTCGGCGTGCCGTTTATTGTCCTGGGCTACGACGGGCCGGACCCCGCCCGGGCTGGCGCAGCCGACATTCCGATCGAGGAGCGGAACCCGGAGGAGGTCTTCTACTGCCGGGGCGTGCGGACGGCCGTGGAAGGGATCAAGGGGTATTACCCGGCGTTCGACATTACGCCGCCCGGGTTCGTCAGCGTGATCGCGACCGAACGGGGGCTGTTCAGCCCGTATACGATCAACCAGTACTTCCGGACGCCTGAGCCCCGGGAGGATGGCGCATGACGACCCTGATTATCGGCGGGACGGCCGCCTACCACCTGCAGTTCGACCACCTGGCCACGATGCTGGGCGAGGAGCGCTTCGAGACGCCCTTCGGCCCGGCGGGGCCGGTGCGCTTCTTCGACGTGGCCGGCGAGCGCTGTGCCTTTCTCTCCCGCCACGGCGGCGAGGGGCAACTGGGCCTGACGCCGCCGTTCATCAACTACCGGGCGAACGTCTACGTCGGACGGCTGATTGGCGCCCGGCGGGTGCTTTCCTGGAACAGCGCCGGGTCGCTGGTGCCGGGGCTGGAACCCGGGGCGATCGCCGCGGTATCCGACATCATCGACTGGACGCGCGCCCGCAGGCCGACCTTCGGACCGGAGTTGCCGGACCGTCAACTGGTGACGGACCCGCTTTTCGACCCGGACCTGCGGCAGCGGCTGGTAGCGGCGGCCCGCCGGTCGGGGCGCGTGGTCGCGCCGGCGGCCGTCTACGCCGGCACCGAAGGGGCCCGGCTCGAGACGGCGGCGGAGATTCAGCTATTGGCGCAGGCCGGGGCGCTGCTTGTGGGCATGACCATGGCCCCGGAGGTCTTTTTAGCCCGGGAACTGGGGCTGGCCTACGGCTCGCTCTGCTGGGTGTCGAATTACGCCACTGGCATTCCGTACGATGGTCCGGAGCGCCGGCTGTTCGGCGCGGAGGTCGGGCCGCTTTTGTTCGGCATCATCCTGGACATGCTGGAGGAGGAGGCCCGCCATGTGTGAGCACACCGTGCTGATTCTGCCACCGGCCGCGGACCTGCCCGAGCCGCTTTTGACCATGCAGACGCCGTACGGCCCGGCGGCCGGCTTCGAGCAAGATGGGCTGCCCGTGTTGGTCCGGTCGGAAGCGGCGGACGTCCGGGCGCTGATTTACGCGGCGAAAGAGCTGGGTGCCCGGCGGGTGCTGGCGGCAGACGCGGTCCAGGCGGTCTCCGGGCTCCTGGAGCCGGGCGACCTGGTGATTCCGGTCGATGTGATCGACCAGACCCGGCTGCGGCCGTTCACGTTTTTCGTGGGCAAGGGCTACGGCTTTATCAAGCTGAACCCGCCGTTCTGCCCGGACCTGATGGCCGCCCTGCGGACGACGGCCCGGGCGGCAAACCCCCGGTCGTTCTCCGGCGGGGTCTACGTTTGCGCGGAAGGGCCCCGGGACGCCACGCCGGCGGAGCGGCGCATGTACCGGGGCTGGGGGGCGGATGTGGTGGGCGGTGGCCTGCTGCCGGAGGCCTACCTGGCCCGGGAACTGGAGCTGTGCTATGCGGCGCTCACGGTCATAGGTCCAGCGGTCATAGGTTCGTCGGACCTATACGACCTGTTGACGGCGGCTGCCGCAATGGCGGCGGGGACGCAACCCTGCGCCTGCGGCGAGAGCATGAAGATGCCCAAAGCTCTGGGCGTGGTGGGGCCGGACTGGCACACCTGGCTGGGTTAAGGCGCCGCGCCGATCCACTGGAGGTCGTACTCCACCTTTGGGGAGCGGGGCGCCCGGTAGACCGTAAGCGAAGCCACGAACTGCCGGAGCAGCCGCTTCTGCGCCGGGCGGTCAAGCGTCGCCCAGAGTTGCGGCAACTGCAGCGAGCGCCGGTCGTCGGGCCGGCGCTCTTTCAGTGTCGTCCCGAGCCGGGCCAGCACCAGCGAAACCAACCACCGGTCCACCTGGTCCTGCCGGACGTGCCCGGCGTCGCACCGGGCCGCCCCACCGGACCCCGCCCCGCCGCCTCGGGTGCCGGCACAGACGTAATACGGCCCTGCGGGGCTCCCGACCCCTACCATGGCCGCCCCGCACCGGCAGCGGAGCAGCCCGGTCAGCAGGTGGGCGCTCGACCCGCTCCGCCCCGGGCGGGCCGCCCCGGCCTCGCCCGCCAGCCGTCGGGCCGCCGCGTACGTCGACGGATCGATAATGGGCGGCACGTTCGTCTGCTCCACCACCAGCGGTGCGGCCGGGTTCTTCACCTGCCGGGCGCCCCCGGCGTGCTTGCGCGGGTTGGCCATCCGGCGCCCGTAGACCAGCCGCCCGGCATAGATCGGATTGGCCAGAATCGCCGTCACGGCCCGGGCGGTGAACGGCCGCCCACCCCGAAACGTTACGCCCCGGCGCTGCAACCCGCCGGCGACGGCCGCCGGGGTCTCGCCGGCCAGGAACGCCAAAAACACCTGCCGCACGACTTCGGCCTCCGCCGGCACCAGTGCGAAGGCGCCGGGCGCGGCCCCGACAGCGAGGCCGTAAGGCGGGCGGAAGCCGGGGTTCTTGCCTTCCTGCAGCCGCCGCAGCTTGCCGGAGAGCGTCCGCTCCCGAATCACCGACCGCTCCCACTCGGCGAAGCTGACCAGCGTGTAGAAGAACATCTTCCCGGCGGGGGAGGTGGTGTCGATCGGCTCCCGGGCGCTTTTGACGTACGCCCGCCCTTCCCACTCTCGCAGGACGAGGTTGACGGTGTCCACCACGTTCCGGGAAAGCCGGTCGATTTTGAAGACCACCACGCAGTCGATCTGACCGTCCGCCACGGCCTGCCGCAGTCCGCCCAGCGCCGGCCGGTTCAGGTCGCCGCCGGAGTAGCCGTCGTCCACGAAGACCAGGTCAGGGCGCACCTGCCAGCCCTGGCTCAGCACGTAGTGCCGGCAGCCCTCCAGTTGAACCTGGGCCGTGGTCCCGTCGCCCTGGTCATCGGTCGACCAGCGGATGTAAATGGCCACCCGGTCCGCCCGCACCTGCTGCACGGCGCATCCCTCCCGTAACTCATCCCGGAACTATTGTAGCAAAATTGTGGTAATAACGCCACTCATCTCCATGAGCCTGGGCACATCCAGCTCTTCCGACGGCACGGACGTCGTCTCCCAGGCCGTCAACCGGGCGGCCGACGCCGGAATCGTGCCGGTGATTGCGGCGGGCAACTCCGGGCCGGCCAAGTACACGATCGGGTCGCCGGGCGCCGCCAGCGGGGCGCTCACGGTGGCCGCCATGTCGGACCCCGCCCAGGGCGGATTCGGCCTGGCCTCGTTCTCCAGCCGGGGGCCGACCCAGGACAACCGGATGAAGCCGGAGATTTCGGCGCCGGGCGTCAGCATCATGTCGTGCAAAGCGAACAGCGGCAACCAGTACATCAGTTTCAGTGGTACATCAATGGCTACGCCGTTTGACATCTTGACGCTACGCCCACCAACCCAGCGTTTGGTATAGACCCCTTGCGCTGTGGCCTCCCCAAAAGTACTCTCTTGGCGCCTCATCCCTGCGAATGGCAGGGCTTTTTCGTGTAGGCTCGGAATCATAGTCCGGTTATCGAATTCGCCGGAAGCACTTTCCTGGAGGTGCATGGTTCGTGAAGCTTGCGCTCGCCGCCGAAAAGTGCAGTGGTTGCCGCGCCTGCGAGTTGGTCTGTGCGCTGGACAACTTCAGCGTGCTCAACCCGAAGAAGGCTGCCCTGCGTGTAAGCGGTCAGTTCCCTGTCCCGGGCCGCTATACCGTCGCATTCTGCGACCAGTGTGGTTCCTGTGCCGAAGTCTGCCCGACCGGTTGCATCCGGCAGGATGAGAAGGGCGCCTGGATTATCCACGGGGAAGAGTGCATTGGCTGCAATGCGTGCGTGGAAGCGTGCCCGAAGCAGGTCATGTACCTGCACGATGATCAGAACGGCGTGCCGATCAAGTGCACGCTTTGCGGCAAGTGCATGGAGTACTGCCCGCAGGCCGCCCTGTTCGATGCCGACGGCACGATTGCCACCAGGAGGTGAACATCCAGTGATCAAAGGTTATGCCGGCAAAGTTCTGCGCATCAATCTCACCAACCGTCGCTCGCAGGTCTCGCCCACGCCTGAGAGCTGGGTGAAGGAATACCTGGGCGGCCGCGGTTTTATCGCTCGTGCATTCTGGGATGAGATCAAGCCGGGCATCGATCCCCTCGGCCCGGAAAACAAGCTGATGATGGCCCCCGGCCCGTACTCGGGCCAGTTCCTCTCCAGCACCGGCAAGCTGCACATGGGCTGCCTCTCGCCCGCCACGGGCGGCTACGGCGACTCGAACATGGGCGGCCATATGTCGCTGGAGCTGAAGCAGGCGGGCATCGATCTGCTGATTCTGGAAGGGGCCGCCGACCAGCCGGTCACCATCACCATCGACGACGGCAACGTGGCCTTCCGGGACGCCTCTGCGTACTGGGAAGCCAATACCTTTGACTCCGAGCGGCATCTTAAGGAAGAATTGGGCGAGGAATGGCAGATTATGGTCATCGGGCCGGGTGCCATCCACGGCGTGGTCTACGCCTGCATCCAGCACGATTTTGGCCGCCAGGCCGGCCGCACCGGCGTCGGCACCGTCATGGCCAGCAAGAAAATCAAGGCTGTGGCTGTCCGCGGCACCAAGGATATCAACCTGGCCGATCCGAAGACCATGCTGGCTGAAGGCGAGAAGTTCATGAGCCTGGTCATGGGCCAGCCCGGCTTCCGGGAATGGCAGCCGTACGGCACGCCGGAAGTCGTGCCCTGGGCCTCCAAACAGAACGTCATGCCGACCCGCAACTTCCAGTGCGGCCAGATCGAAGGCTTTACCGGTCTGGACGGCCCGACCATGAAGGCCAAGGTCACCCAGATCGACAAGGGCTGCACCTCTTGCGCCATTCCGTGCGGCAAGTGGGGCAACGGCGTCCTGAACGGCAAGGTGAAGCCGCAGGAAGGCCCCGAGTACGAGTCGGTCGCCCTGGTGGGCTCCAACCTCGGCCTCAACAACATCCAGGAAGTCGCCTACATGAACGGGCTGTGCGATGAGCTGGGCCTGGACTCCATCTCCGCCGGCAGTTGCGTGGCCTGGGCCATGGAGTGCTATGAGAAGGGCATCCTCTCCGCTGATGAGCTGGGCCGGCCGATGAACTTCGGGGACGGCGAAGCCGCCGCTTTCATGTTTGAGCAGATCGGCTATGGCCGGGGCTTCGGCAAGCTGCTGGGCCAGGGCGTCCGGGCTGCCGCCGCCAAGGTCGGCAAGGGCTCGGAGAAGTTCGCCATGCATATCAAGGGCCTGGAGATTTCGGGCTACGAAGCTCGCTACGCGCCGGCGATGATGCTTTCGTATATGACCTGCGACCTGGGCGGCCATCATAACCGCTCCTGGGCCGTCACCCACGACGTGGCCACCGGCCGGGAGAACATGGACGGCAAGGCCGAAAAAGTCGTCTGGCTGCAGCATGTCCGGCCGCTGTTCGACGCCCTGGGCTGCTGCCGCTTCCCGTGGGTCGAAGCCGCCGTGCCGGTGGAGACCTACGCGTCCTTCATGGAGCCCATCACCGGGAACAAGTGGACCTGGGATGAAATGCTGAAGGCGAGCGAGCGCATCTGGAACCTGACCCGCATGATCTGGGTCCGGCATATGCCGGGCTTCGGCCGGGCCGCCGACCAGCCGCCCTACCGCTGGGCGGAGGAGAACCACACCGACGGCAACCCCAACGGCAAGCACCTGTCCCATGAGCAGATCGAAGACTTGCTCAACCGGTACTACGCGCTGCGGGGCTGGACGGAGAACGGCATCCCGACGCCGGAGACGCTGCAGAGCCTGGGCCTGGAGTTCTGCGTAAAGTAGATATGAAGATAATCTTACGCATGGAAGGGCACCTGCGGCAGTACTTTCCGCATCTCGCCGCCCCGACGGTGGTGAGCCTGGACGGCGCTCCGACGGTGGCGGAGATTCTGCAGGCGGCGGGGGTTCCGCCGGAACTGCCGAACGCCGTGCTTTGCAACAAGCTCCGGGTCGAGACGTCGTTCGTCCCGCCGGACGGGGCCGAGCTGGTCGTGCTCTCCCCGCTGGCCGGGGGTTAGGGGATCCATATGAACAGAGCGGGGCGTTCCCGAAAGGGGCGCCCCGCTTTTGCGCGTGACGCTCTCCCGGCGAAAATCGTCCCGCCGCCCCACCGCGCGTCTTTGCTGTTGCTATAATCAGACAAAAAGACGTGAAAAGAGGTCGGCCTGTGAAACGCGAACGCCGTTGCGCAGTGCTGGGTCCCCAGTACGAGTTGCTGAAGCGGGACCTGGAGTCCAACCCGCTGCTGGAGGCCCGGTCGTGGGACCCGGAGAGCGGCTTTCAGGTGATTCTGCGGTTCCCGGAAGCGGGCGGCGACGCGGGCTACGAGCGGTTCAAGTCCCGCCTGGCCCGGTCGCTGCTGGGGCGGGAGGGCCGCTAGGATGCTCGCCGCGGCGATCTACCGAGTCTCCACCGAGAAGCAGGTGAAGCGAGACGGGGAGGATTCCATCCCGGTGCAGGCGACCGCCGTCCGGGCCTTTGTCGCCGCGCACCCCGGCTGGACGCTGGTCCGGGAGTACGCCGAGGAGGGGGTCTCGGGCTTCAAAGTGAGCGCCGCCGACCGCGACGTGCTGCAGCAGGCCCTGGCCGACGCCCGCCGCGGCCTCTTCCAGGCGTTGATCGTCTTCAAGGCGGACCGACTCTCCCGCAACTCCATGGAATATCCGCTGGTGATCGACCGCTTCCGCCGCCTGGGCTGCGAGGTCTGGTCGGTGGCCGACGCACCCGGCGGCCGGCTGCTGGCGCTGGATACGCAAATGGACAAGTTCATCCGGTTCCTGGAGGGCTGGCAGGCGGAGAGCGAGAGCCAGAACACGAGCATAAGGGTGTCGGCGGCCATGCGGCAGATGGCGGCGGAAGGGCGGTGGACCGGTGGTCCGCCGCCCTTTGGCTTCCGGCTGAATCCCGCCCGCCGGCCCCGATCCAGCCAACCGGCGCTGCTGATCGACGAGAGCCAGGCGGCGGCCGTCCGGCGCATGGTGCGGCTCTACCTTGAAGAGCGCATGGGCTGCAGCCGGATCGCCGCCGTGCTGAACCAGGAGGGGGTGGGCCACCTGTCTGGAAGGCCGTGGGACGGGCAACGGGTCCGCCGCATTCTGCAAAACCCGATCATCGCCGGGCTGCCGACATACGGCCGCACTCGGCCGGGCCTCCGGACCCGGGCGGCCGCGAGCCCTTACGACCTGGTGCAATTCGTGCTGCCTCGGGACGCGGCGGGCAATCCCCGGCCCGTGCCAGACCTGCAAATCGTACCGCTGGACCTTTGGCTGCAGGTGCTGGCGGCCATGCAGTCCAAGCGCCGGGCGCCGGCAGGCGCGGCGAGCGGCGACGGGAGCGAGGAGCGGCGGTTGCGGCCCGCCCGGGGACTGCTGACCGGGCTGCTGGTCTGCGGGCACTGCGGCGCCCGGCTGGTGGCCGGGACCGGCGCCCGGGACCGGCGCTACTACCTCTGCCGGACGCACGTGCAGGTGGGGCGGTCCGGCTGCGACGGCCAGCGGACCTACGGGGCCCGGCGGCTGGAGCAGGCGGTGCTGGCCCAGCTGGCGCGCCTGCTGGCCCGGGCGGACCCGGCCGGCCTGCAAGGATCCGTGCGGCAGGAGCAGGCGGCGGGAGCGGCGGAGGCCCGGCGGCAGCAGCGGGTTCTGGCGGCCGAACTGGCCCGGGCCGAGCGGGTGCTTGCGGGCTGGCTGGACCGCCTGGAGGCGCAAATGGCCGGCCCGGTCGAGGACCTCGGCCCGGCCGGCCACCCCTGGCCGGAGCCGGTGCTCCTGGCCCGCATCCGGGCGGCGGAGCAGCGGCGGGAGCAATTGAAACAGGCGGCCGAGGCCCCGGCGCCCACAGAAGTACCACCCCAAACTCCGGGTGGCGGGTGGTGGGAGGCGTTTGCCGGCGCCCCTCAGCCGGTCCAACGCCTCTTGCTGCATGACCTGCTGCAACGGGTTGTGGTCTGGCGGGACCGGCTCGAACTGGACTTCCGGGTGGACCTGGCGACGCTGCTCGGGTAGTGCGGATGCATCAGACGGAACACCGTTCGTCTCAGGCACCGTCGCCCTGATGCTGGACGCCAACCCGAACCTGACCGTAGCCCAGGTGCGGCAGATCATTCAGTCCACCGCCGTCGACTGGGGACCCGCCGGGCAGGATGTCGATTACGGCTGGGGCAGGCTGGACACTTACGCCGCCGTCCGGGCGGCCGGCAGCTTCGCCAAAAACACGCCCCCGGCCGTTCCCGGCCACACCTTCTTCAGCGGAACGCTGGCCGCCACCGGCGCCCAGGGCCAGCATACGTTCAACGTGACCGATACTACGTATCCCGTAAACGTCACGTTGATCATGCCGAACTGGACCAACTCCACCACGCCGGATTTCGATCTGTTCGTCTACAATCCGGACGGCACGGAGTTCGGCCGCGCCACCGGCACCAGTCGCCAGGAGCAGGTCACCGGCGCCCCCACCAAGACCGGGACCTTCAAGATCGTCGTCAAGTCATACACCGGGTCCGGCGACTACTTCGTCGACGTGAGCGCCGGGATCGCCGCCCAGACCAACCGCCCGCCCACCGTCGCCATCGCCCAGCCGCCAGACGGCGCCGTGGTTACCGGCACGGTGGCCGTCAAGGTGACCGCGGCCGACGACCAGCAGGTGACCAAAGTCGAGGTGGCGGTGGATGCCGGCGCCTACACCGACATCACCGGCAGCTTCGATGGGACCTATTATAACTTCGCCTGGGACACCACGGCGCTTGCCAACGGCACCCACCAGTTGAACGCCCGGGCGACCGACAACACCGGGCTGCAGGCCGGCGCCACCCGGTCGGTGGACGTGGAGAACAAGCCGTCGCCGCCGCCGGCCGCGCACGAGGTGACCCGTTCGGGCCAGGTTACCGCCGCTGCGAAGGACAGCTACCAGACCATCAGCGTGTTGAGCCCGGGCTACCTGGACCTGCGGCTCGACTGGTCGACCACCGCCGACCTCGATTTCTACGTGTACGCCCCGGACGGGACGTACGTCGCCCGGGCATACACGCTGAACAAACCCGAAACGCTGCGGGTCGATACGACCCGGTGGGGCACCGGCACCTACACGGTGCGGGTCAACCTCTTCGCCGGGCCGGACACGGTTTTTACCCTCACGGCCGACGGGTACCGCAAGGACACCTACACCGGCGCAGTCGCCACGGCACAGCCGAACTTTACGCAGACCCGGACACTTGGCTACACCGGACGGGGACTCGTGACGCTCGCCTGGCCGGGCTCCCCGGATCTGGATTTCTACGTGTACGACCCGACGGGCAAGCTAAAGGGCCAGGCTTTCACCCTGAACAACCCGGAACAGGCCACCATCACCTTCGACAGCACCGGCATTTGGTCGGTGAAAGTCGTGCTCTATTCCGGACCCGGCGCCACATTCACACTTTCGATCTATGCGCCGGAAGCCGTGCTAAACTAGCCTACAGCCAGGCAGGAGAGGGGGCGGAAGCCCTCTCTCCTGCCGCACCCTTAATATTTCTGTAACAGAACTGCAATTTCCGACGCTCGCAAGGTTTGACGAACTGCGACCAGGTCTGCTACAGTTAGAAGGGAGCCCCTGTCATTGTGCTAGTTGCGCGCTCAAATCCTGCAGCGATTTCCGTCGAGGGGGCACCCATCGTGACCGTGTCAGTTGGAACTGCCGTCCGGGGCATACGCGGGGCAACCACCGTGGATGTCGATGAGAAGGAAGCGATCATCTCGGCTACGGAGGAACTGCTTGAGCAGATCTGCCGGGCGAACGAGTTTGATCCGGTGGACATTGCCAGCGCTTTTTTCACCGTAACCAGTGATCTGGCCACCACTTTCCCGGCCGAGGCGGCCCGGAAACGCGGCTGGACAATGGTGCCCATGCTCTGTGCCACGGAGATTCCCGTCTCCGGCAGCCTCCCTATGTGCATCCGGGTATTGATTCATCTGAATACGAATAAACGTCCGGACGAAATGCGTCACGTATATCTGCAGCGCGCCGTGGCTCTTCGTCCTGACTGGAGCGAGGGAAAGGCTTGACCCTCCAGAAACACGACCAAAGACATCCGTCCCTGACAGTAGCGGTCGACGGGCCGGCCGGCGCCGGCAAGTCCACGCTGGCCAAGATTGTCGCGAACCGGCTCGGTTACCTGTACGTGGATACCGGCGCCATGTACCGGGCGCTGGCCCTGAAAGCGCTCAAGACCGGCATTCCACCCGAAGATGATACCGGCCTGGCCGATATGGCCGCCAACACGTCCGTGCGTCTGGAACGGGCGCCGGGAGGCGGAAACCGAGTCTTTCTCGACGGTACCGACGTGACCGCCGAGATCCGCGAACCGCAGGTGGAGAAGGTCGTCTCCCGAGTATCGGCCTGCCAACCCTTGCGCAAGTATATGGTGGAGGCCCAGCGTGGGATTGCCGCAGGCGGCGGCGTGGTCATGGACGGCCGTGATATCGGCAGCCATGTGCTCCCGAACGCCGACGTCAAGTTCTTCATCACCGCATCCTTGTCGGAGCGGGCCCGTCGGCGGCAGAAGCAGCACAACCTGGCCGGCCACCACAATCCGCTTCTGGAGCTGGAGGCCGAAATTGCGAAGCGCGACGAGCAGGACCGGAACAAAGGCGAAGGTTCCCTGGTCCTCCTGCCCGAGGCGGTGCTTATTGACACCACCGGACGCAGCGTGGAGGACGTCGTGGAGGAAATCCTGTCACACTGCCGGAGGGAATAGCCCTTGTGGTTATATGGCTTTGGTAAAGTTGCTGTAGGGATCGTCTATCGGGTGCTCTATCGGGTCCGGGTCGAAGGAACCGAGAACATCCCGGCGGACGGCGGCGTCATTATATCCGGGAACCACATGAACGGCAACGACCCGCTCTTTGTCGGCATCTCCGCTACCCGCAAGCTCGCTTTCATGGCCAAAGAGGAAATCTTCAAAATCCCCTTCGTCAGTTTTCTGGCTCGGGGTGTCGGTGCCTTTCCGGTGAAACGGGGACAGCCCGACCGAGCGGCGCTCAAACGGACGCTGGACTTGCTGGAGCAGGGCGGCGGCCTGGGAATTTTCCCGGAGGGCACTCGCAATCGCTCGGGCAAACTGGGGAAAGCTGAACCGGGTACCGCGTACCTGGCGCTCAAGTCCGGGGTGCCGGTCATCCCGGTGGGAATTAGCAGTACCTATAAGTGGTTCAGCCCCGTGGTGATCAAGTACGGCAAGCCGGTGGACCTGGAGCCGTACCGGACCGGCAAGCTGACCAGCGACGTGCTGGAAGATGCCGGCGAGACGATCATGGCGGCAATAGGCGCCGAACTGGTACCGCCGGTTGCGGTCCGGGTTGTCTCCGAACGGGAGACAGCGGACAAGACGTAGGTTCCGTATGCCGCTGCCCGCGAGCGGGTTTGCATATTGTCTCTAAAGTCATGGTATGGTTCGTAGAGGTAGCGCCGGGCCGCAACCCCTGTTTCGAGCCATCGAGGAGGTCTACTGTGGTGCAGGAGTTTGACAACCGGGGTCAGGAGAACGAAGCCGAGGCTCGGGCCGAACTTGAAGCCGCTTTGCGTGTGCTGAAGGAAGGCGAAGTCGTCACGGGCACCGTGGTCCGGGTGCAAGACGATTCTCTCATGGTAGACGTCGGTTATAAGTCCGAGGGGATTATTACCCTGAACGAACTCTCCCATCGCTCTCTTTCCGGCGCCGCTGAAACGGGCTTGAAAGTCGGCGATCAGATTCGTGTGATGGTTATGACCGTCGACAGCCATGGTGAAGGCGTATTGCGTCTTTCGATCCGCCGGGCCGAAGAAGCCGTGGCGTGGGACCGGGTCGTCAAGGCCAAGGATGCCGGCGAAGTGCTCGAAGCGAAAGTGACGGAAGCGGTCAAGGGCGGCCTGGTCGTCGACCTTGGACTGCGGGCGTTCCTGCCGGCGTCGCAGGTCGAGCGGGGCTACGTGAACGACCTGGCCAAGTACGTCGGCCAGACGATTCGCGTCAAGGTCATCGAAATGGAAAAAGGCAAGAACCGGGTCATTCTGTCCCGCCGTCAGGTGCTGGAATCGGAGCGCGACAACTCGAAGAAGGGCTTCTGGAGTGCCGTGGAAGAGGGCCAGGTGCGGGAAGGCACGGTGAAGAGCATCACCGACTTCGGCGCCTTTATTGACCTGGGCGGTGTGGACGGGCTCCTGCACATCTCCGAAATGTCCTACGGCCGGATCAAGCACCCGTCCCAGGTGCTGAAGGACGGCGAGAAGATCCAGGTAAAGGTCCTGCGGCTCGACCGGGAGAAGGAGAAGGTCTCCCTCGGCCTGAAGCAGGTCCTGGCCGATCCGTGGACCTCGGTCACCGAGCGGTATCCGGAAGGCACCATCGTCACCGGCACGGTGGCCCGTCTGGCGACTTTCGGCGCTTTCGTGGAGCTCGAACCCGGCGTCGACGGCCTCATTCATATCTCCCAGCTGGCCGACCACCGGGTCAACACCCCGGGCGACGTGGTCCAGGTGGGGCAGGAGGTCAAGGCGAAGGTCGTGGGCGTCAGCCCCGAGCAGCGCCGGATTTCCCTGAGCCTGCGCGACGTCGATGAGGCGCCCGCGGCCGAAGAGATCAAGACCGAAGAGGTCAAGACCGAAGAAGTCAAGACCGAAGAGGTCAAGACCGAAGAGGTCAAGACCGAAGAAGTCAAGGCCGAAGAGGTTAAGGTTGAAGAGGTCAAGGTTGAGGAAACCCCGACCAACGCCTAAGTCATTCCATAGATTGATGAAGCCAGGCCGGCACGCAAGTGCGGGCCTGGCTTTTTGCATTTCTGACTCCGGCAGCTACGATTCAATCCGTAAAGGGCCAACGGGCGGCGATCCGCTCTGCAGATTCACGCGGAGCTCCGAAAAGCTCCGTATTGTTACGAGTTAGTTGGAAATGCGTTCATCGGCCGCAAATCGCTCCCCAAACTGCCGCGGAGCCGCGATTCCCGCTAACGGCTGCGGCGCCAGCATTATAGCCGCCGTTGGGGCCGATTCTCCGCGCACGCGGGCATTCCCGCCCACAAACCTCCGATCAGGAAAATGCGCCGCCAGAAGCCATTCGATCGGAATAAGTAATGGCAAATCATGCCGAATGATCGCAGATAATGCCGTAAACCATTTTTCCATGCCAAATCGCTTCATATCGCTTTTTGACGCAATCCGCGCTAACGAAAGCCGATTTGCTCCGAAAGATCGCGCCGCATGCGGATTACGGGTGGTTCCAGTGGATAAAACGCGGAGGCATTTCATTTATGACCGTTTTGTCCCCTCTCCCATATGCTGAGAGGGGAGGAGATAGATATATGATAAACTTTATTGACTTCTTCCCGAAGCCCCTGCTGGTCGACCTGTGCGAAGGCGAGGTCCTCCCGTTCATCGGCGCCGGGTTCTCCAAGAACGCCAATATCCCGCCCGGCCGAATCATGCCGGATTTTAGCCAGGTGGCCGCCTGCCTCCAGGAAATGATGCCGGACTACCGGGGCAACAGCACGCTCGATATCGTCTCCGAGTTCGACGCCCGGTTCGGCCGGGCCCAGTTGGCCGAGGAGTATTATAAAATGCTGCTGGTGGGCCTTGCCAAACCGGGGCCGACTCACCGGGAGTTTGCCCGGCTCCCGTTCGACATCGTCGGAACGACAAACTTCGACCAGTTGCTTGAGGATGGCTACCAGGAGGTGAACCGGTTCCCCCAGGTGGTCATGTTTGAAGACCAACTGCCCGTGCACGATACGGTGGATGATCCGGTGATGCTGCTCAAAATCCATGGCGACGTAAACTTCCCAAACCGGATGATCACCACCGAACAGGATTATGACACGTTCATTGCACGATACCCGCTCTATGTGACCTACCTGGCCAGTCTGCTGATCACGCGCACGGCGCTCTTTATTGGCTACAGTCTGGACGATTATGACTTCCGCTCGATCTGGGACATCATCGGCGACCGGTTGGGACGGCTCCGCCGGCAAGCCTATGCAATCGAGGTCGGGGCGGACGCGTCGATTGCCGCCCGCTATGAACGGCGGGGCGTGCATCTGATCAACCTGCCGGGCGAGCGCAGCGACTTCCCGATCATTTTGACGCAGACCTTCCTGGAGCTTCGGGCGTACCTAGCCACCCAGTGCCCCCCGTCGGGGGTGCCGGACTGTGCGGCGCTCCGGCCCAGGACGGGCGCCGGCCCGGGGTAACGCCAGAGGTTCAGGTTAGCGCACCACAGATGATCAGAACGAAGCCGTCCGTCGCCAAGGCAATCGCCGGGGCGTCGGACGGCCTTTGTGCGTAAAAATTATATCTAGTCGACTAAGTTAGATAGGAGTAATAAAAAAGACATGGAATATTAGGCGTACAGATTATCTGGCATAATGCGCCGCGAAAGGGGATCCGGATATGCATACGAGACGGTTCAGAGGATGGATCGGTGTCCTGGCGATGTTAGCCCTGGCTCTAAGCGCATCATCGGCGGTCGGAGCCGGGACGGTGCAACAGTTGCAGCCGCAGACTCCGGCACCCGTGTACACCGACACGGGCGCCATGGTCGACGAGACGCCGGCAGCCTGGTACGTGGAACTGTCCAACCCACCCATCGCCGATGGCGGCAGCAAGGCCGCCGTCCAGAAAGACAAGGAGAACTTCCGGGCGTCGGCCCAAAAGGCCGGCATCAACTTCAAGGAACGTTATGCCTACGACACCCTGTTCAACGGCATCTCCCTGACCGTCGACAAGAGCCAGATTCCGGCGCTGGCCCGCATCAGCGGCGTCAAGGCGATCTGGCCGGTCATGAAGGTCGCCCGGCCCCCGGTGACGGAGATATCTGAGCCCGAGCTGGCGTCGGCACTGGGAATGACCGGCGCGGACGTGGTCCAGTCTGAACTGGGCTTTACGGGCAAGGGCATCAAGGTCGCAGTCATGGACACCGGTATCGACTACGGGCATCCGGACCTGGGCGGCTGCTTCGGCCCGGACTGCCGGGTGGCGTTCGGCACCGACCTGGTGGGCGACGCCTACAACGCGGACGACACTTCGCCCAACTACAGTCCGATCCCGGTCCCTGACCCCGATCCCATGGACTGCGCCGGGCACGGCACCCATGTGGCCGGCATCATCGGTGCCAGGGGCCAGGTTACGGGCGTTGCTCCGGACGTGACGTTTGGCGCCTACCGGGTCTTTGGCTGCACAGGCTCCACCACGGACGACATCATGCTGAAGGCGATGGAGTACGCCCTGGCGGACGGGATGCAGGTGCTGAACATGTCGATCGGCTCCGCCTTCCAGTGGCCGCAGTACCCGTCGGCCATGGCGTCCAACCGGCTGGTCAACAAGGGCATGGTGGTGGTGGCCTCGATCGGCAACAGTGGCGACAGCGGTGCTTACTCGGCCGGCGCCCCCGGCGTGGGTGAAAAAGTGATCGGCGTCGCGTCCTACGACAATGTCAGGACGTCGCTGGGCGCGTTCACGATCTCGCCGGACGCCCTGCCCATCGGCTACACGCCCGCCGCTTCGGCGCCGCCGGCGCCGGTAGCCGGTGAGTTCCCGCTGGTCCGTACCGGCACCGTTACCACCACAAACGACGGTTGCTCGGCGCTACCTGCCGGCAGCCTGACGGGGAAGGTCGCCCTGATCCGGCGCGGGTCCTGCACGTTCTGGAAAAAGGCGTTCAACGCCCAGAACGCCGGTGCGGCCGGCGTGGTGCTTTACAACAACTCGGCCGGTTACTTCAGCCCCACGGTGGCAGGGACTCCGGCCATTACCATTCCGGTCGTGGCCACCAGCAATCTCAACGGTGCGCTGATCAACAGCCGCCTGGCGGCGGGCCCGGTCACCATGACCTGGACCCCGGGCGTCGTCTCGGCCGTGAACCCGACGGGCGGGCGGATCTCGAGCTTCAGCTCCTGGGGACTGTCGCCTGACCTTGCGCTGAAGCCGGACATTGGCGCCCCGGGCGGCATGATCCGGTCCACCTACCCGCGGGCGCTGGGCAGCTATGCGAGCCTGAGCGGCACCTCCATGTCCTCGCCGCACGTGGCCGGCGCCGTGGCCCTGCTGCTGCAGGCCAGGCCGAATACGCCGGCACAGGCGGTCCGGTCCATGCTGCAGAACACCGCCGACCCCAAGCTCTGGTCCTTGGCGCCGAGCTACGGCATCCTGGACGCCGTCCACCGACAGGGCGCCGGCATGCTTCAGATCGACAAGGCGATTCTCGCCACGGTCAAGGTGGAACCGGGCAAACTCTCCCTGGGTGAGAGCCAGACCGGACCTGTCACCCGGTCCCTGACAATCGCCAACAGCGGGCCGGCCGCCGTCACCTACGACCTCGCCGACGTGATGGCGATTGACACGCTGGGCATCTTCCCGCCGCTCGGCTACTACGCGGGGCCGGCCGACGTAACCTTCAGCCAGGCCAGTGTCACGGTTCCGGCGGGCGGCTCGGCAACGGTATCCGTGACCATTTCGCCCAGTCCGGATTTGCCCGATCTGACTCAGTATGGCGGCTATGTGGTTCTGACCCCGCAGGGCGGCGGCCAGACCCTCCGGGTGCCCTACGCCGGCTTCAAGGGCGACTACCAGGCCATCGTGGCCCTGTCGCCGACGACGTACGGCTTCCCGTGGCTGGCCAAAACGACGGGCGGCTCCTACGCCAAGCAGGCTGCCGGGGCGGTCTTCACCATGCAGGGCAGCGACGTCCCGTTCTTCCTGCTCCACCTGGACCATGGTGTCCGGATGCTGCGCATGGAGATCCGCGACGCCGCCACCGGCGCCAACCAGCACCGGGCCCTCAACGAGGATTACGTGGGCCAGAACGGCACGGCTACCGGGTTCTTCGCCTTCCCGTTCGACGGGACGACGATGAACGGCAACAAGGTCAACACGGTGCCGAACGGCAACTATGTCGCCGTCATTTCGGTGCTGAAGGCGCTGGGCGACGAGAACAACCCGGCGGACTGGGAGACCTGGACCTCCCCGTCCTTCACCATCCAGCGTCCATAATCCGATTCCACGGGCGCCCGGCCAACTGACCGGGCGCCCCCCAATGGGATGATCCCCCCATGGGATGATGGCCCGGCGGGCAGGTTTTCGGTTCACAAAAGGCGAAACACCACCGCCGAGGTGGAAAGGCCAATGGTTGCTGCGAAAAAGCCGCTGATCATCGCGGAAAAGCCGTCCGCCGCCCGGGCGATCGCTGAGGCGCTGGGCGGCTTTGCGCGCAAGGAAGGATACCTGGAGAGCAGCGAGTACAATCTCTCCTGGGCCATCGGCCATCTGGTCGAGCTCATGGGGCCGGAGGAGTACGACCCCCGGTGGAAGCGCTGGACGCTGGAATCACTGCCGATCATGCCCAACGCCTTCGGGCTGAAGGTGGTCTCCAGGACGAAAAGCCAATTCGACGTGCTGGTCCGGCTGGCCCGGAGCGCCTCGGACCTGATTAACGCCTGCGACGCGGCTCGCGAAGGCGAGCTGATTTTCCGGTATATCTGCGAGGCAGGAGGCATCCGGCTGCCGGCCCGGCGGCTCTGGGTATCGAGCCTGACCCGGGAGGCGATTCGCAAAGCCTTTGCCGACTTGAAGCCTGAGGCCGAGTACGACCGGCTGTACCAGTCGGCGCTCTGCCGGGCGCACGGGGACTGGCTCGTGGGCATGAACGCCACCCGGGCCTACACGGTCAAGTGGGGCGAACTGCTCTCCGTCGGCCGGGTGCAGACGCCGACGCTGGCGCTCATGGTCCGGCGGGAGCGGGAGATCGCCGCATTTGTGCCGGAGCAGTACTGGGAGGTCGTGGCGACCTTTACGGCGGACCGAAGCCGGAGCTATAAAGGCAAGTGGTTCGGCAAGGACGGCGACCGGCTGAAGTCGGCGGCGGACGCCGAAGCGGTGGCCGCCCGGGTCAAAGGGCAGCCGGGCCGGGTGGAGTCGGTGGAAGAAAAGCCAGTGGCCGAAAAGCCGCCTCAGCTTTACGACCTGACCACGCTGCAGCGGGAGGCGAACCGGAAATTCGGCCTCACCGCCGCCGCCACGCTGAAAACCGCCCAGTCGCTTTACGAAGCGAAGCTGATCACCTACCCCCGGACCGACTCCCGCTACCTGACCCACGACCAGGTGGGCGGCCTGCCGGGGGTCGTCAAGGCGGTGGGGACGCTGCCGGAGTTCCAGGGCCTGGCCGCCGGGGCCGACCTGGGGCTGGTCAGCCGGTCGAATTTCCGGGTGATCAACGACAGCAAGGTGTCCGATCACCATGCGATCATTCCCACCACCGAAGTGTCGTCCGGGCTCTCGGCGGTGGAGGCCAAAATCTACGGGCTGATCGTCCGGCGCTTCCTGGCCCAGTTCTACCCCGAAGCGAAGTTCCTGGAGACTGAAATCATCACCCGGGCGGGGATGCTGCCCGACCGGTTCCGGAGCAAGGGCCGGCGGGTCGTCGAACCGGGCTGGCGGGTCGTGGAGCCGGAACCCGCCCGCAAGAAGGATGACCCGGAAGCGGAGGCGGATGTCCGCCTCCCGTCGCTGGCGCCGGAGGAACCGGCGGCCACCAAGACGGTGGACGCGCTGGAGAAGGCGACGCAACCGCCCAAGCGGTATACGGAAGCCTCCCTGCTCTCGGCCATGGAGTTCGCCGGCCGGGACATGGACGACGAAGCGCTGAAGGAGGCCATGAAAGGCCGGGGGCTGGGCACGCCGGCGACCCGGGCGTCGATCATCGAGCGACTGAAAGAGGTCGGGTATATCGAGCTGGCGAAAAAGGCCCTGACACCCACGCCGAAAGGGCATAAGCTCGTGGAACTGGCCGAGGCGGCGGGCTCGCAGGTGCTGCTCAGTGCCGAACTGACCGGCGAATGGGAGCGGCGCATTGCCGACATTCAGGCGGGCGCCGGCCGGCCGGACGTCTTCATGGCCGACATCCGCCGGATGGCGGCGCAGGTGGTGGAGCAGGCGAAAGCCGCCTCCGGTGGCGGGCCCGGTACCGGGGCAGGGGCCGTTGCCAGAGGGGGGGCGGGGGCCCCCAAGGCGGGCGCCGGTGTGAACGGCGGTGCGGCCACGAGTCCGGACGCGGCGTTGCCGGCCTACGCGGGCAAGTGCCCCCGGTGCGGCCGGGCCGTGGTCCGGGGCAAGAAGGACTGGGTCTGTGCGAACAGCGACTGCGCCGTCCGGATTCCCACCTGGCTCTGCGGCAAGGTGGTCGACGGGCCTCTGGCCTCGCTGCTCCTGACGAAAGGACGCACCAGCCTGATTACGGGTTTCAAATCGCCCCGCACGGGCAAGACTTTCTCTGCGTTCCTCTTGCTGAAAGAGGGCAAGGTCGAATTCGAGTTCCCGGCCGACAAGCCGAAAAAAGCCAGCGGCTACCGCAGCAGCCCTGGGAAGGGGGCCACCGCCGCAGATGACCACACGGCAGCAGCGAAAACTGGACCACGTAAGACTGGCACTGGCACAGACCGAAAGAGCGCCACAGGAACCGGCAGCCGCGGGGTGGGACGAGGTTCAGCTCGTACACCGCAGCCTGCCGGAACTGGCCCTCAGCCAGATTGACCTGTCGACCCGCATCGCCGGGGTGACACTTCCGCAACCGGTAATCATCAACGCGATGACCGGCGGGGCGCCCGCCGTGGAGCCGATCAACCGGGACCTGGCCGCGGTGGCGGCGGAACTGGGGCTGGCCATGGCGGTGGGCTCACAGACCGCGGGCCTGGCGGAGCCGGAGACGGCCCGGACCTATCGGGTCGTCCGGGAAGCGAATCCGCGGGGCGTGGTCCTGGCCAACCTGAGCGCGGGTGCTCCCCTCGACGCAGCCCAAAAGGCCGTCGACATGGTCGAAGCCAACTTGCTGCAGATTCACCTGAACGCCCCGCAGGAACTGATGATGCCGGAAGGCGACCGGGATTTCCGGGGCCAGTTGGGGCAGATCGCCGCGCTCTGCCGGGCCCTGCCGGTGCCGGTGGTGGTCAAGGAGTGCGGGTTCGGCCTTTCCCGGGAGTCCGTCCGGCAGCTTTACGATGTGGGCGTACGGGCGGTGGACGTCTCCGGGCGCGGCGGCACGAACTTCGCCTGGATTGAAGCGGAGCGGCGGGGCGGACCGATCGACCCGGGACTGGTCATGTGGGGCATTCCCACGGCGGCCGCCCTGGCGGAGGCGGCGGCCCTGGCCCTGCCGGGCCTGGACATTGTCGCCAGCGGCGGCATTACGTACGGCAGCGAAGTCGCCAAGGCGCTCGCCCTGGGCGCTCGGGCCGCAGGCCTGGCCGGAGCGGTACTCCGGCGGCATCAGGCCGGGGGGGCCGAGGGGGTCCGGCAGTATCTGACCGGGCTGCTGAACGACCTGGCCTGCGCCGTCTTGCTGGCGGGCGCCCGGACGCTGGGCGAGCTTCAGGCGCGGCCGGTGGTCGTCACCGGAGCGACGGGGGAGTGGTGCCGCCTTCGGGGCGTCGACCTGGCCGCCCTGGCCTGCCGGACGTAGCCTCTTCCGACGTCGAACAAGGCCGCACCCAAGTTTTTGCGGGAACAACTGGGCCAAGCTGAAAACCCGGGGCCGGACGCTTTCAGAGCCAAGTAGTGGCTTTTGAAGGGCTGCGAAAACCGCTGAAGGCGGTCCGACGGCTTTATACGCTTTCCAACGATCTCGAACGATCTCGAACGATCTCGAATGATCTCGAACGATCTCGAACGATCTCGAGCCATCGTAAAAACTCGTGAACGAAGGCCTTAGCGGCTGGAGAATGGCCTGCGCGCACGGAGCAAGAAAACCCGCCGGAACAACGCCGGCGGGCTTTTGCTATGCTCGGAAGGGCCTGGTTGGGGGTGGCAGGGGGGTGAAGCGAATGGCAGGCGTCGGGAACAGAACGAAGGCTGCGGAAGCAAAACGAAGGCTTTGAACGATGATCGAAAGCGTTGGACGATCTCAAACGATCTTGAAAAGGATTCGAAGCAATAATTAGCGTTTGAACGAGATTGGGGTTTACAGGATGTCGTTCCAATATAGGACATCCCAAAACTCCATCACCAGATTACCCGGCCGGCTTTGACCGGCAAAAGCGAAGGGACCCGCGCTTTCGCCGCGGGTCCTTCGTAGGTCTTGGCGGTACCTCGTTGAACGGCCTGATTGCTAGCGGAGCGCCGCCACCGCGACGCCGTAGTCCGTGGCGTTGAAGCCGATCAGCACCCGCTCACCGATGACCGTCACGGGCACGGTCCTGACGTCGGTCAGCGCCTTGAACTCGCCCTGGTACTTGGCGTTGAACAGGATGTTGCGTGCCGGGTCTCCTTTCCATAGAGGGGTTACTTCAGCCGGATCGTGCCTTCGGTCGGGCAGGCGTCGACGCAACGCAGGCAGAGCAGGCAGTTCTTGTCCACCGTGCCGCCGTTGCCCACCGCGCCCACCAGAACCTCTGGCTGCGGACAGACCTGGACGCAGGCCTGGCAGTCGGTGCAGCCGTCGGTGACGACGAGCTGCTCGGAGCCGAATGCCACGCCGATGGCGCCCCAGGGGCAGAGGTAGTTGCACCAGGTGCGCCCGCCCTTGGTGAGGCCCAGTGCGACCACCGTGGGCAGGGCAATGGCAAAGGGACAGAGGATCCAGAGAATCCAGAGCTTATTCATCACGGCGTGCCAGTAAGTGACCGTCATCGAGGCGGGCAGGCCCATGTTCCAGGGCACCAATGCCAGTACGAAGATTCCGAGCAGCAGGCTGACAAAGAACTTCCGCAGGCTTCGGCTCTTCAGGAAGGAGCCCGCCCGGTTCGTGGTATTCATGCTGTCGGCGATGAACCCGGTGGGGCAGTACTGGCCGCAGTAGTGCCGGCCGAAGAAGGCCGGAAGGAGTATTGAGCCCACCAGCCCCAGCACGGGGATGAAGTACCACTCGATCGGGATCCGATACCAAGGGTTCAGCCGCATCGAAAGGAACATGAGGACCACAAGGACGAGAAAGACCAAAAATGACGTGAGTTGGTTGCGGCGACGGATGGTAGCAAAGGTGATGCGCCTCATTGATGGCGGCCCCCCGGGTTTGCAAGACTTGAGTCCGAGTCATGGGCTCCGGTTCGAACAGCATCCCAGCACATGGCGAAGACATCGGCGGTTCGGTCAGCCAGCGGGTAATCGATCATCCCGCGCAGCTTGAGTTCAAAGAGCCTGATCGGAATCCCCATGAACGCGGCGGCCAGCATCGGCACGGGCAGGTCCTTGACCAGCCCCTGTTCGACTCCGCTGCGCAAGAGACCCTGGATCAGCAGGAACGGCTTGGACATGCAGATGGGCACGAAGTTCGGCTGAATCTCGTCGTGCTTGACGAAGAGCATGTACTCCAACTGGAGCGGGTCACGGTCGGCACTCTCCAGGAGCAGCGCCACCGCCATGCGCAGTTTCGCAGGCAGTCCCTCCTTCTGGCCGACCCGCTCCTCCATCAGGGCGACGATTGAGTCCAAGGTCTCCTCATACAGGCGCAAGGCCAAGCCTTGCTTGCTGCCGAAGTGGTGGTACAGCGAGCCGATGCTGACGCCCGACTCTGCCACGATGTCGGAAATCGATGTATTGAAGTAGCCCTTCCGTACGAATAGAAGCCGTGCGGCCGCCATGGCGCGCCGCTGGGTCTCATCGGGCGTGCCGGGCCGGGGTTCGTTCACCTTGATCACCTCGACTAGAATGAGCGCTCGTTCTAATTCTAGTGAGGCGGTCCCAGGCTGTATATGGACCATCGGTATCATTTGGTAAATTCCACTTAACAGCCCGAATGGTGCATACACACTATCAACCAACGTCAAACTCATTACGAAGGCACGATTGGGAGTGTGTGGACTACCCTGTAGGACTGTTGGTTCGTAAGCGTCAAATCCCGCCCACCTATAAAACGGCGGTTCCTTCTGAGACAATCCTCTTCAGATCACCTGGGGAGGATTGTCTTTATGACGCCAGAAGAGCTGACTGAACTCTGGACTTCCCGTATCCGCGATTACCGGGC
>DASXVX010000049.1:0-51235 GCA_036504075.1 Symbiobacteriaceae bacterium | reverse complement strand
GCCCGGTAATCGCGGATACGGGAAGTCCAGAGTTCAGTCAGCTCTTCTGGCGTCATAAAGACAATCCTCCCCAGGTGATCTGAAGAGGATTGTCTCAGAAGGAACCGCCGTTTTATAGGTGGGCGGGATTTGACGCTTACGCAAGGAGGCGGACTACGGTACATGTTCGCCGGACACCAAACGACCGGGCCCTGGGGAGGAGCTGACTCAACTCCTGAAGAACCGGTCGCAAATACAGGCACTGCTCCCCACCGGCGCCCATCTGATGGTGGGTCAGGGGCACGGATTCCCGGCGCTGGCAGTGGAGGCTGATCTCTCCTCCGGTCAGTCCTGGGAGCAGGGGTGGGTGATCTATGCCGATTTGCTGGACAAGCTGTTCGCCGGGCAGCCGGTCTTTCGGGTCGATCTGATCCTCCACCGGGGGGCGGAGACCGAATTCTACTCCTGGAACCGGAATGCGTGGGCGGTGCGCTCCTATGCCCTGACCCGGGGGATCCGGCTGGAGCCGGCAACGCTTCACGCGGCGGGCAGCTATTTCCGTTACCGGCAGGCTCCGTAGCCCTTGCAGTGGGCGAGGTCCAGGCGCCTTCCCTCACACCCCAGCCAGCAGGAGCCGCCGGAGCCGCAGATAGCCCAGACCCAGCGCCAGCGGCGGCAGCACCCAGAGCACTGCCCCTGCTACCGGCCCCGGCTGCCAGATCAGACCCGCCCCGAAGCCGCCGGCGACGACCAGACCGGCCATGCTGAAGAAGCCCCGGGGCACCTGTTCCAGACCGGCCGCCAGCCCCTCCATTTCGGGCAGTTCCTCCTGCTCTTTCAGCCCGGCGTCCAGGGCCGCCATTCCGGCCATGACTGCCGCCATGCCCAGCCCAACAAGTCCGCCTTGCAGGGCCAGCCTCGCCGCAGTGCCCGGACCGTCGCCCACGGTCAGGCCGGCAAGGCCGGTGGCCAGGGCGGTGAGCAACACCACCGGACTCATCGCCGCAAGCTTGCCCAGCAGAAGCCGGCCCGGCCGGACACCCGTCATGACGTACAGCCCCATCCGGGCGCCTTCGTTGCTGAAAAGGGCCGCCTCCATCTCCCCGAAGGCGAAGAAAATCAGACCCACGCCCACCGCCAGCACGACCAGGTCGTGACGAACCTGGGCCAACCGGCTCAACCACGGCCGGCCGGGAATCAGCCCGAGCAGCAGCAGCGCCGTGACTGCGAGCCGGAAGAGCGTAAAGGGATTCCGGGCGGCGTAGAGCCATTCCCGGGCCTGCACCGCCCCCGCCGCCGGCCCCCAGACCGCCCTTCCCGCGAAAGCCGGTGCCATCACTGCCGGCCACCGGGAGCGCCGGGGCCGGGCAGCGGCGTCGCCCAGGTCCGCCAGACCCAGCCAGCCGTCCCGGTACGCCGTGCCGATCCGTCCTGGCGTCCGGGCCAGCCAGAGCAGCATCAGCAGCCCCGGCAGGCCGAAGAGCACGGTCAGCCCGCCCATCAGCCACCCGCGCAGGCCGCCCAGACTCTCCGCCAGCCGCTCCAGGGTGAAGCCGCTCGCCACCAGGTAGACCACGTAGTAGAACAGCGCCAGCTGCAGCCCGAACATGACCGCCCAGGTGGCGCCCAGCAGGCGGGGAGCCGTCCGAACCCAGGCCACCAGCAGCAGCAGTCCCGCAAGCTGGCCTGCCGACCCGGCGGCCATGCCCGTGGCCCAGAGCGCCGGCACGGCCCACCAGCGTTCGCCCGGCGGCAGCATGAACCCCAGCACCGCCGCCCAAACGAGCATGGACAAGGCCCGCCGGGGCAGCTCCGCGACCACTCGGGCGGCCGGCACACTGTACGCCGGCGCCGGGGCGATATGGACCAGCGGCAGGCTGCGGGCGCCGTACAATTGGCCGCGCCCGCTCAGAAAGACCAGCATGAACGACCAGACCCCACCCTGCAGCACCATCGCCAGGAAAGCCGCCCCCGGCGCCGCACCGGGCCCCGCCGTAAGACGCGCCGCCCCGCCCATCCGGGCGACGGCGCCGACCGTCAGCGCCACCTGCACCAGCAGCAGCCAGAACCCCGCCTTGTAGGGGCTGAACCGCCACCGTCGGTTCCAGTTTTCTCGCCAGGCCGCCGCCACCAGCGCCCGCACCGCCGTCCCGCTCACGGCGCCACCCCCCCCGCCCGCTCCTCCGTGAGGGTCAAAAACAGCTCCTCCAGGCCGGCCTCAGGCCGCCCGGTCAGGGTTCGCAACTCGCCCAGCGTGCCCAGCGCCCGCAGCTCGCCCCGGTGGATGACGGCAATCCGCTGCGCCAGCTCCTGGGCCACATCCAGCAAGTGGGTGGTCAGGAAGACCGCCGTTCCCGCCCGTGCGGACGCACTGATAAAGTCCTTCACTTCCCGGGTCGCCCGGGGGTCGAGGCCGTTGGTCACTTCGTCCAGCAACAGCACTTGCGGCCGGTGTACCAGCGCCGCTGCGATTGCCATTTTCCGCTTCATGCCCAGGGAGAAGTTCCGCAGCAACTGGTCGCGCCACTGCGCCATTTTCAGCAGCGACAGGAGTTCCTCCGCCCGCCGTCGCCCCTCATCCCGGGGGATGTCGTACAAGCCTGCAACCAGCCAGAGGAACTCTCGGGCCGTCAGACCTTCGTAGAGCAGCGGCACGTCCGGGACGTAACCGAAGAGCCGCCGGGCCGCCGGCCCTTCCGCCCACACGTCCCGCCCACCGATGTAGACGCGGCCCCCCGTGGGCCGGAGCAAGCCGGTCATCATCCGGATGGTGGTGGTTTTGCCGGCCCCGTTGCTGCCCAGGAAAGCCAGCACCTCGCCCGGGGCCACGCTGAGACTCACGGACTTCACGACGGCAAAGTCGCCGAACCGGCGGGACAGCCCCTCCAGCCGGATGGCCCCGCCCTCGCCCTCGCTCCCGCCCTCCCCCGGCGGCGACGCCGGCGTCCAAGTGACCATCCCCGCCGGAGCCCGAACCGCCGTCGGGACCGGTGCGGCGCCACCCCCCGCAAAAGCGGCCACAAACTTCTCCGGCTCGTCCAGGCTGACGACGACCCGGGTGCATTCAAACGCGCCCTGCCTCACCGTCCGGCCCGCCACCGGGCGGTTCAGGTCGACGACCACCAGCCCTTTCCGTTCCGCCAGGAGAAAGAGCGTGTCCGTCGCGTCGTGGTATCTGGCGGGCATGGTCGGCGCCGTCACCCCCCGGGGCACAGGCTCTGTCCAGCGACTGACCTCGGAGATGGCCTCCCGGGGAATCGCCAGCCGAAACCGCCCGAACCGCAGCGTGAGGCCGCCTTCGTCCAGCAGGTGCGGGGTGCGGTAACCCCGGGTCAGCAGCCAGACGGCCAGACCAACAAAGCCCGCCCCTACCGCCAGAGCCACCAGGTTCCAGGGGCGCGGCAGCACCACCCCCGCCACTCCGAACAGCACCACGTCGCCGATCATCATCATGAGATACATGGTAATGGTCGACCGGAGCGCATCCCCCTTCCGGTAATACGAAAAGCTCTGCATGGCATCACCCCGGATTGTATTTACGATTTCAGCATATTCCAAGGTTAGAAAGGCTACAAGACGCCCCACCTATGAAAAAGGCGCATTCGTAACATTCCGCGGATTGCGCGCAGAGAGCGGCTGTCCCCCGGCAGCCGCTCTCCTGAACGCTATGGATGCCTTGCCGGGAATTGGTTAGTCGGCAAAAGCGAACTCGCGCTGGACATCGATCGCCTGATGGATAAGCAGGCGTGCCGCCTGATCGTCCGTCTCCGGAACCACCTGCGAAGACAGAGAAACCCGCTTCCAGAACGGATATCCCTGTCGAGCCAGAACATGCACCAATACGTAGGTCTCGGTCACGTAGGCGGTACTTCCATCTCCGAGTTTGACGGTTCTCTGTAGTGCGTTCTGCACCTGACACTCCATCTTGGTACCCCCCATTACCTGACACAGTAGTTACAAATGCTATACAAGGGTAACTCATTTGCCCACTTGAATAATACTACAATCGAATACGAGTGGTCCACCTTTTCGGTGTATCTGATAATTACAACTATAACCCTTTCATCCACATTACGAGCGGCGACAGGGCGGGAAGATGAACAATCGGGCCGGCGGAAGTCTCCGCCGGCCCGTCTGCTATCCGTTTTTCTTCTGTACCGGTTGCGCCAGGCACTTGCTGCAGGCCCCGCTGCATCCTTGCGGCACCATCAGCGCCGACCGGCAGCGGACGCACCGTTGCACACCGGCTCCGTTTTCGTAGCCGCACTGCGGACAGTGGCCCTTGGGATCGCACGCCGTGCTCATGGGACCGCCTCCTTACCAGAACAGCGCCCGGTTGACCAGGCCGCCGATGAAGATTGCGAGGGTCAGGTCGGCTACCCACATGAGCATGCCTTCCTTTTTGCCCCGCTCCTTCAGCATGATCATCACCGAAGCGATGCAGGGCACAAACAGCGTGATCGTCATGAGGCTGACCATGGTCTGGTGCGGCGTCAGCGTCAGGTCGAAGAGACCGGCCGCTCCAAAGTCCCGTCGGACGAAACCCATAATGAACGCCCGTGCGGCTTCCTTCGGCAGCCCCAGCCAGCCTACGGTAACGGGAGCCAGGGCTCCCTGCAAACGCTCCAGAATGCCCCACGCCGAGAGCACCGACACCAGCACGGAGCCGACCGCAAAAATCGGTCCCGCCTCCATGATGAACATCTTCGACTTGAGGTAACTCTTCTGCAGAATGTTCTTCGGGTTCGGCCACCGCAGCGGCGGCAGGTCGATCAGCAAATCGGAGGAGCGGCCGGGCAACATCTTGTCCATGGCCACCCCCGCCACGCCGTAAATGACCAGCAAGATGGCGGTAAAGAGCAGGCCGTAGAGCAGCCCCAGCGGTGCCAGCATGGCCGCGATGACCGCGAGCTGGGCCGAACACGGAATCGCCAGGGAGAGCAGGAACGTGGCAATGGTCCGCTCCCGCTTCGTCCCCATCAGCCGGGTGGACATGGTGGCCATGGTCACGCAGCCGAAGCCGAGAATCATGGGGATGACCGCTCGGCCGTTCAGGCCAACTTTGGTCATGAGCCGGTCCACCAGTACCGCCACCCGGGGCAGGTAGCCGGAGTCCTCCATGAACGCGAGCACGAGGTAGAACCCGACCACCAGCGGCAGCAGCAGGCCGATCAAATAGGAAACGGTCATGGTGAGCAGTCCGAACTCGCCGGCCAGCACCTGCCCGATGAACCCGTCCAGGCTGACCACCCGGGCGACGAGACCGGTGACAAAGGGCACGTAGTAGCCGTCCATCCAGGTCTTCTCCGTGATGTTGACCAGCCACTGGGCCAGGCCGACACCCACGATGTAGTACATGGCAATCAGGAACAGGAGCATGATCGCCGGTCCGGTCACCGGCTGAATCGACCAGCGCCCCAGCCTCGTGGCGAAGCTGGCACCGCGGTTCGTCTCCTTGATGACTTTGACGGCTGTATCGTCCGCCCGCTCCCGGCGCAGCCGGTAAATCTCCTCCCGGGTGCCCGGAAGCGCCAGCCCGTGGGCGTGGCAGACGACTTCGTCGTCTTCGGCGACCAGGACGGCGTCGGCGGGGGCGGACAGGTCCGGCAGAAGCGGAGCGATGGCCGGCGTCCGGTGTCCGCGGCGGGCCCGGAGGACGGCTGCCTTCAGTTCCCCGACCCCCTGACCCTTCACCGCCACCGTCGGGATCACCTCGACACCCAGCAGCGCCGAAAGCCGGTCCACATCCACAGCCAGCCCCTGGGCTGCCGCCTCGTCCATCATGTTCAGGGCGACCACCGTGGGAAAGCCCATGTCGATAAGCTGGAGCGTCAGGAACAGGTCCCGGTCCAGGTGGGCGGCATCAACCACGTTGACCACCGTCTCGGCCTGCATGATCATCTCCCGGGCCACCCGCTCCTCTTCATTAAATGCCGATACGCCGTAGACGCCGGGCGTGTCGTAGATTACGGCCTCGCCCATGCGCCCGGAGTTGATGTCCACCGTGGTGCCCGGATAGTTGGAGACCTCCACGTAGACGCCGGTGAGGGCGTGAAAAACGGCCGACTTGCCCACGTTCGGGTTTCCCACCAGCACCACTTTCAGCGCGCCCGGTGGCGCGTTGACCATAACGGTTTCGCAGCAGTCGTGCGCCATTATTTTCCCTCCACAGGCCGGACCTGGATCCGGCTCGCCAGATTGCGACCAAGGGCCATTTCCTGCTTGCCCTTGCGCACGACCACCGGACCACCCGGCAGCACCGTCTGACAAATGGCACGGGCGCCTTCTGCGATGCCGAAGCGAATGGCCTGAAGACGAACAAAGTCGTCAGCGATATCCGTGATTACGAACTCCTGCCCGGGAACCGCTTCGATTAGCTTCATAGTTTGCCACCTTCTAAATGCGACACCTGTTTTACGAGCCGCTCCGGTTCGATTGATTATCGTTATCACCATTATGAAGCTGAATTCCATATCTGCCAAGTGCCCAATGGACAGTTTTGTCCACCTACTATTACGATTTTATTAAGTACATTGGAGAGAGTAGAACCAGAGTCTAAAAGTCTACGTATTAGGATACGGGTGAGTCCCGATAGGCCCTTATGCTCGAAACCGGTAGGATGGAAGTACACCGAGGCCCGTTATTACCGAAAGGGAGTATGCGCAGTGAAGAAGCCGCTACTGACCGCCGCTGTCCTGGCCCTGGCCACCGCCGTCGTGCTGGCCGGGTGCTCCGGCAAGCCGGCTGCTGACTCCAAGACCGCGACTGTTTCCAACGCCCCCAAGTCCAACCCCATTCCGCTCGCCGGCAAGCCGGTCAACAAGTACGACAAGTTCTTCGAAGAGAAAGACGGCGTCAAGAACTTTTATATCTGGGTTGAAGAGAAGCAGTGGGATCTCATGAAGGGCGTCACGATTCCGGCCTGGACCTTCAACGGCACGCTTCCCGGCCCGGAAATCCGGGTCAAGGTGGGCGATCATGTCAAGGTCCACTTCCGGAACACCAGCTCGCAGCCGCACTCCATTCACTTCCACGGCCAGTTGGGCGTAGACCAGCAGAATGACGGCGTCCCGGCGACTTCCGCCGCCGTAAACCCCAACCAGGAGTTCGTCTACGACTTCGTCGCCCAGAACCCCGGCACCCAGTTCTACCACTGCCACGTGGCCACCTACTACCACCTCGACATGGGCCTCTACGGTGCGCTGATCGTGGAGCCGAAGGATCCGCCGAAGGATCCGCAGTATAAGTGGGATAAGGAATACACCCTGATGCTGGACGACTGGGCCGTCGGCGATGGCAAGAACGATCCGCTCAAGGCGCGGACGAACCAGGACTACAACTACTTCTCCATCAACGGCAAGGTCTTCCCGGAGACCGTCCCGATCGAAGGCAAGGTTGGCGACAAGGTGCTGATGCGGTTCGTCAACGTCGGCTACCGGGCGTTCTCCATGCACAGCCACGGCTACGGCGGCACGGTCCTTGCGCTCGACGGCTACAACGTGCCGCAGCCCTACCAGCGTGACGTGTTCACCGTCAACCCCGGCGAGCGCATGGACGTTCTGATCACGCTCCGTGAAGGCATCTACCCGTTCCACGACCACCAGCTTGAGAATGTCCTGAATAATGGCGAGTACCTGGGCGGCGCCACATTCCTGGTTATCGGCAAGAAGTAAGCAAACGATGCAGAAATACCTGGCTTTGACCCTGGCGGGGGTGGCCCTCGTGGCCACCCTCACCGGGTGCAACAGTGCCGGACCCGTAACCGCAGGCCACGTCGCCCAGGCAGCCAGCGGTTTCAAGGAGACGGACGATGCGAGTGGCCTCAAGATCACCTTGCTCGTCGAACCGTACCAGATCGGCACGAATCACCTGGTGGTGACCCTGGACCGCAAAGATGTTGCCGCCGTGGAGGCGCAGGTGATCATGGCAGCGATGGGGCACGGTCAGGTAGCCGATCTGAAGCAGGCTGCCACGAACCAGACCCGGTGGGAAGCCGACGACAGCACGATCAACATGGATGGGCCGTGGCTGGTCCGGGTCCTGGCGACCCTGCCGGACGGTACCGAAAAGTCCGCCCTGTTCCATTTGGTCGTGCCGAAGTCCCAATAGCGATTTCGTGCCTACCCGCCACGGAGCCAAACGGCTACAATGGCGGGTATCGGACTATTAAGGCGGGATGTACCATGTCCGTACCCGAAGCGTGGCACTTGCCACTGATTGCCGTGGGTGTTGGGTTTCATCTGGCGGTGAGCTGGGCGCTGCTCTGGCGGTACTTCCAGGCCCGCGAACGCTCTTTGCTGACCTGGGGCCTGGCCTGGCTCTTGCTGGCCGTTCACGTGTTGGGCATGTTCCTGACCCGCATGGGCCTGGATGCCATGGCGCCCATGCTGCGGGATCTCAGCTTTGCCGGCGCCGCCGTGGCGTTTCTCGCCGGGCAGGTGGAGCGCGAGGGCCGGGCCTTCCGGCTCCGGACACCTTATGCCCTGGGCGTGGGCGCCGCGCTCGCCGCCTCGGTGCTGCTGGGCTTCCTGCTGCACGCCCCGGTCACGATTCCCACCATGACCCTGGTGATTTTCTGCTTCCTCGGGTCGGCATGGCTGGCGTCGCCCCTGGGCACCGGCAGCATGGGCTCGGGCAGCATGGGCTCGGGTAGCATTGGCACGGGTAGCATTGGCACGGGTAGCATCGAAGTCACCCGCTGGCTCTTCTTCCTCGGGTATCTGCTGGGCGCCGCCCACACGGCGGGCTATTTCTTCGGGCCGGCGCGGCATGGCGCCACCTGGGAGATCGGCGGCCACGCCAGTTTCTCCCTGCTGTTCTCCGCCGCCGTCACCTGGCAGGCCTGGGAGCATGAGCGGGCGGTCCGGCTCTTCTCCCGGACGCTGGAACGGCTGAACCATCCGCTTTCCACCCAGGAGTCGCTGGACGAGGCGCTAAAAGCGGTCGCGGGCACGCTCCGGGTCACCCACGGCTGGATTCTGCTCCGGGAGACTGGCCGGGGCGGGGCCGAAGGCGGCTGGAACGTAGGGGCGGCCATCGGGTTTCCGGAGTGGGCCCGGCACGGGCTGCACCGCCCGGAGTACCCGATCGACACCTGCCTGTGCATCCGGCCCGTTGACCCTAAGAGGCTGACCTCCTCCGTGGTGGACCTGGCCTGCGTCCGGCTGACTCACGAAGTGGGCCGTCCCTCCGGGCGGCACCTGACGATCCCGCTGGGCACCGACGGCGAAGTGCAGGGCGTCATGGTGCTGCTGGCGCCGGCCGGCCGCTTCTTCGCCCCGGCGGACATGGAAATGCTGACGGCCATGGGCGAGCAGATCGGCCTGGCGCTGGACCGGGCACGGCTGTACGACGAGCTGAAGGCGAAAGAAGCGGCCCGGGGCCGGCTGATGGCGCAGTTGATCACCGCCCAGGAGGATGAGCGGCGCCGCATCGCCCGCGAGCTGCACGACGAGACCGGGCAGGCGCTGACCGCCCTGGTGGTCAACCTGGACTTCCTGGTCCGCCATCCCATAGACGAAGCCGCCCTGCGCAAGCAACTGGCCGTCGTGCGGGACATGGCGGAGTCGACGCTGGCGGAAGTCCGGCGGGTGATTCACGAAATGCGGCCGACGGTGCTGGACGACCTCGGGCTGGAGGCGGCGATTCGCTGGCTGGTCAAGCGGTACGAGCCCAGCGGGCTGAAAACCGCCGTGGACGTGAAGGGCCTGAATCAGCGGCTTCCCGGCCACATCGAAATCAGCGTCTTCCGACTCGTTCAGGAGGCCTGCACCAATACCATCAAGCATGCAAACGCCAAAACGCTCCAAATCCGCGTCCTCCGGCAAGGAAGTTGGCTCACCGTGGAGGTATCCGACGACGGACGCGGAATGGATGTCTCTAGTAAGGGGCAGAAGGGACGCAGTACCGGCATGGGCCTGGCAGGGCTGAAGGAACGGATCGCCCTGGCCGGCGGCAGCCTGACGGTTGAGTCGGCGCCCGGCGCCGGCACCCGCCTGTACGCGGAACTGCCAACCGGAGCGGAAGGGGCGGTTGACGAGGATGATTCGAGTGCTGATCTGCGACGACCACATCATGGTGCGTCAGGGAGTGCGCATGGTGCTGCAGTCGGAGCCAGACTTCGAACTGGTGGCGGAGGCGGGCCGGGGTGAAGAGGCCTGCCGGCTGGCCCAGGAACTGAAGCCTGACGTGGTGATCATGGACATTTCGCTGCCGGACCTGAGCGGTATCGAGGCGACCCGCCGGATCAAAGCGGACCGGCCGGAGACCCGGGTCATCGGCCTGACCATGCACGAAGAGGAGCCATACGTGCTGGAACTGCTGAAGGCGGGCGCCGACGGGTACATCGTCAAGCGCTCGGCGGCGGCCGACCTGGTGCAGGCCATTCGGACGGTCATGCAGGGTCAGGCGATTCTGGACCCGGTGGTCACCCGGGCGGTGGTCAGCGGCTACGTCACGCGGCCCGCCAACCAGCTCTCGGATAAGGACGAACCAAGCCCTCTGACCCCGCGGGAGCGGGAGATTCTGATCCTGGTGGCCGAAGGCCACACCAACGCGGAGATCGCCAAGAAGCTGTTCATCAGCGAGAAGACGGTCCAGACGCACCGGTCCAACATCCTGGATAAGCTGGGCATCCACGACCGGACGGAACTGGTGCGGTACGCGATCCGGATTGGCCTGATTGAAGCGTGATACAGGTGGGCGCCGGCGACTGCCGGCGCCCGTTATTTTTGGGGGTTCTTGCCGGTTCTTTCACCGGTTCAGTACTGCGGTTGGGATTATGGAGCATTATTGGCCGCAGATGACGCAGATTGCGCTCCCGATCACGGCGTGAAGGCTAGTCGCTTGTACTGAAGCCGTAGTCTGTTGAAGTTCAATAGAAGAGCAACTGGGTGTTTCGTCGCCGCCAAATACGAAAGCACAACGGCAGTGTGAATTTCGGCCAAGTCCTTGACGGCCTTGAGTTCCACAACCACCTTTTGGTCGACGACCAGGTCCAGAATGTGCGTTCCGACAACGACTCCCTTGTAGCGGATCGGAACCTCTACCTGCCGCGTAACGAGAATCCCGCGCTGTTTCAGTTCATGGCTCAACGCCTCTTCGTAAACGGACTCCAAAAAGCCGGGACCCAGTGTGTTATGCACTTCAAAGGCTGCTCCGATGACTGCCTGCGTGACATCGGTATGAAGAAACTCACTCATCGCACCACGTCCCTGAATGAAGATGTCCATGTCCGTTGTGGTGAAAAGAATCCCGATGTTCGAGATCCCGATCTGAATCGGAAATCTTGTTCCCATCTGCGAAATCTCGGGGCCAATAAAGCGCTTGTGTTATCGGCAGTATTGCTCCGCGCCACGAATCGCCGGCGATCAGGCGGGGGCCGGTGCGTTTTTCGAGAGTTTTCAGCCGCAGATGGCGCAGATTTCGCAGATAGGGACACAACAACTGAGGTTTCTAGTAAATGCGATCGGTATATCGCTGGAGAAAGTCATGATATGTTAATACGAAGTATCTGTACTCGTTCTCGTGTTGTCCGGAAATCTGCGCCATCTGCGCCATCTGCGGCCGATAATATCGCCCGTGTTAACCTGAGACCGCTTTCCGCCCCTGCCACTAAACCGCCCGGAACTGCCCATGTTGCTCACACACAGCTATGCAGTCGAGACTGGGGCCTTCCGCCGAATGGGGCGGAAGGCCCCCGCCCTGGTGCAGGCCTGGACGACGAACCGGTGCGCTATGCCCCCGCGGGAGCAGAATTCTGGCCGGATTGGCCCGGTGCGGCGTCGGCCGCCGGCTGCTTGGCTTCAGCCGGTGCAGGCTGGGCCGGTGCCGGCTGGGCCGGAGCTGCCTGGACCGGTGCGGACTGGGCCGGTGCGGCTGCGGCCGGCTGCTTGGCCGCGCCCGCCTTCTTGCCACTGCCCTTCTTGGCCTTGGGTTCCTGTCTGCTTTCCAGCGGCCGATCGAAGTCAAAGACCAGCGCCGGGCCGACCGGGCTGTCGGGGATCAGTTCCATCGCATAGCGTTTCCGATAGCCGACCTCTACCAGGCGACCGGCCGGTTCCAGCAGCGTCCGCAGATTGCCCCAGTAATGGGCGCTGTACTTGGTCAGGGGGATGCGGTTGGGATCCTTGTCCGTGGTGGGGTAAACGAAGGTCAGGTCGGTGCCCGACACCCGGGCCGCCCGGATATACGCAATCTCCCGGGTGTCGAGCTTCCGCAGCTTGGCGACGTCCAGCAGCCGGCGGTAGGTGACGGCGAACAGCTCCATGTTGGCCGGCGAGTGCAGCCAGAACTCCTGACCGTGCTGGTTGCGGCTCGTCAACTCGACGTCGGGGCTGTTCTCGATGACCATGCCGGCAGACGGGACCTGGCCCGACTCCGATCGCGCGGCGATGTACTGAGACCATGAGAGCGGACCGCTGTACTCGTTCGTTACATTTCCCGTGAGATCAGATTCCTTTTTCGCCATAGGAGCCTCCCTGGGGTCTTTTGGTATATGGGAAAACAGACCCTATGTGCCTTATATTACCATGAATAAACTCATATGTAAATAGGAACTGTGTTTCAATTCTGTGACAGTCCCCGGGGACAAGGTGCGTCCGGTGTACCCAGAGATACGGCAGGACTCTATCTGGTGCGCCGCGAGACGGCGTCCGGGGGATGACAATGCTCCAAAGATCCTTCCAAGTACGAAGGTCCGGTACATGACAGTGACATGCAAGTGGTCTGCCGCCGTCTCGTCCGGTGCGTCCTGAGACGGCGTCCGGGTTGTATGTGGTGTTCCCAGTGAGACCGCCGGAGGATGGCAGGTGCCCAAAGAGAGATAAAAGTGGTCACATCCGGTGTGTGCCAGTGGCCTGAGATGAACTTGACCCTGGGACCGACAGGCATAGGAACTACGGTGTGAATACTCGAACTACGATGTGAAAACACAGGAGGTGTCAGCCATGCGGATTCTCGTCTTCGGCGCCGGCGTGCTTGGCAGTCTCTACGCCGCGAAACTCCAGGAGTCCGGACACGATGTGACGATACTGGCTCGCGGGCAGCGGCTCGACGAGATCGCCCAGTATGGCATCGTCCTGGCCGCCGCCTCCGTTGGTCCGACCGTTCCGGCGTAGTGGCGGTCCGGCCGGCTCGGAGTCGTAACAGTCCGGTGCGCGGCCGGGAAGTCAATAAATTCACCTATCCTTGAAACA
Organism: Symbiobacteriaceae bacterium; assembly: GCA_036504075.1. Taxonomy (GTDB): domain Bacteria; phylum Bacillota; class Sulfobacillia; order Symbiobacteriales; family Symbiobacteriaceae; genus DASXVX01. The sequence goes on along the minus strand of DASXVX010000049.1, from coordinate 38,060 downwards.
TTTTGCCCTTCACGTTCGTCTACGCTCTTGTTGGTTTGCGTACGAACTTGAAGGGATGATTTCGTGTTCAACTTGAGAACGTTCGATGTGGCCCGGGACTGCGAGGGTTATGCGGCGATTCGGGCCGTCTGCCTTCCCCATGACACTACGGCCGAGGATGTGCGGGCGCACTTTGCCATCGCCCGGGCCGAGTCGGACGCGGTTTTCGAGCGGTTCGTGGCTGAAGCTGAAGACGAAGCGGGCCTGGTCGTGGGCGCCGTGACGTCGTTCCACCGGTATTGGTTGCCGGAAGGGATGTTCGAGGTCGACGTGGTCGTGCTGCCCAGCCACCGGGGCCGCAGCCTGGGCAGCCGGCTTTATGAAGCGGGCGTGCAGTTCGCCCGGGAGCACGGCGCCACCGGGCTGGAGGCCTATTGCCGCGGCGATGACGACTACTCCAACCAGTGGACGCTCCACCGGGGCTTCCACCTGGACCGGCAGCGCACGGAGTCGCTGCTGGACCTGGCGACCTGGGACCCCTCCCCCTTCGCCGGGCACCTGGAGAAAGTGACCGCCGGCGGCATCCGCCTGGTGCTGCTCCCCCGGGCGGAGGCGCAGGCCTATGTCGCCTCACTTTACGAATTGGACCGCGAGACGACGCCGGATGTCCCGGGTTTCGACGGCTCCTTTCCCGCCTATGAGTCCTGGCTTCGGGAGTGGCAAAGCGACCCCCATCCCAAGCTGTTTGCCCTGGCGCTGGACGGCGACCGGGTGGTCGGCATGTCGATCGTGCGCCTGCCCCGGCAGCCGGGCATGAAGGCGGGCACGGAATATACGGGCGTCCTCCGGGCCTACCGGGGGCGGGGCATTGCGCTCGCCGTCAAACTGCTGACCGTGGAGGCGGCCGTCCGGGCCGGCGCTTCGGTCATGCTGACCAACAACGACCCCGACAACCCGCCCATGCTCCGGGTGAACGAAAAGCTGGGCTACCGGCTTGTCCCGGGCCCCCGGCGCTACCGGCAGACACTTGTCTGACCTGAAGAAGGAGCGATCCTTACCCGATGTATAAGCTGAGACCTTACGAACCCCGCGATGCAGCAGCCGTAGCGGAACTTATGAAATTGGTCTTCCCGTATTCCATCACCGCTGAAGATATCGCGGCCTGGCACAAGACCGCCACGGCGGAACCGAAGAATATTTTTACCGCGCTCGTTGCCGTGGACGAAGCGGACCTGCCCGTGGGCTCCTGCCATCCGGGCCACTACGATGGCATGCCGGAGGGCCTGTTCGACGGCGGGGTCAGTGTGTACCCGGACCACCGGGCCCGGGGCGTGGGCCGGATGCTCTGGGCGGCGGTTGAGCAGTTCGCCCGGGAGCACGGCGCCACGGGGCTGCAAGCCTCCTGCAAGGGCGACGACGAGGCGTCCTTCGCCTGGGCGCAGCGGCGGGGCTTCGTGCTGGACCGGGTCCGGACAGAAGCGGTGCTGGACCTGACGGCATGGAACGGCAGCCGGTTCGCCGGCCAGGTGGAGCGGGTGCAGGCCGCCGGCATCCGGCTCCTGGCCATCGCAAAGAGTGAAGCCGAGCCTTACCTGCGGGGGATGTACGATGTGGAGACGGCCACCTGGCCGGACATCCCCATCTGGCAGGGCACCGTGCAGTCCCGGGAGTCCTGGGAGCGGGAGTGGCGGAACAGCGTGGAACCGATGATGATCGCACTCGCCCTGGATGGCGACACGGTGGTCGGCTCCTCCATTCTCGGCCTGCCCCGGGAGCGGGGCGGCCAGGCCGGCACCCATTTTACCGGCGTGCTCAAGGCCTACCGGGGCCGCGGCGTCGCCCTCGCACTGAAGCTGCTGACCATTGAGGCCGCCCTGGCGGCGGGCGCCGTCATCATGCGGACGAACAACGACCCGGATAACCCGCCCATGCTGAGGGTGAACGAGAAGCTGGGCTACACGATGGTGCCGGGCCCCAAACGGTTGAAGAAGATCCTGTAGCACTACGACCGGCGGCGGCAACGTGGGTCGCTGCCGCTCTGATAAACCGCGAGGAGGGATGTGCGCTTGCACCTTATCCGACCGTTTGAACCCCGCGACGCCGAAGCGGCGGCCGCCATCTGGGGCGCCTATGACCGTCTGGCGCCGGCGGGCCGGGACCTGGTTGAAAGCTATGAGCGGCGACGTTTGAAGTCTCCCGGTTCTCTTGGCTGGTTCGTGGCCGAGACGGACGGCGAGGTCAGCGGTTTCGCCGACATTCGCCGGCGCGAAGGCGACGACGGGCCGGCCCGGCTCCGGCTGTACGTCCGGCGGGACCGGTGGCGCCTGGGCGCCGGCACCCTGCTGCTGCAGGCGGCGGCAGACTGGGCCCGGACCCGCGGGGCTGCCGAACTGCGGACGGACTGCCACGGCGGCGACGACGAATCTTACGTCTGGGCGCTGCTGCACGGCTTCGACCTGGAACGGGAGCGGACGGAATCGCTCCTGAAACTGACCGGCTGGGACGGTACCCGCTTCGCCCGGCACCTGGAACGGATCACGGAGACCGGGCTGTTCCTGGCGGTGCTGTCGCTGGCGGAGACTCAGCCCTACCTCCAGGCGCTGTACGACCTGGATGCGGCCACGGCGCCGGACCTCCCCGGCTTTGTCGGAACGGTACATCCCTACGAGTATTGGCTCGACAACCACCAGCACAACCCGCTGACCCGGCTGTTCGCCCTGGCGCTGGACGGCGAGACGGCCGTCGCCGAGAGCGTTCTGGCACTGCCCCGGACGCCCGGCGGCGAAGCCTACACGCTGTATACCTGCGTCCGCCGGGAGTACCGGAACCGGGGGCTGGCCCTGGCGGTGAAGGTGCTCTCGATCGCGGCCGCCCGGGCGGCGGGTGCGACCGCGATGCGGACCAACAACGACCCCGACAACCCGGCCATGCTCCGGGTGAACGAAATACTGGGCTACAAGCTGGTCCCGGGGCCGCGGCGGATGCGGATGTCGCTCTAGCGGGCGGCCGCCGATCGGCGGTAACGGAAGTCGATGCGCACATCGGGCGGTCAGGGGAGGAGCAAGGGCCGCCGGCGTGCTATCATAGGAGGCAAGGCTGTCCGGATGGGACCGTTTCCGTCCGGATGCGACCGTGTCCGTCCGGATGGGACACCATCCGATAAAGAAAGGATGTTGCCTGTGCGCCGGCTGTTCGCCCTTACCCTACTCCTCCTGCACGTCGTAGCCGGGTGCAGCCGCCCGGCCCCGGCCACTCCGGCCGCCCCCGCCGGCCCGGCCCAGACCCTGACCGTGGCCGCCGCCTCCGACCTGCAGGGCGCCTTTACCGACCTGGGCAAACGCTTTGCAGAGCGGACCGGCATCCAGGTCACGTTCACGTTCGGCTCCACCGGCACCCTGGCCAAACAGATCGAGAACGGCGCGCCGATCGACCTCCTGGCCGCGGCCGCCATCGACTACGTGGACGGCCTCAAGCAAAAAGGGCTGGTCATCCCTGAAACGGAACAGGTCTACGCCCTGGGCCACATCGTGCTGGCCACCGCCAAAAGCACCGGCCCGGCGCTGACCGACCTGAAGCAACTCACCGGCCCCAGCATCAAGAAAATCGCCATTGCCAACCCGGACACCGCGCCCTACGGCCTCGCCGCCAAACAGGCGCTGCAGTCGGCCGGCCTCTGGGAACAATTGCAGCCGAAACTGGTCTACGGCGAGAACATCCGCCAGACGCTCCAGTTCATTCAGACCGGCAACGCCGACGCCGGCATCGTGGCGCTCTCCATCGCCTCCGTGCCCGAAATCGGCTTCACGCCGATCTCCCCGGCCCTTCACGCCCCGCTCAAGCAGGCGCTGGCCGTCGTCAAAGGCAGCAAACACGAACAGGCCGCCCGCCAGTTCGCCGCCTACGTAACCGGGCCGGACGGGTGGCCGGTGCTGCAAAAGTACGGATTCGCCCCGCCGGAGGGACCATAAGCATGTCCGCCATCAACTGGTTCCCGGTCTGGCTCTCGCTGAAAGTAGCCGTCCTGGCAACCGTGCTCTCCCTCCTGCTCGGCGTGCCGCTGGCCTGGGCCCTGGCCCGGCGCCGGCTGCCGGGGAGCGACTTCCTGGGGGCCGTGGTCACCCTGCCCATGGTGCTCCCGCCCACCGTGCTCGGCTACTATTTGTTGTTGCTGATCGGGCGTCAGTCTGGCTTCGGCCGCTGGCTGGAGCACCAGTTCGGCGTTACCCTGGTCTTCACGTGGCAGGCGGCCGTGCTGGCCGCCCTGATCGTGGCGGTGCCGCTGGTCATCCGCTCCGCCCAGACTGCGTTCGAAGGCATCAATCCGCACCTGGAGGCGGCGGCCCGGACGCTGGGCCGCTCGGAGCTGTCGATTTTCTTCACGGTGACGGCGCCCCTGGCCTGGCGGGGGATTCTGGCCGGCACCGTGTTGGCGTTTGCCCGGGCCATGGGCGAGTTCGGCGCCACGCTGATGGTGGCGGGGAACATTCCCGGCCGGACGCAGACGCTATCCGTGGCGATTTACGATGCCGTTCAGTCCGGTAACAACGACCTGGCGACCGGCCTGGTCGTGCTGATCAGCCTGATTACCGTGGCGGTGCTGGCCGTGCTCTCCCGCATCACTCGTGGCACGAGGTGGTAACCATGCTGAAATGCGACATCGTCAGGCGCTTCCCCGGCTTTCGGCTGGACGTCCACCTGGAGACCCAGGCACAGGTCCTGGCGCTGTTCGGCCCGTCGGGCTCCGGCAAGTCGCTCACGCTCCAGTGCATCGCCGGACTGCTCAAGCCAGATGCCGGCACGATTCAGATCGGCGAGGCGTGCGTCTTCGATGCCGCGGCCCGCATCGACGTGCCGCCCCGGGACCGCAACGTCGGCTACGTCTTTCAGAACTACGCGCTCTTCCCGCACCTGACCGCCGCCCAGAACGTGGCCTACGGCCTCCATCGCCTCCCCCGCCAGGAGCGGGCCGGGCGGGTGCAGGACGCGCTGAAGTCCGTGCAGTTGCACGAACTGGCGGACCGGCTGCCGGCCCAGCTCTCCGGCGGGCAGCAGCAACGGGTGGCCCTGGCCCGGGCGCTGGTGACCCGCCCGTCCATTTTGCTGCTGGACGAGCCCTTCGCGGCCCTGGACTCCATCGTCCGCGGCGAATTGCACCACGAACTGGTCCAGTTGCTGCGGGAACTGGGCATCCCCACGCTGCTGGTCACCCATCAGTTAGACGAGGCCTACGCGCTGTCCCGGGAGATCGCCGTTTACGAGGCCGGCCGGGTGCTGCAAATCGGCCACCGCGACGAAGTCTACTACCAGCCCCGCACCCAGGGGGTCGCCCGACTGGTGGGCGTCGGGAACTTTATTCCCGGCCGGGTGGCAGACGTCACCGGGCGGTACACGCAAGTGGACGGGCCGGGTATCGCACTCTGGGGTCCGCCGGGGCCGCACGCCGTGGGCGAGTCGGTAGACTGCTGCATCCGCCCCGAGCACGTGATGCTCCTGCGCAAGGACCGGGAGGCGCCCCCTGCCGGGCCGGGCGAGACTCGCATCGAAGGGACGATCGTGGAAGAGGTGGCATACGGCGGCTACGTCTCCCTTCGCTTCCGACCCGACCCGCTCCCGGGCGGCGACCGGTTGCCCGACCTGCTGATTCGGCTGGCCACCTACATGCAGCAGCGGCTGGACGTCGGCCGGGAGACGCGGCAGACGGTAACGCTAAAGGCTCACTACACACACATTCTAAAGTCATGAGGGCATGAAAACGGCCGGTGCAGGGATTTGCACCGGCCTTACGCATTATGACGGGCACCATAGAGAACGCCGCTATCTGCGGCGCTTCCCCGAACCCGTACGCATGACCAATTGGACACTACCATCCTGCCCGATTTCCGGCACGTACCGGTTGCCATCGGAATCACTAACCAGGAGCCGTTCAATGTACCAGTTTCCGCGATCCTTTGCTAGCCCCGAAAGCTTGCTCAGGACATCCTCGCGGCTGACCGCCATTGTCTTACCGCCCCCGTGTTCTAGAATCGACCAGACATCCACGTTGGACATCCCCCTTTCCGGAAAAGTAAGACCCGGTGTATTGCTGTCACCGGGTATGCGATAAGCGTGTTGGAAAAGCACGATGTGTGCGGGCGCCCCGGGTCACCCCGGTCATAGGTTCCCTGCGACTGTCCCATCTTACACCAACACTTGCAAAAATGCAACCCACGGGCGGCGCGAGCAAAAATGGATTCTGTGGCTTGGCGGATAAGGGTTACAGGGCCTTTAGCGCCCCATTTCCGGTCCGGACTACGGAAAACCTTCCGGCGGTTTCGACGCAAAATTACGAAGCGACAGCCGTAGCCGCCCGCCGCACCTCCCGCCCGGACACAAAGAGCAGCAAGCCCACGAGCACCAGCGCCGCCGAGGTCACAAAGGTCGCCTCAAACCCCACGCCGGAGAGCAGCCAGCTGCCCAGCAGCGGCCCCAGGGCACCCCGAACGCCCGCGGCGGTCATGGCGGCCGCCGTATACGGTCCCACCCGCTCCGGCCCCTTGGTCAGAATCAGGTTCCAGCCGCCCAGGTCCATGGCGGCGTCGGCCACACCCTGGCAGAGCGCACCCGCGACGGCCAGTACGTAAGTGCCGCCGCCCAGGGCATAGGCCAGCGGCATCCCCAGGTAAAACGCCGCCGCCCCGATGACCACCGGACGCGGACCTTTCCGGTCGACCACCCGGCCCCAGAACGCGAAGGCCGCCAGCCACGCCACATTCCAGGCAATGGAGAGATAGCTGATCTGCACATTGGAGAGTCCCATCCGCCGCACCTGATAGACCGCATACAGCGGCGAGGCCATGAGCACGCCCCCGTGGAAGACCACCGCCGCCACCAGGAACCGCCGGAAGGCCGGGTCGCTGAACGCCAGCTTCAGCCCCGCCAGCGCCCCGGGGGTCGCCGCCCTGGCCGGCACCGGTGTTGGGGCGGGCGTCGGCGCCCCGGCGGGTGAGGCTGGCCCTTCGGGCTCCCGGATGAGCCCAAAAATGCCGATGCCCGTCAGCGCGATAAGGCCGGCCGCCAGGTAGAGCCAGGCCGGCCCGTACCTGTCCAGGAGCCGCCCGGCTATCAGCGTCGTCGGCAGCATGATCGCCGCCATGGCCAGCCGGGCGTAGCCCATCAGCCTGCCCCGGATGGGCGCGGGATAGATCTTCTGAATGAGCGCCCCGTAGGCCGGGTTGCTGGCAGCCACGGCCGCGTTGGTGGCGACGAACATGCCGGTAAACAGCGCCGGATTCTTGATGAAACCAATCAGCCCCATCCCACCCCGCCAGATGGCGTGGGGAATGACCACCCAGGGCACTTTCCGGGCGGTGGCAGACAGCCGGGCCCAGAGCGGCGACAGCAGGTTGACGGCAAACGGCGCCGCGGCCAGCAGCCCCACTTCCAGGCTGCTCGCGCCCAGCCGCACGGCCAGGGCAAGGGTGAACGGGCCGGTGATGCCGATGTAGGCACCAAACAGGCCGGCGTTAATCGCATCACAAAGAAAGTTGCGGCGAACGCGCCGCTCCATGGTCATGCCGAGACAGGTGACCGGTTCCGACTGCAAGACGAGGCCCTCCTCTGGCGTCAAACCCAGAAGAATTCGGGATCGGGACTGCCGCTTCCTGCCTACTTCAAATTGGTTACGCCCACGCCACTCAGGCCGGAACTTTGAACCGGCCCACCTGGTCCCGCAGTTGCGCTGCGACTTGCGCCAGCGACTGGGCCGAAGCGGCCACCTCCTCCATCGCGGCGTTCATCTCCTCGACGGAGGCCGCGACCTCTTCCGATGTGGCAGCGTTCTGCTCGGAGACGGCGGCGATGCCACCCACCGAATCGGTCACCTGCTCCGCGCCGGCCGCCATCTGTTCGGAAGATGCGGTGTTCTCCTCGGAGACCGCCGCCACCGCCTGAACCGCTTGCTCCATCTCCCGGCTGGAGGCCTGGATCTGCCCGGCTGCGACGCTGATATCGCCGATATCCCGGGTGGTCTGCTCCACGGACGCCAGAATTTCTGCCAGCGCCCGGCCGGCATCGGCCGCCAGCTTGACGCCCTCCTCCACCTCCGCCGTGCCCTGCCCGGTCATCTGCACGGCCCGCACGGTCGAAGCCTGAATGCCGGAGATCAGCTCGGCGATCTCCCGGGCCGAAACGCCCGACCGCTCCGCCAGCTTGCGCACCTCATCGGCCACCACCGCGAAGCCCCGGCCATGCTCGCCGGCCCTGGCCGCTTCGATTGCGGCGTTCAGTGCCAGCAGGTCCGTCTGCCTGGAAATGTCGGTGATGACCTGCGTGATTTCCCCGATTTGCCCGGAGAGCCGCCCCAGTTCGCCGATCATCGCCGCCGACTGCCGCTGCGTTTCCCGGATCGAGGCCATGCGCTCAGTGGTGCGCTGCACCACCGCGTGGCCCTGACGGGCAGCGGCCGACGCCTGCCCGGATGCGGCCGAGACGGCTTCTGCTTTGGCCGAGACTGCGCCGATGGCGGTCACCACCCGGTTGACGACGGCGGACGTCTCCTGGGCGCCCCTGGCCTGCTCCATGGCGCCGTCGGCGATCTGCCCCACGGCCGCACGCAGTTCGCCCATGACCCGGCTGGCGCTCTTGACCGATTCGACCTGGGTTGCAGCGCCCTGCGCCACCTGCTGGACCGCCTGGGCCACGGCGCCTGCCGCCTGGGTAACCTGCCCGGTCGTCCGGGTCAGATCGTCCGCCGTATCCAGCACCGTCTGGCTGGAGCCGGTCACCCCCTGGATCAGGTCCCGGAGGTTCCGGACCATCCGGTTGAACGCCCCGGCCAAATCGGCAAGCTCGTCCCGGCCGGAGACGTGCAGGTCGGCGGCCGTCAGGTCGCCGGTGGCGATCCGTTCGGCGTGGGCCGCCAGCAGCCGGACCGGCCGGTCCAGCCCGCGGGCGACCGCGACCGCAAACAGAATGCCGACCAACACCGCAACGCCGATGACCCAGAGCATCGTCATCTGGGTGGTCTCGGCATCGCGTTCAGCCCGATCGTACTGCTGTTGGGCCGCCGCCCGGCTGTCCGTGATCACCTGGACGGTCAGGCTGGCCCCCTTCTGTACCAGGGGCAGCCCTTCGCGGGTGATTTTGTCCATGGCGCCTTCCTTGTCCCCGGCCTGCGTCAGGACGATGATCATTTCGCCAACGGCGCTGTAGCTGATCGCGACGTCCTGCACGCCACGCAGTTCCGTCTTGATCTGCGCAACGTCGGTGATTTTGATCTCCTGGTCCATGAGGGTCATAATCTCCCGGATGGCGCTACGAAAATCCTCGACGGCCTTTGGGTCCGAAAAGAGCATGAACCCCCGCAGGTTCGCCACCGCCAGGTAAAAATCGGCCTGGGCCTGGGTAGCCGCCCGCGCCAGGTCGGCCCTGCTCTGAACGGTAGTCATGGCGGTCTGCACCTGCTCCGTGGCCGTATATCCCCGGTACCCCACGAAGCCCAGGAACAGGAGCGGGACGATGGATGCGGCAAGTAGTTTTGTCATGAAGGACAGGCGCAGCTTCATAGAATTCCGCCCCCTGGGTATTGATCTGCGAAGAAGGCTGCAGTTGGTGCGTGACGCGACGGGCGGGTGGCGAGATTCACCGCCGTGGGCGGCAGGTCATCGGTGTTGTTCATATATCTTATAGGCGATCCCAAATTCCTGCAAGCGAGCGAAGACCGCCTGGCCATAAAAGACACGCCCATAAAATCAGTTGCCTCCCGCCTTTTGCTTCGCAAAAGTCTGCCGGCCGCTCCGGCGACTGACGGAGTCAGTCGCGAAAACGGGGCCTTACGGCCCCGTCAACGCATCTGGTCAACGACGGCGGGGGCGAACTCCGGTGAGTCCTCCGCCACCATTCGCGCGATTTTCAGTTCCGGATGCTCTTCCATCTCCATTTCGAACTGGCCGGCCAGGTCGTTGCCATCAATGTCCTTGAGCACCCGAATCCGGGGTGCAAAAGTCTTGCCCCGGGTGACAGCCACCACGACGGCATGCCGCCCGTCGTTCAACTCCACCATGGAACCGACCGGATACGGCGCCACGCACTGGCAGAACGACCAGGCCAAGCCGGGCTGGAAGAACCCTGGCATCCCGTTCAGCATGGTCTCCAGGGCCTTGGCCGGCGACATGCCCTTCCGGTAGACCCGGTCGGAGGTCATGGCATCGAAACAGTCGGCCACGGAGCAGATGCGGGAGTGCCGGTAAATTTGCTCCTCTTTGAGTCCCCGGGGGTACCCGCCGCCCATCCAGCGCTCGTGATGCTGCAGGGCGATGATGGCGGCGGTATAGCGCACCTGGCGCTGGTCTTTCAGCATCATCCACCCGATGGTGGTATGCTGGCTCATGATCTGGAACTCCTCCGCGGTAAGCTGTCCGGCCTTGTTCAGGATTTCCGGCGGGGTGGCCACCTTGCCGATATCATGCAGCAAGGCGCCGGTCGCCAGATCCTTCAGTTCGGTGGGGTTGTAGCCCATGACCGTCCCCAGCAGCGTCGAGAGAATGCAGACGTTCACCGAGTGGCCGAGGGTATACTCGTCGGCGGACCGGATGTCCTGCAGGTTGTAAACCACGCCGGGGTTGGTGAGAATATCGTCCACCACGCGCCCCACGGCGACTTTCAGCCGCTCGCCGTCCAGCCCGACGCTAAACTGGGAGAGCCGCTTCCGGCTCGCGTCCTGGAAGACCTGGTTTACCTGGTTCAGGACCGTATTGATCTCCGTGGTGAGCGCGTTGCGGGCTTCCTGTGTAACGACATCCGGCGGCTCCACATCGGGAGCCAGTTCGTTAATGATGTATACGGATGCGACTCCCTGGGCCAGCAAGGGCTCAATATAGGATTCCTTGAGTGCCGTGCCGGCCGTCAGCAGTACCTTGCCACTCGCCGAAGCAAGGGTTTTGCCTAGACGCATGCCGTCTGTGATCGTGTTGGTCCGGACCAAGTACACGGTGCCGTCACCTCCAGGAGGTCGTAGCTAGAAAGTCATTCCAATATTATGTCTGATTTTGCAAGCATAAGGATATTACTCAGGCACAAATGGGTATCAGGAATAAATTAGAGATTACGCCGGAAAAGCCCTGCAAGCGGCGGGAAATTTGCTGACCAAGTTCGCAAAAAAGTACACGCCGCAAAATAAGATTCGGCGCGTCACCGCTGGGTACGGGGGCCAACCGTATAGGATGGGCAAGAAAATCGCGGACATGCGGGCGCATACGGGAAAGCCCGCCACCCTTGTAATCGGATGGCGGGCTGGTTGAGCCTGGCGCCTTACTTGGCCAGGGTCTCCTTGAGGCGCTGGTACTCCTCGTCGGTAATCTCGCCGTTGGCGAGCCGCCGCCGGATGATCGCCTCGGCCTCGAACCGGTCGTCAGACCGCCCGTCGAACCGGCCGTCGAACCGCCCGTCGAACCGCCCGTCGTGGAAGCCGTGGCATCGCCGGCCATAGCGCCGGAAGCAGATCATCCGGGAGACCACGAACGCAATCAACAGCGCCAGGAAAATGAAGCCAAAGGGATGGAACCCGTAATATCCCCACATACACAACACCGCTTTCTTGTCGATCTCATACTCAGGTTAGCAGGCCAGTTTTGAGGGCGTGCTGCGCAGTTGTGGCGATTTTGTTGAGGGCAGGGAACGCTGCGCCGGGAGGAGAACTATCAGAACTCATGGCGAACGAACTGCTTCTGATCGTGGAAGATGACCTGGAGTTACGGCCGATGATCTGCGCGTACCTGCACAGCGAAGGCTACGTCACCCTGGAGGCCGGCGACGGTGTCCAGGCCCTGCAGTTGTGGGCGGAGCACCGCCCCGACTTGATCCTCCTGGATTGGATGCTCCCGGGACTCAGCGGCCTCGACGTGGCCCGCCAGGTGCGGGCCGGCGGCAGCACGCCCATGATTATGCTCACCGCCCGGAACGAGGAGCCCGATATCATCCTCGGCCTTGAACTGGGCGCCGACGACTACCTGGTGAAGCCGGTCAGCCTGCGCCAACTGGTCGCCCGCATTCGCTCGGTGCTGCGCCGCTCCCGGCCCGGGCCGGCGCCCGGCGGCGACGTCATCGCCCTGGGCGACTTGCAGATCGACCTGGCCGCACACACCGTACAGCGAGACGGGCGGGCGGTCGCCCTCACCGCCACCGAGTTCAAGCTCCTGGCCGTACTCGCCCGGAACCCGAACCGGGTCTTCTCGCGGCTGCAGGTGATGGAGGCGGCAATCGGCGACTATTACGAAGGCTACGAGCGCACCATCGACAGCCACATCAGCCGCCTGCGCCACAAGCTGGGCGCTGACAACCTGATCCAGACCGTGCACGGCATCGGCTACAAACTGGTGCCGCCAAAGGGGTGATACGCGTGGCCAATCCTTGCGGGCGGCGCCGAAACCGCCGCCACCACCGCGGCCTGCGCGGCCGGCTGGCATGGGCCTTCATCGGGGTGGCCTTGATCACGATGATGCTGACCAGCGTGGCGATCCACACCGGGATGTTCGGCGACGGCCATGGCCGGCCCTGGAACTTTCGGCTGCTCTTCGCGGCGCTGCCCGTGGCCGGCGCCGCCGGGGTCTTCACGGCCAGGGTGATCACCCGCCGACTGAACCGTCTGTACGATGCGGTGGAACGGCTTGACCTGCGGGACCTGTCCCTGCGGGTGCCGGTCGAGGGCAACGACGAGGTGGCGGCGCTGGCCCGGGCCTTTAACCGCATGGTGGACCGGCTGGCGGCCGAGGAGCGGGTCCGGCGCCAGTTCTTTGCCGACGTGGCCCACGAACTGCGCCATCCGCTGGCGGTCCAGAAAGGCCGCCTGGAGATGATGCAGGACGGCCTTGTGCCCCTGAACGCCGAGCAGATTCTGCGCCTGCAGGACGGGGTGATCACGCTCACCCGCCTGGTGGACGACGTGCGGGACCTGTCGCTGGCCGAGGTGGGCCGCCTCTCTCTGAACCTGGCGCCGCTGGACGTCGGGGAGCTGATCGCGGACCTTGTGGACAGCATGGAGCCGGTGGCGGCGGACAAGCAGATCGCACTGGTGGCGGACGTGGCGCCGGTCCTGCCGAAGGTCGACGCCGATGCGGACCGCATCCGGCAGGTGCTGGTGAACCTGCTGGCCAACGCCCTGCACTACACGCCGCCGGGGGGCCGGGTGGCGGTGCGGGCGTGGGCCGACGGGCAGGCGGTGACGGTGCAGGTCTCGGACACGGGGCCGGGCATCGCTCCGGCGGACCTGGCGCAGATCTTCGACCGGTTTTTCCGGGCGGACAAGGCCCGGTCTCGGGCCACCGGGGGGAGCGGGCTGGGGCTGGCGATTGTCCGGAGCCTGGTGGCGTTGCACGGCGGGACGGTGCGGGCGGAGTCAAGCCCGGGGGCGGGGAGCACTTTTGTCGTCACGTTGCCGGTGGGAAGGGCTTAAGAAGCGATTCCTGCCCCGTCGACCACGCAGCCCGAAATCGCAAGAAGACCCGCAAGCCTTTTCCACCAAAGCTTGCGGGTCTTTCTACGCGCAGGCAGGCTCGGGCGCCGGTCCACGGCTGTACACCCTGGTCACACCCGGCGCCGTCATCATCCCAGGCGATCCTTTTTCATTCCACGCGATTCCGTCTAGTCCCATGCAATTCTTTTTTCAAGCCGCTTCAAAGGTTTTCGTTCAATTTCGGTTGCCGCCGATTACCCGCCGAATTCCGGCAGGATGGAAGGGCATGACTTCGAACCCGCCAAGCCTTCTCTGGCCGGGTTTTTCAAACACGGCTGTCAGCCGGCCGGAATCCGAGATCAATCCGGGAATAGCTCATGCGATTCCCTGCGATCTCATCTGATTCGGCGCAATTCTTTCTGATTCTGTGCAATTGGTTCCATGGCAGGACACGTTAAATCGGCCTCATTCGAACACCCGCGGGGAATACGCCAAGGCTTGCGGTCTCTTCCTCTGCCAACGCCACAAAATCTCAAGATCGCCTGAGCGGGCGGGATTACGTCTCCGGCCCGGGGCACACATCCGCCCCGAAGACCCGAGCGCCCTCGGCCGCAAACGCCTCTGCCACGGCCCGTCCGATGGACCGGGCGGCGCCCGTCACCACGACGACTTGGCCGTTGAACCGCATGCACCTCACCTGCTTCTGCGAACTTCCATCCGCATATCGGCTTCGCTGTCCGGCTCGCTTCCCCTGCTGCAAACGTTGTCGATCAAGAAGCCGAAGGGACTAACGCCCCGGTGTGCCCCTACAAAATACTATACCCGGTATGGCAATACCACCGTTACTCTGCCCTATATTTCATTAATGTCCGCAGTGTCCGCCCTGTGCCCCCAAAAATACTATACCCCCTATGGCACTTTAATCGTTCCTTTGCCCTATATTTCACAAGTGCCCGCCCTGCTACCATCAAATGGACGAAACAATCGCATGTGGACAGGGAGGGCCTCGAATATGACAAAGCGACTCGTGGTGGTCGGGGCGGGCACGGGCGGCCTGATGGTGGCCAACCACGTCGCCAGGGAACTTTCCGAGGAGATCAAGCGAGGCGAGGTATCCGTCACGCTAGTGGGCGACCGTGACGAGTACCTGTATCAGCCCGGATTGCTCTACGTCGCCTTCGATCTGATGCGGCCGCAGGAGCTGATCCGCAAGGTGAAGGACCTGCTGGTGCCTGGCGTCAAGTTCGTTAAGGACCGGGCTGAGAAGGTGGATCCGGCGGGTCGCTATGTCCAGACCGCCAGCGGCAATCGGGTGGAGTACGATTACCTGGTGATGGCCACCGGTTCCGACCTGAACCTCGATGAGATCCCCGGCCTGCGCGAAGGCGCTCACTGGTTCTACACCCTGGACGGGGCCATCAAGCTGCGCGAGGCCCTCAAGAACTTCAAGGGCGGGCGCCTGGTGATGGCCATCGGCCTGCCGCATAAGTGCCCGGTGGCGCCGCTGGAGTTCACCTTCATGTTTGACGAGTGGGCCAGGGAGCGGGGCATCCGCGAGAAGACCGAGTTCGTTTACACTTTCCCGATCAACCGGGCCCACTCCATTGAGAACGTCGCCACCTGGGCGGCGCCCGAGTTTGACCGGCTGGGCATCCAGCTCGAGACCTTCTTTAATATTGAGACCGTCGACCCGGTTAAGAAGGAAGTCTCCTCCCTGGAGGGCACCACCTTCAACTACGACCTGCTGGTCACCATCCCGCCGCACAAGGGCGACAAGATCGGCAAGGAGTCCGGCCTGACGGACGGCGGCACCTGGCTCGCCTGCGACCGGCACACCCTGCAGGTCGGCGGGTACGACAACATCTTCGTGGTCGGTGATGCCGCCAACCTCCCGATCTCCAAGGCGGGCTCCGTGGCCCACTTCGAGGCCGAGGGCGTGGGTGCGAACTTGGTCAACCTGCTGACCGGCGGCACTGCGGCGCATCTGTACAACGGCAAGGCTTTCTGCTTCATCGAGGCGGGCCTCAGCAAGGCCACCTATCTCAGCTTCGACTATGTGAACCCGCCGACTGTCACTCCGCCGACCCAGGCGGTCCACTGGTTCAAGCAGGCTTACAACCGGATTCACTGGATGAACCTGAAGGCGATCGTCTAGGAGGGGTTGCGCATGGATGTCAAGGAGCGGAGCCCCGAGCAGGTGAGCGAGCTGGCCGCCGTTGCCGGCGCCGCCGCCGCCACCATGACGGACGGGATCATCGCTCGCGTCGCCACCATCGCAGAGCAGGCAGGCTCTCTGGTGGATATTCTTCTGGCCCCTGAGGTCATGGAACTGCTGGTGCAGATGCGCCGGAGCGCCCCCACCCTGACGAAGACGCTCCAGCGCCTGGACGGGCTCGAACAGTCGGGCGCCCTGGATACCCTGTTGGATTTCGCCGAGATGATCCAGGCCGCCAAGGTGAACGTCTCCGACGGCATGATCGCGCGGCTGGGCAACGCCGGCCGGGTGGGCCTCGAAGTCATGGACACCCTCATGACCTCCGGCATCACCGACCTGGCGCCGGCCCTGGTGCAGGCGACCGTCGAGGCCCGGAACGAGGCCTCGGCCGACAAACAGTCCGTCGGGCTGTTCAAGATGCTCTCCGCGTTCAAGCAGCCCGAGCTTCAGTACGTGATCAAGTTCATGTTGGCGCTGGCAAAACGGTTGCCGGCGACCATGCAAGATTCAACAAATTAGGGAGGTGGCTTCCTTGTCTCAGAAAGAGCGGATGTCGATGATCGTCTTCTCCGGTACCGTGGATAAGCTGTTGCCCGTCGGCATTTTGGCGGCTGGCGCGGTGGCCATGGGCCAGGAGGTCCAGATCTTCCTGACGATGTGGGGCATCATGGCGCTCAAGAAGGGCGCTCTCAACAGCCTGCCCATGAGCAAGGAGTTCGAGCACATGGGCCCGATGATGATGCAGATCATGCAGGAGAAGAAGGTCCCCAGCTGGCTCGACACCCTCCGGACCGCCAAGGAACTGGGCGATGTCAAGGTGTATGCCTGTGGCATGACCATGGACCTGTTCGGCCTGAAGCTGGAAGACCTGGAGGACGTCGTGGACGGCATCGCCGGCGTCGGTGAGTTCATCGATTACGCCAAGGAAGGCAAGATCACGCTGTTCGTGTAGATCCCGTACGCACCCGGCGGTCGGGCTGGACCGACCGGAGGCCTCACCTAACTTTATGCAGGAGGTTTTCATCGTGGCTGACAAAACGATCGACGCCCGTGGCAGTTTCTGCCCCGGCCCGATGATGGAACTCATCCGTGCCGTCAAGGCGGCTGCCGTTGGCGAGACCATCGCCGTCCTCTCCACCGATTCCGGCTCCAAGCGGGATATTCCGCTCTGGGCCCAGAAGGCTGGCCAGGAGTTTGTGGGCATCACCCCCTGCGACGGCTACGACGAGGTCGTGGTCAAGAAAATCAAGTAGCCGGCCCCTCCCATTGACACCGTATAGCCCCCCGGACCTTGGTCCGGGGGGCTATACGCACTTGTGCGGATCTTGGAGTCAATCTCCTCCCCGCCGTCACCGCAACCCGATGAGCGCCGGGGTCATCCAATCGGTCTTCCGGCACTCGGAGCAGGTCCCACTTTCTCCATAGAACGGCTCACCGCAACGCTGGCAGGTCGCCACCGGCAGCGTGGCCAGGATTTCGACCTCCCCCTTCCCCACGGCCGCCGGGCTGAAGGTGTCCGCCAGCCGCAGGACGCCCTGCGGGCAGGCCTCGGCGCAGAGGCCGCAGGCCGTGCACCGGTCGGCGCTGAACCGCAGCCGGTCCGCCGCCTCGACGTGCGCCAGGGTGAGCGCCCCGCCCGGGCAGGTCCGGGTGCAGGCCTCGCAGCCGTCGCAACCAGGCCCGGCCGTCACGGCGGCGAAGGCCATCCATGCGGCCGGCGCCGAAGCAGGCAGCGCATCCGTCATCCGCCGCCGGATCGCCGTGAGGAAGTTCCGCCGCCCCGGCGGGACTTTCGTCGGGAGGTCGTGCAAGGCAGACGACGCTGCCGCGGGCTTGACCGCCGCCATCAGCCCCAGTCGGGCGAAGTTCAAACACCCCTGCCGGTGCAGTTGGTTTGCCTTCGCCACCGCCTCCCGGGCCTCCGCCTCACCGTAGACCAGCTTCACCCTGCCGGTCTGCCCAAAGGCCTTCAGCACACGCCCAGCCGCCTCCACCAGTTCCTTCAGCCAGGTGCGGACCCCCAACTGACAGGACTCGCAGGCCGCCGGCACGATCACAAGCAGCGTCCGCCCGAGCGCCGCCCCCGCCAGCATCTCCCGCGAGAGGGCGGCCAGGCACGGCACCTTGAACAGCTCGTCCTGGCCCCTGGCGGCGCTGCAGGTGAGCACGGCCACCGGCCCGTCGCCCAGCTTGGACAGCAGCGATTCTGTCTCTCTCAGGGCGAAGACGCCGGTGGGACAGGCCGGCTCGCAGAGGCCGCAGCCTTTGCAGACCAGCGGGTCCAGCTCCGGCCCCGCCTCCGTCAGCGCCAGTGCTCCTGCGGTCGGACAGGCTTCCACACACGCCTGACACCCGCTCCCCCGGGAGCGGGTGTGTAGGCAAAGGGCCGGCTTCAAGGAGAGTACGTTCACGCCTTATCACACCTTTACCGTGGCATCGGCGTTCAGCAGCCAGGCCGGGAACCCCTTCACCGGGCTCGGGGGGGGGCGCCGGAGGCCCCTGCGGGATGGGGCCTCCAGAACCGGTTGTGATACGGAACCGGGACGTTTGGCAGGCAGGCGGCAGACCCACCGGGCCGGCATACCACGCAAAGCCACCCAGAAGGCGACCGCCGGAGTTAGTCATCTCTTGCGGTTCGGAGTACACGTACGACTATATACGGTACCCCGTATCCTAGTATTATGCTACGCGTCGGCAGACTTTGCGACAATCGTCACAAAGGCCAGGACGCCCGCACCAGAAAGGCGGGCTCTATTTGTGAACGAAATATCTATCTCGACCCGGGAAACCCATACGGGAAGAGGGCAGCGACGGCGAAAGCAAAATACCTATCCCCGTATAGTACTATCCCTATACAAAAAGAGAGGCCGATCACCCGATTGAGTGGTCGGCCTTTCGGTTTTATCGCAAGCTCTCCATTTGCCATACCGGGTGGATCTCCATCCAGCCGTGCTGCCGGTCCAACACATATGGGCCGGTCACCAGGACGTGCTCTCCCGGTTTCGCCGCCTTCACCGTGGCCTGGTCGGCCGGGATGATCTCCGTGACCAACGCCCCGCCCTGGTCGGAGCGGTTCTTGTCGTTGATCAGCCTTTCGTAAGGCGGGTCCGGCTTCACATCGATGTGGTAGTCGCCGTCCTGCTCGTGCCGGACGGTCGTGACGATTCCGGTGATCGCCGGCAGGGCGAGCGCGGGGAAGCGGTGTGAACATCCGGAGGCGAAGCTAGAGCAGTTGGTGCAGGCCCAGCAGGATCAGGAGACATCCAGCCACGACGGTCGCTTTGGATCCAAGCCACTCCGCCGCGTACCGGGCACCTATGACAGCGCCGCCCCACAGCGTCAGGTAGCTGAAGGCGGCGGTGCAGATCGATGTCGGCAGGGCTCCCAGCTTCCAGAGGCCGGCGGAGAACCCGTTGGTAAAGCAGTTGATCGAGAGCGCCGCCCCGAGAACCAGCGATTCCGACAGGCTGATGGAGCCGGAGTTGTCGGCATCGACCCGCTCGGGTTCCTGCAGAATTGCCAGGACCCAGTTGGGCTGGTCGCCCTTCGATGCCGGTCGCTCCTTCGGCCCCCGCCACTGGGCCAGCACCACCCAGACGCCCACGCCAATCAGCAGCACGGCCCCAATGGCCCTGGCGGCCGTATCGCTGATGAACCGACCTGTATAGGCGCCTGCCACAACGGAAACGTAGGTGAAGAGAAAGGCGATCGCGGCGACGACCAGGTTGGGAAGCGCCGGGATTTTGATCCGCCGGATTCCGTAGGCGACGCCGACCCCCAGGTTATCCAGGTTGGCGGCGATGCCAATCAGCAGAAGGTGGACAAGTACGAGCATGGGCGGTTCATCCCCCTGCCGGATAGTACACCGCAGGCGGTGCTCACTATCCTATGAACCGCACAACATGAAGGTCCTACTATCCTGAAGGTCCTTACAGGCCCGCCGCTGCCCTGCGGGTCCGGCGGCGCTTTTCCACGGCCACCGTGATCCAGATCGAGACCTCATAGAGCAGCAACATGGGAACCGCCATCACAATCTGATCGACCACGATCGGCGCCGGCGAAATCAACGCGCCAATCACCAGGGCTCCCACTACCGAGTACTTGCGCCATTTCATCAGGCGAGCCGCCGAAACCAGGCCGATGGAGGCCAGCAACCAGATCAGCACCGGCAGTTCGAACACCAGGCCCAGCGGCAGCGAGAAGTGCAGCATAATGTCCAGCCAGTCCCTCGGACTGACGAGGATGTTTGCGCCGCTGTCCCGGGCCACGCCCAGGAAGAAGAGGGTCGCCTTCGGCACAATGAAGAAGTAGCTGAACGAGAACCCCACGCCGAACAGCCCGATGACGGCCGGCAACACGCTGAACAGCAGGCGCCGCTCGTTCGCCTGCAAGGCCGGCAGCACGAACGCAATCAGTTGATAGAGAATGAACGGGGATGCGATAAAAAGCCCCAGCCAGATGCCCATGTGGAACTGCACCAGAAAGACTTCGGTGATGCCCATTTGGGTCAACGGCACCGGGCAGCGCGCCATGATCACCTTGTACAGCGACGGCACCCAGATCCAGCCGATGGCCACCCCGACGACCACGGCGATCATCGACCAGATGATTCGGTTGCGCAGTTCCGTCAGATGAGCGAAAACCGGGGCCGGCCGATCCATGGCGATTCCTCCTTGCCTGCGTACTCGATCCTTTGACAGATTCTCAGTCCGTGTCAAAAACCAGCATACCACGGCACTCCGTCCAGTTCTACAAGCCTTTCATAATGTCCAGACCAGAAACTTTGGTGTAAAAGGGTTGTACCGCTCTGGTCCGATCGGTCTCCGGCGAAAGCCGGATCCTCTTGTAAAAGGTGCCTGTTTGACAGAAGGCTACCGTTTGTCACAGGCGGGGGGTATAATCATGTGTGCCGGCGTTGCCGCGACCCGGCATCCCGACCGACAGACTGAGGCTGAATAAGGCTGTGATATTGATGACGTTCGGGCCGTTTCTGCAAGCTGAACTGAACCAGCGCCACTGGACGTATTCCGACTTGGCCGTCCGGACCGGCTGCCACGTCTCCTTGATTTCCCGCGTGGCCCGAGGCCAGCGGCAGCCGACCGTGAACGTAATCCGCCGCTGTGCGGAGGCGTTGGCCCTGCCGCTGGCCCGGTGCATGGCCGCGGCCGGCCTCCTGGACGAAGCGGTAGCCGCCGCCGGCACCCCGGAGGCAGCGGCGCTTTCGCCATACGTGCAGTATGCCGCCACGGCAGACGGCGTCGAGGAGATCGAGACCCGCCTGCCCGACAAGCTCGCCAAAGTGCGACAACTGGAAGACCCCTCCGGCAAGGTAGCGGTCCTGCTGGATTGGGTCGACTCCCTATGGGTCTGGTTCAAGAGCGGAAACGGCGCCGCCAGGGCGCTGGCGGGCGGCGCGCTGCTGTACTTTCTCAGTCCCGTGGACCTGGTCCCGGACTTTATTCCCCTGGCCGGCCTGCTGGACGATCTCAGCGTGGTCGCCCTGGTGGTCGGAGTGCTCTCCGCCACGCAAGTGGATTCCCACCGACAGGCCTGAGCGGCGTGCCCGCGATCACTTCCTGGGAGGTCAGAACCATGTCTAGCCCGATCACACCGGGCATGACGGTGGGAGCAGGCTCGAAGAAATTCTTTATGCAAATTGATCTGCCGCTGGTTTTCCTGGTGGCGGCCATTGTCACCCTGGGGCTGCTGGTGGTTGCCAGCACCACCCAGGCCCGCTTTGGCGACTACCACAGTTTCATCATCCGTCAGGGCGGCGCTGCGCTGGTGGGTGTGGTTTTGGCCTTGTTGTTTTATCGTTGGGATTATCATTTCCTTCCCGCGTTTGCCACCGGGCTGTATGTGCTGAACCTGCTCCTGCTCGCCCTGGTGCTGGTTCTCGGCCACCAGGCCCTGGGGGCGCAGCGCTGGATTGCGCTGGGCCCTTTCAGTTTGCAGACCTCCGAAACGGCGAAGCTCCTGGGAATTCTGACGCTGGCGGTCTGCCTGGACCGCCAGGAGCGGATGGACCGGTGGCAGGACCTCCTGCCGCCTCTGCTGCACATTGCCCCCGTCATGGGCCTGATCGTCATTCAGCCTGACCTGGGCACCACGCTGGTCTTTGTCGTCACCCTGGCCGCCATGATTTACGTGGCCGGCTTCCCGGGCTGGCGGATCGTGCTGGTAGGCACGCTCGGGCTGGCCGCCATCGTCGGGTGGATTTTTCTGCACCTCAGGTACCATGTCTGGCTGCCGCTGAAGCCGTATCAGTTGAACCGGCTGATCGTTTTCGTGCAGCCCAACGTCGATGCCCAGGGCCTTGGCTACCAGATCGGGGAGGCCAAGGTGGCGATCGGGTCGGGCGGCCTCTGGGGTGCCGGGCTGTTCAAAGGCGCCATCACCCGGCTGAATTATCTGCCGGAGCAGTTCACCGACTTCGCCTTCGCCGCCCTGACCGAGGAGTTGGGCTTCGCCGGGGCGGCCACGCTCCTGTCGCTCTTCGGACTCTTCATCTGGCGGATCATGCGCATCGGGTCCATGGCCAAAGACCGGCTCGGCACGTTGCTGGCCGTGGGCGTGGGCGCCCTGTTCTCATTCCATATCATCGAGAACATCGGTATGAACCTTTCGGTTATGCCGGTTGCCGGCATCCCCCTGCCGTTCATCAGCTACGGCGGCAGCGCCATGCTGGTGGACGTCGCCCTGGTGGGCGTGGTGCTCTCCGTCTGGCGGCACCGGCGGGATATTCAGTTTTGACCCCTTCTCCCCGGTCAAGCAAAGACCGCCCTGCATTGTCGCAGGGCGGTCACTTTTTAGGTGCGGTTAATCGTCGTCGTATCTTTCGGACCTCCACGGATTGCCTCGCCGATGGTATCCGTTCTGCTCCCAAAAACCCAGGCGGTCCTCCGCCATCAACTCCATGTCCCGGACCCACTTGGCGCTTTTCCAGAAGTACAGGTGGGGCACCACCGTGCGAAGTGGCCAGCCATGCTCGGGCGTCAGGTCGCGCTCCCCCCAGCGCCAGGCGAACAGGGCGTCGTCACCGAGCACATCCGCCAGCGGCAGGTTGGTGGTCCAGCCTCCTTCCGCGTGGAACATGACGTATTTGGCCTCCGGCTTCACCGCTGCCAGCGAAAGCACGTCCCGGATGCGGACGCCTTCGAACGTGTTGCTCAGGCGGCTCCAGTGGGTGACGCAGTGGATGTCGCAGTTGACCGTGGTATGAGGCAGGCTCTGAAACTGGTCATAGGTTAAAGAGACCTCCTCCGCCACCAGCCCGAAAACCTTGAATCGCCAGGTGGCCAGGTCCACCCGCGGGACGTTTCCGTAATGAAGCACCGGCCAGTCCGCCGTCAGCACCTGGCCCGGCGGAACCCGCTCGCCGGTTTGATTATCCGGTGGCATCGCCCTCGCCGCCTTTCGCAGCATTTTTGTTTCTTTAGTATACCATGTTTTCAACCCTTGTCACTTACCAACCGCGCCAATCATTCACACCGTTTTTCGACCGGCCGTTCGGCAGGAAAGCCGGGTCCGAGTTCGTAACTTTATGTGCGTGTGAGACTCGCCACGTACGCTTGAAACTGAAATGAGGGAAGAGCCGTGGACCTTACGCCGCTGTATCGGAAGACCGTGCTGACCATCGCCGCGAACAAAGCGGTCACGGCCATGGCCACGAAAGTGGGCATGCGGCTCGGCGCCTCCCGCTTCGTGGCGGGCGAAACGCTGGAGCAGGCGCTGGACGCCGTCCGGGACTTGAATCGCCGCGGCATTCTGCTCACCATGGACCAGCTGGGCGAAGGCGTCCACGAAGAGCGGGTGGCCCGGGAAATGTGCGCCGCCTGCCTGGCGCTCCTGGACGGCATCGCCACTTCGGGCGTGAATGCCAACGTTTCGCTCAAACTGACGCAGATGGGCCTCTCCTTCGACCGGAAGCTGACGTCACGCCGTACACCGACGCCACGCTGGAGATTTTCCGCAACCTCCGGCGCCAGGGGTTCGAGAACGTCGGGGTGGTCATTCAGTCGTACCTGTACCGGTCGGAAAAGGACGTCGCCGAGCTGATCGGGGAGGGCGCCAACCTGCGCATCGCGAAGGGCGCCTACCGGGAACCGGCTTCGCCTGCGTTTCCGAAGAAGCAGGACAACGACGAGAATTTCATGAAGCTGGTCGCCATGATGCTGGCTGCCAGCTGCTACGTGGGCATCGCCACCCACGACGACCAGATCATCGACTGGGTCCGGGAGTTCGTCCGGGTGCAGCAGATCGACCGGCAAAAGTTCGAATTTCAGATGCTCTACGGCGTCCGGACGGGCCTGCAGGATGAGTTGGCCCGCCAGGGCTACAAGGTCCGGTGCTACCTGCCTTTCGGCAAGATGTGGTACCCCTATTTTACCCGCCGGATTGCGGAATCCCCCCGAAATCTCGGCTTTCTCTTACGGAACCTGATCAAGCGCTGAATCCGCTGGACTCCTTCTGCCAGAAGGGGTCCATTTTTCTGTGCGTGGCGTCTGCATGCGGGGCCAGAAAAGGCATGGCCCACCGCGACCGTCTATGTTATGATTTTTCTGCATATGGGGGCGAATCGCAAACAAGGGGGGACGAGGCGTGATTCGGGTACATACCTATCGGGATCTTCGGGAAGCCCTTTCACAGCGTTTCCGGCAAGACGGGCGGCGCCGGCGACTGCGGGTGCGAATGATGACCCTGCTGTTTAACCGTCCAGATTCGCCGGCAGCAGAGGCCGGGGCGCTTCCTCGTCAGGAGCGCCGCCGGTCACGTTATCACGTTGATTTCTTGCTGGAGGGCTTCGGGGCCTTGCTCCCGGCCCGGAACGCGGAAGTCGGGGCGAAGTGGAGCTACACCGGTGGCGTCGATCTGACTCTGGGGGAAGCAAGCTACACGCCGGTCACCGACCGGACCGAACTGGACTTCTCCCGCGCCGTCGAAGTCAGTCTCGGTCACCAGGAGCGCCCCGGTGCCGGCCAAATCGCGGCGCAGTTATACGAACGGGTCGTGCCGGCGTACTGGTCAAAGCTGAAATCAGCCGTGAGAAGCGCCTTGCCCGCCATCAGTCTGCGCCTGCGGGAGCCCAGCGAGGCGGTTGCTGCGCCTGCGCCGCCGGCACTGCCGGAGCCGGCCATGACCTGGGGCGAGGTCCAAAAGTTGACCGGCTCAATGGCCCCGCCGCTCCGGTTCATCAACTGGAAAGGCCAGGCCGAACACCCGGAGGTGGCCTGGATTATCACCACACTCGCCGGTCCCGGCAATAAGCTGACCTGCCCGGACCGGTTGGCGGACAACCACTTCTACCTGTCCGATGAGCGCGTTACCGAAGCGGCCAGGCGATTGCTGGCGTCCAACGCCGAGTTCTCCCTCTACGTGTTCCAGCGGGTGCCGGGAAGCCCGGTCCGGTACAAGCCGCTGGGAACCGGCACGGTGATCGGCTACGAGCAGGAGCCGTATCCAGCCTGGGTCATTGCCCTTCTGGGCTAACCGTGCCGGGACCTATGAGGTTTTCGGAGGATAAAGCCGGCCAGAATGGAAATAGGTTATAGAGCAGTCTCCACGGCAACAAAGGAGGCACCGTTCTATGACCGACGACCTGCGTTCCCTGGTGGCGGATCTCGCCACAGCACTCCGGACGAAGACCATTCAGATGAACGAAGCCTACTGGCGGCTCGCCACCACTGGCAAGGCTGAAGAAGCCCAGAAGGCGGCGGAGCTCGAGAAGCAGTTGCGGATGTTCCTCTCCGACAAGGAGACGTTCGCCCGGCTCAAGGCGGGCGTGGCCAACCCCACCGGCGATGGACTGCTGGACCGCCAGGTGGACGGGCTTTATCGCTCCTACCTGGAAAACCAGTTGGCGGAAGCGGAGATCACCGACCTGGTTCAGCGGGCCAACGAGCTGGAGCAGATCTTCAGCAACTTCCGGGGCACCGTGGACGGCAAGGCCCTGAGCGACAACGACATCCGCGAGATCCTGGTCAAGTCGACCGACAACACCGAGCGCCGCCTGGCCTGGACGGCTTCCAAGCAAATCGGCGCGCAAATCGGGCCAAAGCTGCGGGACCTGGTCAAGGCGCGGAACAAGGCCGCCCAGCGGCTGGGCTTCCCGAACTACTACGAGATGCAGCTGACGCTGTCGGAAATCAAGTCCGAAGACCTTTTCCGCCTCATGAACGAGCTGAAGCAACTGACCGACGGCCCCTTCGCCGCCATGAAGCGGGAACTGGACCGGGAGCAGGCGGGTCGGTTCGGCGTAGCCCCGGAGGAGATGCGGCCCTGGCATTACGCCGACCCGTTCTTCCAGGAGGTGCCCCGCTCCGGCGACATCGTCGACCTGAACCCCTACTTCGAAGGGAAGCGCCTGGAGGACCTGGCCACCCGGTTCTACACGGGCGTCGGCCTGGACGTGACTGACATTCTCGCCCGCTCCGACCTGTACGAACGGCCCGGCAAGAACCAACATGCTTTCTGCACCGACATCGACCACGAAGGCGATATCCGGACCCTGTGCAACCTGAAGCCCAACACCTACTGGATGTCCACGCTGCTTCACGAGCTGGGCCACGGCGTCTATGACAAGTACGTCGATCCGGCCCTGCCCTGGCTGCTCCGGCAGAATGCGCACATCAATTCGACGGAAGCCATCGCCATGTACTTCGGGCGGCAGACCCGCGACAGCGACTGGCTCCACCAGGTCGCCGCCGTTCCGGAAGAGACGGCCCGAGAGTCCGCCGGCGCACTACATAAGGAACAGTCCGCGTCGATGCAAATCCTGGTCCGCTGGGTGCTGGTGATGGTCTTCTTTGAGTCGGCGATGTATCAGGACCCGGACCAGGACCTGAACGGACTCTGGTGGGGTCTGGTCAAGGAGATGCAAATGGTTACGCCGCCGGCGGCGGAGCTGAATGGCTGGGAGTGGGCCGCGAAAATTCACCTGGGGACCGCCCCGGTTTACTACCACAACTACCTGATCGGCGAGGTGACCGCGTCGCACCTGCAGGCATACATCGCCAGGGAGACGGGCACACCCCGGATCGTGGCAAACCCGGGCGTCGGCAAGTGGCTGGTGGAGCGATTCTTCAAGCCGGGCGCCCTCTACCCGTGGAACACGCTGGTGGAGCACGCAACGGGCGAGCCGCTGAATCCCAGGTACTTCGTGGACCAGTTCGTAAAATAGGCGAGGCGGGCCACTCGGCCCGCCTCTTCGCTTTACGCTTCCCGCACCTGCTTGACTTTGTACCAGACGAACCAGACGACGGCCAGCACCAGCACGCCGATGATCACAAAATCGAACTTGTGCAGGTACTCCCGCACCAGCGTAAAATTCTCGCCGAGCCGCACCCCGGCCCAGGTGAAGGCGAACGACCAGGGGATCATCCCCAGCAGCGAATAGAGGATAAACTTGCCGAAGTTCATGCCGGCGATGCCCGCCGGCAAGGAGATGAACGTCCGGATTCCCGGCAGCAACCGGCCCACAAAGACGGTCAGCTCGCCCCGCGTCGCAAACCAGCGGTCCGCCGTGTCGAGTTCGTGTTTGGAGATCAATACGTACTTCCCATACCGCTCCAGCAGGGTCCGGCCGCCGTAACGGCCAACGGCGTAGGCGACAATGGAACCCGCCAGGCCGCCCAGAATGCCTGCCATGAGCGCCTCGGTGAACGTAATCGTGCCCCGGGCCACCAGAAAGCCGCCGAACGGAAGAATGATTTCGCTGGGCAACGGAATGCAGGCGCTCTCCACCGCCATGCCCAGGGCGATGCCCCAGTAACCGAACTGCCCGAGAAAGTTGACGATCGTCATGAAGAGCGCTTCCAGCACCCGGACTCCTCCTTATTTCGCGTCATCCAAACCTAAATACGGGTCGGACGTGGGCTCCTCCTCCTCCCAGAACCGATCCCGCAAGATAAACGGGAAAACCGGCTCCGGAACGATCGCCAGCGCAGGCCGCGTGAACCAGCGGACTTCCCGCCGCGGCCCGTCCACATCTTGAATCCACCAGCCCGCCCACGGCCGCTCCGCACCGCCTGCCGGTGCGATCAGGCGCTCCTGCCGAATGGCCCCCCTTGGCGTATCCGCCACGGCCGTCGCCATGAAGAAGACCTCGATAACGGTCTCCAGGCGGCCGGCCGGCCGGAACTCCTTCAGGTAGCGCATGGGGCCGGGGACCACATCCAGCCCGACCTCTTCCAGCGCCTCCCGCACAGCCGCCTGCGCGAGCGTCTCGCCTTCCTCCAGCGTACCGCCCGGCGGAATCCAAGCGTTGCCGCTCCGACTCCGGCAGAGCAGGAGTTCCCCCGCCGCGTTCACGATCAGCACCCGGGCCACAACCCTGAAAGCCATATGAACAACTCCTTTGGTCCATGCACGCCGGGCCGCTTCCGGCATAAAGATCAAGCAACCTGCCCAGCAGAGGTGACGCCCACAATGCCTACGGCACCGGTCGCCATCGCCGCAATCGGCCGGACCCAGCCCGACTGGGTCCGGGACCTCCCGCCGGGAACGGCCGAGGCCCACCTGGTCAGCCCGGAGTCCTTTCGTACTGTAGAAGACGGACTGAATGACGTTCTCGCGCGCACCAGGGCGCCGTTTTTTCTGCCGGTGCAGGCCGATGACCGGCTACGCCCAGAAGGGCTGGCGGCCCTGGTCGACACCTTGCGGCAGGCGCCGCCGGGCGCCATGGGCGCCGTAGCCCCGACGGATCAAGTCCGCCGGGACGGCACACTCCGCCCCACCCCAGCGACTGCGCCGGTCGATCGTGCCATGCTCCTTGGCCTGCCGCGCATCAGCACGCCCGTGCTGATGCGGACGGCCGCACTGCGGGCCGCCGGCGGCTGGCAGCCCGGCGAGGCGGCGTGGGAGCGTCGGGCCGGCCGCCATCGCCGCCTGCTGGCCCGGATGTTGGAAGGCGACGGCTACCTGGTTGCGTCGAACGAAGACCTGGGGGTCATCACCCGGGCGGAGCCGTTCGGCTCCGGAGTCACGACCGGAGCCCAGACCGGCGCCCCCACCGGGACCCGGTCCGGGACCCCGGCCCCCGCCGACCTCCGGCAGGTGCTGGCCAGGCTGCTCTACCTCCCGGTCGCCATCACGGGTGCCGGAGGCGAGCTAAACGCCCGGGGACGCCTCGCTTCGCTTAACGGCGACCTGGTCACCCTCGCAACGGACGCCGGCGGAGTCATGCTCATTCGCCTGGACGAGATCAGCGCCGTAGAGACGCCCGGCCCTACTCCTGACCCGCGAGGTGCCTGGCCAGGGCGATTTCGCCCGCAAACTTAGGCAACTCCCCCACCGGCGTCTCAATGCAAATCGGCAGGTCCCGGAAGAACGGGTGACAGACGATGTTCCGGATGCCGTCCGCCCCGAGATACCCTTGGGTGAGCAACTCATGCCGGTCCTTCCGAGCCCCGAGGTCAGTCTTGGAGTCGTTCAGGTGCAAACACCCGACGCGCTTCAGTCCCACCGCCTCGTCCCACGCCTGCAGCATCATGTCGACGCCCTCCGCCGTGCGCGGATCGAAACCGGCAGCAAACAGGTGACACGAATCCATGCAGATGCCCAGGTGGTCTGGCCATCCCAGCCCGTCGAAAATGGCGTGGTGGTACTCTGGCAGCCAGCCGACCTCCGTGCCCTTGCCGGACATGGTCTCCAGCAAGAGCTTGGTCCGACCGGTGTAGCCGTCGAGGGCATGGGCGACCGCCCGCTGATCACCCTGTGCGTCCTCCCGACTGAAGCGTTTCACTCCATGATAGCACAACCGCCCGTCCATCCGGAAAGACTAGGCGGCAGGGGTCTCTAAAAGCCGGAGCGAATCAGCAGAAGACGCAAACACCGGGGGTGGCTCGATGGACGGGGTAGAACAGGCGCTGAAGCAGGCGGTGAAGGCATACGCCCGGTCCGTCGGACTCGACATGACCGGCGTGGCCGCCGCCGCACCTTTCGTGACCGAGCAGGAGCGTCTCCGGCGCCGGGCGGCTGAAGGCCTGGGTCCCAATCCCTTTGAGCCCCAGGAGATCGAAACCCGAATCAACCCGGACCGGCTGCTGCCAGGGGTCAGGTCCATTATCGCCGGGGGCATCAGCTACCTGATGCCCGACGCCCCCGAAGCGGACGGCGAGGCCGGAGGCCCGGCCCCTGAAGGCCCTATCCCCGTAGCCCCGGCCCCCGGAGCCCCGAAAGGCTGGCTCTCCCGCTACTGCCGGGGCCAGGACTACCACGCCCTGCTGAAGGCCCGGCTCGACCAGGTCGCCCGGTGGTTGGAGCACCAGGTCCCCGGCGCCCGGACGCTGGTCTACGTGGACACCGGCCCGCCGCTGGACCGGGCTGTGGCCGAACGGGCCGGCATCGGCAAATTCGGCAAGCACACGAACCTGATCACGCCGGAATACGGCACCTGGGTCTTCCTCGGGGAGATTCTCACCGACGTGGCCCTCCCGCCCGACCTCCCGGTGGAAGCCGCCTGCGGCGCCTGCACGCTCTGCATCGACGCCTGCCCGACCCAGGCGCTCACCGAGTGGAACCTGGACGCCAACCGGTGCCTCTCTTACATCACCCAGATGAAAGGCATCATTCCGCTTGAGTACCGGGAGGTGCTCGGCAACCGGCTGTTCGGGTGCGACGACTGCCAGGACGTCTGCCCGTATAACCGGAAAGCGAAAAGCGGCCTGCATCCCGAGTTTGCCCCCGTACCCGAAATCGGCCCGGCCCCCGACCTGCTGACGTTGATGGCCATGACCAAGAGCGACTTCCGCCGCTGGTTTGCGCCCACCGCCGCCGGATGGCGGGGCAAGACCACCATTCAACGGAACGCCCTGCTCGCCCTCGGCAACGCCGGCGCCCCCGCCGCCCTGCCCGCACTCCGGGAGGCGCTCTCCAGCGAAAGCCCGGTCATCCGGGCCCACGCCGCCTGGGCGCTCGGCCGACTGGCCCGCCTGGCGCCGGCGGCTGCACCCGAGGCCCAGGCCGCCCTGGCCGGGCGGCAGGCCGTCGAGCAGGACCCCGCCGTGCAGGCGGAGATCAGCGCGGCTCTTTCATAGGCAGACACAAAAAGGACCGCCCCCGGAGTTGATCCCCGGGGGCGGTCCTCTTGATAAAGGCCCTACACCAGGCCCAGCGCCCGCACCACCTGCGTCACCACAAACGTGACCGCGATGGCAATCGCCAGGGGCATCAGGCCGGCAAAAACCGTCCACTTCAGGCTCTTCGTCTCCTTGTGAATCGTGATCAGCGTCGTGCCGCACGGGTAGTGCAGCAGCGAGAAGAGCATCATGTTCAGTGCGGTCAGCCAGGTCCAGCCGTTCTGGTCGACCAGCAGCGTCTTGAGGGCGCCCAGGCCGTGCAGTTCCATCATGGCGCCGCCCGACACGTAACCCATGATCAGAATCGGCAGCACGATCTCATTGGCCGGGAGTCCGAGCAGGAACGCCATCAGGATCATGCCGTCCAGCCCGATGGCGTGGCCGAAGCCGTCCAGACTGTGTGCCCCGTGGGCCAGCAGGCTCGCACTGCCCACGTGGATGTTCGCCAGGATCCAGGTAATCGCCCCGGCGGGAGCCGCCGTGGTCACGGCCCGGTTGAGGACGACGATCGTCCGGTCGTAAATCGAGCGGATCAGAATCCGGCCCGGCTGCGGCTTCCGGTAAGGCGGCAGCTCCAGACTGAACCGGGAGGGCACGCCGCGCAGCAGCGTTTTGGAGAGCGTCCACGAGACCGCCAGCGTCGTGCCGATGCCGATCAGCACGATCCCGACCACGGTCGCCGAGGCGGCGAGGCTCCCGTAGGCTGCGGCCACGCCGCCGCCCATGAAAATGGAGGCCATGGTGATCAGAGTGGGGAACCGGCCGTTGCAGGGCACGAAGCTGTTGGTCAAAATGGCGATCAGCCGCTCACGGGGCGACTCGATAATCCGGGTGGAAACGATGGCAGCGGCGTTGCAGCCGAACCCCATGCCCATGGTCAGCGACTGCTTGCCGTGGGCGCCGGCCACCCGAAACATCCGGTCGAGGTTGAACGCGACCCGAGGCAGGTAGCCGAAGTCCTCCAGCAAGGTGAAAATGGGGAAGAAGATGGCCATGGGCGGCAGCATCACCGCGATCACCCAGGCCGAGCCCCGGTAGATGCCCAGCACCAGCAGCCCATGGAGCCAGGCGGGCGCCCCGGCCCACTGAAACGCCAGGGTCAGGTAATCTTCGATCTTAAAAAGAATGGCGGCGATCCACACGCCGGGGGCATTCGCCCCGGCGATGGTCAGCCAGAACACGACGCCCAGCAGCCCCAGCATGATCGGGAAGCCCCAGATCCGGGAGGTGACGATGTCGTCGATCTTCTGGTCCCAGTCGATGATCGGGCGCCGCCGGCGCACCACCGTCTCGTCAGCGATGGCGGCCGCTTCCGTGTATACCCGGGTCGTGATTGCGTCGCGAATGGCCTCCGGGCTGCTCATACCACCGCCTCCGTTCCCGGGTCCTGGTCGGGGTACGGCATCGGCAGGCTGACGACGCTCAGGTGTTCCCGGAGGGCGTCCAGGACGCTCCGATCCCCCTCCAGGAGCCGTAAGGCGACCCAGCGCGGGTTGGCCCGGTTGCCGACGCGCTCCACGATCATGGGCAGCAGTTCGGCCACCCGCTCCTCAATTTCGGGTCCGTAATCGATCTGCGCCGGGCTGGGGTGAACGTCGCCGTTCGCCACTGCGGCCACTTTTTCCAGCAGTTCAGGCACGCCGGCGCCGGACCGAGCGGCGATCAACGCCACCGGAATGCCGAGCCGCTTCTCCAGGGCGGCGGCGTTCACGTCGATCCCCTTGCGGTGCGCCTCGTCGATCAGATTGACACAGAGCAGCACCTTCGGCGTGATCTCCATGGTCTGGAGCACCAGACTCAAGTTGCGCTCCAGGGCCGTGGCATCCGCCACCACCAGGGTGACATCGGGGCGGCCGAAGCAAATGAACTCCCGGGCCACCCGCTCCTCGGCAGAGGCGGCAGAGAGCGTATAGGTGCCGGGCAGGTCGATTACCCGGTAGATGCGGGCGCCGATCTGCGTATCGCCCTCGGCCTTCAGCACGGTCTTGCCCGGCCAGTTGCCGGTGTGCTGACGCATGCCGGTCAGGCGGTTAAACAGCGTGGTCTTGCCCGTATTGGGGTTGCCTGCCAGGGCGATCACCGGGATCGACTCCTGCAGGTCAATGTTCATCGGACGCGAATTCGCCATATTGCTTCCCTCCCCGATCGCTAAGAAGCCGGCTCCAGGCACTGCACCTGCACCACTTCGGCATCCGGCCTGCGCAAGGCAACCATGGTCCCCCGCAGGCGGTATACCACTGGGTCGCCCAGGGGGCTGCTCCGCAGCACTTCCACCCGGGTACCGGGCACCATGCCAAGATCCATCAGCCGGTAGCGGGTCTCACGGTCACCCACCAATGCCACTACCTGGGCCAGCTCCCCCACGCGCAAGTGGCTGAGCGGCTGGGTTTGAACGCCAATTGGGTTGCTCAAATGCTCTTCCCCTCCCTGGCTTGCATGACTTGTGCGATGCCAAAAGTGTTTCCCAAGGGAAACACTTGGCCGAAAAAAGTTCCCTCCGGACTTCGTCCGCAGGGACGTATCAAATTTGTCGTGTTAGATAATGATTATCATTATCGATTACAGTCTATCAGAGCAGGCAAATCCCGTCAAGCCACCTGTAGGAACAGCCTATGCGGTCACCGGCAAAACTTCCATCAATGCAGAAACGCCAACGGGGGTTACCCGTTGGCGTAAGGTTTACGTGAAGTTAGTGAGAGCAACCACAACTGCCGCTGCCGCAGGACTTCGCTTCGCCTTCCTCGTCTTTGGCCTTGAAGCTCTGGCCACAGCCACAACTGGAGACCGCGTTGGGATTATTGATGGCGAACCCGCCGCCCATGAGGCTGTCGACGTAGTCGATGGTGGCGCCGTCCAGGAAACGCATGCTATTGGGGTCTACCACGACCTTGACGCCGTCGGTTTCAGCGACGCTGTCGTCCGGGCGCGGGTTGCGCTCGAGGGCCATGCCGTATTCGAAACCGCTGCAGCCGCCGGTCCGAACCATAACCCGCAGGGACAGGTTCTCGCCCTTCGACTTGATGATGTCCTTCAGCCGACCCGAAGCTTTGTCTGTGAGAGTGATATTCACTGTCATTCCCTCCCTTTTGCAACCCTACTTGCGATTCTACCACATCGAATGCAGAAGCATCAACATATGGCCCCACCTCCGGACAGGAACCCGGGGGCAAGCCCAAAATTATCCGTAGCATTCAGCCAAACTTCGTTTATAATAATCCTGACCGCCAAGGCTGTCTTATTAAACAAGGGAGGACTTACACATGGCCGACGGCGCTGTCCTACATGGGAATACCCGCATCCCGGATGAGTACTATATCCTTTCCGACGCTGAACTCGACGCCCGGATACGGGCCGCCAAGGAAAAGCTCGGAAGTCAGGTCGTTCTGCTCGGCCACCACTACCAGGGCGCCCGCGTCGTCCAGTGGGCCGATTTCGTGGGCGACTCGTTCAAGCTCGCCCAGCAGGCGCTGACCAGAACGGAAGCCAAATATATCGTCTTCTGTGGCGTCCATTTCATGGCGGAAACCGCCGACATCCTCACGCCGGAGGAGACGGTGGTGATTCTGCCGGACCTGGGGGCCGGCTGTTCCATGGCCGACATGGCCAACGAGCGGCAGGTGGACGAGTGCTGGCAGATGCTCTCGGAGCGGCTACCCGGCGTCAAGGTCATTCCCATTACCTACATGAACTCCGCCGCCGCTCTCAAGGCGTTCTGCGGCGAGCACGACGGAGCGGTCTGCACCAGTTCCAACGCCGAAGGCGTGCTCAAATGGGCATTTGCGCACGGGGAAAAGGCGCTCTTCTTCCCCGACCAGCACCTGGGCCGCAATACGGGCTACAAAATGGGCATCCCCCTTGCCGAAATGGTGGTCTACAACCCGCTGACCGGCGATTTCGAGTGTACCGATGCGGAACTGCAAGCGGCGAAGATCATCCTCTGGAAAGGCTTCTGCTCCGTCCACCAGAAGTTCACCGTCGAGCAGATTCAGCAGGTCCGGTCGCTCTATCCGGACATGAAAGTGATCGTCCACCCCGAATGCGCCCTGGAAGTGGTCCAGGCGGCGGACATGGACGGTTCCACCGAGTACATCGTCAAAATGGTCGACCAGTCGCCGCCCGGCTCCCAGTGGGCGATCGGCACGGAGATCAATCTCGTGCACCGGCTGGCCGAGCAGCACAAGGATATGCTCATCGTTTCGCTCTCCGGCCCCAACGTCTGCCCGTGCGCCACCATGTACCGCATCAGCCCCCAGCACCTCTGCTGGGCGCTGGAGAACCTGGCCGAAGGCCGGGTGGTCAACCAGGTGCAGGTCGACCCCGACACCCGCCACTGGGCCGCCGTGGCCCTGCAGCGCATGCTGGCGATCATCAGGTAACCAGGCGCCCCCGACCAGTCCGGTCGGGGGCGCTGCGCGTCTGGCCTACTTGCCGCCCAGCGCGGCGTAGGCGCTCACCATGCCCTTCCCGTAATACGGGTCGGAACCATGCTTGCCAACGTCGATGGCCGTCTGCTGGAGCCTGGCCACCACCTGGGTCGGGTTTAGCCGCCGGCCATCATGCTTCGCCTGGTCGATGATCAGGGCCGCAACGGCCGAGACTTTCGGTGTCGCCATGGACGTACCGGCCATCCAGGCGTACCCGCCGTTCTTGTAGGCCGAGAAGCAGAGATCCCAGTACCACGGCGTCGGGGTCATGTTCGGATAGCGCTTGAAGTCGCCGCCCGGAGCACTCACGTCGATGGCGCCGGGTCCGAAGTTGGTGTACTGCGCCGGACTCTTGTCCGGCCCGGTGGCCGCCACGGTCACCACGCCGGGCAGCGTGCCGGGCACCTCCCGGGAAGCCCCGTAAAAGGTGTACCCCAGCGAGCCGTACTCGGCGTTCAGCATGGCGGTAACCGCGTGCGGGTTGGCGATATCGGTGGCGTCGTTGCCGGCCGCCGCCACCACCACGGCCCCGTGGTCAACCGCGTACTTCACCGCCCGCTTGAACGCCTGGAAATCGGCCACGTCGCTCATCTTGTAGACGGTGCCGGTGTCCGGGTCGGTCCAGGTGTACTTGGACAGGATATCGTAGCCGCCGATGGACATGGAAATCACATCCACACCGTCGTCCGCCGCCGCGACCATGGCCGCGATAATCCGGTCCGTCGGGGCACCGCCCTCCGCCCCGAAAATCCGGTACATCCGGAACCCCAGGTCCGGCCCGACACCGAGGATGGCCCCGTTGCCGGCGATGGCACCCGCCACATGGCTGCCGTGGCCGTACTTGTCTTCGATGTCGCCCGGCACCACCGTTCCGCCCGGTCCGTCCGGCGTGAAGTTACGGCCGCCCAGCAGGTTGGCCATCAGGTCCGGATGCTGCGTGGAGACGCCGGTGTCGATGATGCCCACCACCGTCTGGTGGCTGCCCTTGTCCAGTTGATAGCTAGCGCCGTTGTTGGTCACCTGCTTGATGTCCCACTGGAACTGGCTGTAGAGGAACGGCCCGCTCTGACTCGTGGTATCGATGGCATCGGCCGCGTGACTGCTGGCGGGGCCGACCGTCCATTCGATGGTCGGGCTGACCGCCTGGACGGACGACTGGGCGCTGAGGCTGTTCAGCAGGCCGGCCGGCCCGGTGACCGACATGACCCCCACTTCCGGCATGGTGGCAACCACGGTGCCGCCGGCCGCCTCAACCAGAGCCTTTGCGTTCGCCGGCACCGTGTTCGAACCCCAGACTACCGTGTAGCGCCGCGCTTTTCCCGCCGCCGACACCGAACCGCCCAGCAGGCTGGCCGCCACCAGCAGCACCAGAAACATGGCCAGATACTTTCGCATTCTCTGAATCCCTCCTGCAGTTTTGGTTTACCCCCGGTTTCGCTGCCGGGGAATTTATGTAGGCAAGGAACATTAATTCGCATACGGCCTCGCGAATCCCTTTTCGTTCCAATAAAAAATAGGGTGATAGTCCCAATTTGGGAACTACCACCCTATTGCTGATATCACCTCGATCTACCAGCCGGACCGCTGCACGGGCGTCCGGCCCGCCTCCCGGATGAGCCGCTCCATCTCCGCCGCCGACATGGGCCCGGTCCGTCCAGCCGCCAGTTCGGCCTCGGCATATTCCATGTGCGTGCCGCCCAGGTCGTCGGCACCGCCGTCCAGCGCCACCTGGGCCACTTTGGCGCCCTGGGTGACGAAGCTGGCGGCCACGTGCGGAATGTTCGGCACCAGCAGCCGGGCCAGGGCGACCATGCACAGGTATTCGTGGCTGGTCACCGGCCGGGCGGATCCGCCGGCGGCGGCGGGCATGCTGAAGACCGACAGTGCGGCGAACGCGCCGGTCTTCCGGGCGACAGTCCGCTCCTGCACGCTGCGCACCCGGTAGAGGTGGCCCACCCGCTCTTTGGCCGTCTCGCCCAGGCCGATAGCGAACGGCGCCACCACCGGAATCCCCGCTTCGGCGCAGCGGTGGACCACGTCGAACCACTCGTTCCAGGGTCCCTGGAGCAGCGCCCGGTACTCCGGCGCCCGCTCGGGCATGGTCTGGGCGCCCCCGGCCAGCAGCCCGCCCATCCCCGCCGCCTTCAGTTCCCCGATGATCTCGCTGTTCCGCTTCTGAAAGGTCACATTGAAGACCATCAGCTCGCTGGGCGAGTAGGAAAAAATCTGCACGCCAGGGCAACGGCCGGCAATGGCCGCCACCAGGCCGGTGTAGTACGTCCAGGGCAGGTCGATGCGGTGCCCGCCCATGAGGATGACTTGGGTTGCGCCGACCGCCACGGCTTCCGCCGCTTCGACCGCCACCTCCGCCGCCGTCCTGGTGAAGGCAGTGGGGTCCGCTTGCGTGACGGTCGCTGTGCAGAACGGGCAGTTGGGCGCGCAAACGTTGGAGTAGCGAATGGTCTTGCTGATGGCGAAGCCCACGGCGTCGCCGGGGTTGTGGCGCCGGGAAATCTCCCGGGCGGCCAGGGCCAGGTTCAGCAAGTCGCCGCTCTCGCACAGGTAGATCGCTTCTTCCGGGAAGAGCTTCTCGCCGGAGAGCGCTTTCCTGAGGATTGTTTCGGTGTCCATGATGTTCAGATTCAAGGGTCCCAGCCTCCAGTTGTGGTCGATGACACAAGCCGAAGTCATTTTTTGGCCGCAGATTTCGCAGATGACGCAGATTTCCGGAAATACACACGGATGTGAACCAACTCAGGTGTTCACAAAGGGCCTCTACCGGAAAAAAATAATAATATTTGGCTCTGTTCGAGGAAAAAGGTGCTCCAACGGCGACTAGGTAGCAGACGGGCTGCGCAGGCAGCCTGAAAAACGTCGCCGAGGTGTTGGCCAATGTCAGCTGAACTTGCCGGATCGTTCTTGACCAAGGTCAAGGGAAT
>DASXVX010000048.1:0-42260 GCA_036504075.1 Symbiobacteriaceae bacterium | reverse complement strand
ATGACGATACAACGTGGCACGCGCCACGCCAAGCGCCCGGCAGGCAACGGTTACAGCAACTGTAGGTGCCAGTTCTTCGACGGCATTGATCAGTTGTTTCCGCCCCTGAGAGGATTCTCCAAGAGCGCTGAGATTTTTTTTTGGACATCGATGATCGCTTCGGCCTGCTGCAGCCGCTGCTGCAAGCGCTCGTTGTCCCGCTCCAGTTGCGCCACTCGGGCAGCAAGCGGATTGGTCTCTTGCGGCTTACGTCCCTGTTTCTGCGGGGCCAGGGCCTCTCGCTCTGCCAGCTCACGCTGCTTGCGCCACTTGGACAGATGCGTATGGTACAAGCCTTCGCGGCGAAGCAGAGCACCGAGTTCCCCAGGTGCACAGCGGTCTGCCTCGTGCAGAATCCGGAGCTTGTACTCGGCGGTGAACTTCCGCCGGGCCGCCACTTCAACAACCTCTGGATTGGGTGGATTTGACTTCATTTGTCCATCTCTCGTCGTGACCTCTCTCGCCTTATCCTCGGCCTTAGCAGCCATCTGGACCACGCTCAATTTATCCTCACCTTTTCCAATTTGGTTTAGTACTTATCCACACTATCCACAGTATCCACAAGGGTTTTCCCCCCGCGCCCCCCATTCCCAACTACTACCACTCCGACAACGAGCCTTCCCGGCATCCATCCATCCATCCAACTATACTCGTTTCAAACGTATCGGTGTCTCGCCTAATGTTGCCACAGAGGGCCGTCGCCCTGGAGATTGCCCAGCGGACAAGGGACTCTCGGCAACTGAATGAGGCAAGCTCTCTGCGTAGACAAGCGTGGCAGAAGTTGAACGGATTTGAAGCGGCGGGCAATTAGCCCGCCTCTCCACAAACCCCATTTTCTCTGGCAGCGCAAATCGCGCTGCCGGCTGATATGTTCCCACTGTCAAGGATCGACGGCGTTTGGAAAGAACCCTTACGTAGGAGGTCGATTGGCATGCGTAAGCTGATCGTGGTAGGTCTGGCAACCCTCTTGCTGCTCATCTCTGTGGTAGGCGTAGCCTCTGCCCAGCGAGAGGGAAGCGTTACCCTCGGCGTCATGACGGCAGTTCGGATCGCAAGGTAACCCGTCGGGGCCGGCAGAGTCCGGCCCCTTACTCTGCCCCGCCGTTTCGCCGGGAGATTAAACGATACCAAATTATTCCACTACTCGCTGCCAGATGATATGCTGCACCCAGCATCTGGAAGTGAGGTGTTGGGATTGCGGAAGATCGGGGTGGCACTGTTCCTTGTCGTCTGCACGCTTCTGTCGGGTCTGTTAGCGAAGCCGGTACTGGCGGATCCGCCGGCCGTCGAGGCCGGCCTCCTTCCGGCGACGGAGTTCACCTGGGTTGACCCTGGTTCAGCATTCGTCATGAATGGCGAGCTGGTCTGGACCGAAGTCCGGTTTGATCTCTGGGGCCACGCAGGGGTTGAGGCTTGGGAGATGGCCCGAGGACTCGGGCTGCACTTCCCGAAGCCGGAGTACCGGGACCACGCTCCCTTTGGAGTCAAGCTGGAAGACCGCACGTTCGTCCAGATGATGCCGGGGACCTGCAAGTTCGTCTGGAGTCGGGACTGCTTTGACCACACGCCGGAAGTCGACAAAGTCTGGTTCCACTCGGGCAATCTGAACCGGTTCGTCGTCATCAGCTGGGAAGACACCTTCTGGAACGGCCAGCGCATGGGCGACGGCTTCTACAAGCGGAACGGGAAGCGATTCGTCCGGTTCGATGAAGTGGCGCCGGCCTTTGGGGGCTTCGTGCGGCAGGACAGCCGGGGGCTCGTCTTCGTTGACATGCCGCCGCGTGTTCCTGGGTTTCAGGCGGCGGAAGCGTGTGCTTTGAACCGCCAGATCGAGACATGCAACCTGGGTTCCTTGCTAGTGCCGGAAGCGGTCGGGACTCGCGGTGACGAAGATGTCTTTTGGCTGCTCGGCTACGAGGCAGACACCGGGGGAAAGGACGGCGTCTACGGTCGTCTCTTCCGCCTGTGGAATCAGGCCGGTCTACGGTACGATGGCAGGAAGCCGGCAGCGCTTGACATCGTTAACGAGAGTATCGACAAGGTCGCCATTCTGGTCTCAACGACCTACCTGATCGATGCCGGCGTTGATGCCATGATGTGGCGGTATCTGCCGATCGAAGCGATGAAGGCGGCTCAGTTCCAGGCGGAGAGGGAATCCCGGATCGCCGCCTACATGGCGGCCAAGGTTGCGCCGGCGGAGGTCGCCAAAGCTGCGGAGAATGTGATAGGCGACGTGGTCCTGCCCGAGGGCAGTCGTCCGCCTGACCGTGGCTTCTTCTACCTGGTGCGCTCCTTCAGGAATCCTGCACCCGCCAACTTCCAGCAGACTGCGGCCGGCACCTTTATCCGTCCGATCCCCGGTTACCCGGGCAAGTACCTCGTCCGTGAGTTTGGGACGCGCGTGAACGGGTATTGGATGGACAATTACGTCTGCGGAGAGTGCATCGAAGCCAAAGGCTATTACGACTTCCTGGTCAAGGACGGCCGCATCAACCCCTCATTCTACAAGCGCCCGGACAGCGCCGTACCCGAGCTGGTCAAGGAACTCCGCACCCACGTGAGGGAAACGCTGCCCTTCGACGATAACGTTCACTGGGTCTTCGACGGCTCGGCGTTCATGGATGCCTTCAAGATCTACCTGAAGGAATTTGAGAGTGATCTGTACGAACTGCTGGACAGCCGCATCTTCTTCTCGTCCATTTAGCCCAGAACTGGAGGGACCCGTGTGAGCTGGAATGAGACTTACCTGCTGGCAGATCCCTCGTACATACCAACCCAGGCGGATATCGACAAGGTTGTCGGCCTTCTGCAGGGCCTGGGAATCGTCGGCCAGGTGACCGAGGGTGCTGCGGTCCTTGACGGCAGCGTAACGTGGGAGGCCGGTCCGCAAGCTGACAGGGCCACCTTTGCCCCCGCATGGGAGATCAAGGTGTGGAGTTCGATGGAGCCGGAGATGTACCTGGACGACTCGGGCTTGATTGCAGAGACACACTTTGCCATCCTGTTCAAGGAAGCAGCCGATGCTCGGGACGAGTTTGTTCAGACCATCGCTCAGCTACTCGGTACCA
Organism: Symbiobacteriaceae bacterium; assembly: GCA_036504075.1. GTDB lineage: Bacteria > Bacillota > Sulfobacillia > Symbiobacteriales > Symbiobacteriaceae > DASXVX01. The sequence continues at coordinate 39,153 of DASXVX010000048.1, read as the reverse complement.
AGATCAGCGATGGGATCAGCCATCACTAGTCTGCACATGACCAGTAGGCGCTCGACCAGGGCGCCAGGCGCGGACGCGCGAAAAAAGACGAGCCCGCATGGCCTTGTTCGAACTCGTCCCTGTTCGTCCGGCGTATTAGTCCTGTGTGGAGTCCGCAGTGATTGCTCAAGGTAGAATCGTAAACCGAAGCACCGTAGTGGTGCTGGCGAGCGGCCCTTCGACCGACGTTCGTTTCACCCGGGCTGTCTCCTCGAACACTGCGGCGCCAAGCGCCGAGCAAACGAGAGGCAGGCGGTTCTGGTAGCCCATGGCACGATGCACGTCGCCGGCACGGATTGCCACTTCCGTTTCTCCCTTGGTGCGGGCAGGCGCGATGATCTGTGTCGCACAGTAAGCCCGCACATCGTTAGCGTGACTCATGGAAGCTTCCCTCCATCCTGGTATTGGTGCTACGGGCAGCACGGCATCTAAACGTTGCCCACGCAAACCCTCTGGCTACACACTATTCTCACTTCATTATACAGGATGGACTCGCTCATTTTAAGAGTGCTCCCAAAAGAGGAAGGGCCCGACCCGCACCCCCAGTGCGAGTCGGGCCCGTCTCCTGCGACCTCAACCCTCTGCATCTCCCGCCAGCATGAACCCCCGCGGATTCCGCAGGACGAACGACTGCCCATCCTTGACCAGGTCGCCGACACACGTCACCGGCACCCGGTCCCGGTACGCCTCAATCGCCCGGGCATGATCTGCCCCCTGCAGATAGACCCGCACCTTCCGGGGCGCCCCGTCCACGGTCCCGAAAATCGTCGCCGTCCCCTCGTCCTGCTCGCCTTGCCGCTCCAACCTGGTCACCACGCCGGCCACTTCCACATCCTCCTGGGGCGCCGTACTCCGCAGGACTCTGCCGAACTCCCCGATGACGGGGATCGTGTCCGAGGGGAAGACCAGTGAGTGGGGAACCGAGCGGGACAACGGGCGAGTCGTCGCCCAGGCAAAGCTGATATCGATCTCCTGCACCGACTCATCGCGGCCGATCGCAGCCAGGGCCTCGCAGAGGTTGGAACTTACCCCATGCGCCACGATCCGCTGCACATCCGCGATGCTGCTGTAAGACTCGACCGCGCCCCGCGCCACCGCCAGGCCGGAAGCGAGGGTTGTCGTCACCTTGCGCTCATACGGATCTTCCGGTGGGCCGGCAAACGGCAACTGCATCTGGCCGACGGCAACCTCGGGTGGAACCCGAGAGAGAACATTGACCACATAGCTGCCCTGCTGGGTCTGGCCCAGCCGGACCTTCTGCATATACTCCACGACCTGCGCCGGCCGCCGGGCCTGGTAATAGGGCTTCGGCGCGACAGCCGCACAGGCCGCCGCCGCCATCAGATCCCGAACGCTCTCGATGAGTCTGACGCCCGCGTCCAGCGGAATGGTGCCATTGCGAGCATCCAGCCGGTCGAGCCTGATACGGACGAGATCCCCGGCCACCATGCTCAGATCCTGCAGAATCTCCAGCTGTGACCGCTGCTCCACCTCTTCAAGCGTTGTCAGCACCTCAGACATTCTGACCTTGAAGTCCCGCAAGCTGCGATCCAGCGGAAGCAGCAACTCGCACTCGTCGTGATCCTCGGTGCGGAGAGTCCATACCGATCCCTTGGCGCCCAGGTGGTTGGTCTCATTCCAACCTCGCCCCCGCAGGTACGCGGCAACCTCTCTCGGCGGAAGGGACAGGAGAGCATCCGCATCCCGCACCGCTACCTTCACGGAAGGTCCCTCCTCTCAAGCCGGTCCATGATTCCCCGCAGCGCCTAATACCCACATCGTCTCATGAGCATTCTATCCTCGGTCAGGTCAACCCAATCAGCCGGATCCTCAGGAACCACCACAACCATCAGAATTCGCGGGACCATGACGTCTTCCTCACGCAGGTCGTCATAGTTCTTCAGGTCCAGCTTGAACCGGATGTGGGTTTCCGTGCAAAGATCGGCTGCTGTGCACTTGAGCTGGACGTCAAGCTTGGGGGATTTGACCCGCCCGTTCCCGCCGATAGATGCCAACGTCCAATCCGTACTGTCGAGGTCCGGCCGGGGCTCTGTTGTGACCAGGCCAACCACCGAGGCCGTGGCGATCAGATATGCCGAACTGAACTTCTCTTTCATGTGGTTAAGGTCCAAATCGCCCGCCTCCGATTGGTCCTGATTCTACGGAATGTTTCAATGCCGTGGGCCACTTACCCTTTTTCCCGCTCGCACCAGTCCACGTTGTATCGCCGGACAACGCAAAAGGCCCGAACCATGCAAAACTGCACAGTTCGAGCCTCTAATGCGGTGAGAGTCCAGCGATACCCCTGGTTTTGTCAGCCGGTCACTCGACCGGCGGGATGATCATTTATCTCACGGCCTGACCAGGGCCGTGGTCCTCGCTTACGCAAAGGACTGCGTCCTACCCGCGCCCCTGCGCCTACTTGGACTTGCACCGTGGCGGAGATTGCCCGTCTCATCCGGCCCTCACGGGCCGGCTTGCGTTTCTATAGCTCTTTACAGGTACCAGCGTCTCCCGGAGGAGATGGCCGTCCCCATCGTCGGCTCACGCCGCCAGGACTTGCGTCCTGCGCCAACTTCTTCTGCTGCCAGAAGCGGTGCCAGGAAGTTCCTCACCACGCGATCCGGGTGCAGGCGACATCGCTGTCTCCCCGTTTGCGCAGCGCAATCATCTGCTGAACTCTCACGTATTTGGCCCAGGCTGCGGTCAAACAGCCTCGGTTTGTCTTTCATCGTTTCGCCAACTCAGCGGCGGAAACACAGCTTATCATGAGACGGCGGAGCGTTCAACAAGCAGATACTGGTATGCCCCCCCGGACGGGCGTAGCGGAGTCCTGCTACAGTCCAACTAGAGTCCAACTAGAGTCCAGCTAGAGTCCAGCTGAAGTACTGTTAGAGTCCTGCTGGAGTACTGCTACAGTCCTGCTGGACGGCATACCGGACCCAAACCCGCTCCGCTGTAGGCCCTGGCGATAAGCCCGGAGCACTCCTGCCCGCCTGATCCACCCCACAAACATCACCCCCACTGCAGCCGAATCGGCCACAGTGGGCGCCCTGCAAGGGTCCCGAGGCACTCGATCCGAGTCCAGCTAGAGTCCAGCTAGAGTCCAGCTAGAGTCCTGCTAGAGTCCTGCTGGAGTACTACTGAAGTACTGCTGGAGCAAAACGCAGCCGCGACACAGAGGCCCCAACGATCGCCCAGCGGGAACGGGGTGCGCTGGAAGACCAGGCGGATCGCCTCCTCGCCGAAGAGCGGGCGAGCCGCCCCGGCCGGTGTCAGGAGTCCTCTCGACTGGCGAAGGCATCCACCAGCATCCTTGCGGCAAGGTCCACCTCTTCGCCGGTAGTCCACCTTCCAACACTAAGCCGGACGGCGCCAAGCGCCCACTCCGGCGGGACACCCATCGCCGCGAGGACTGGCGATACCTCGGGCCGCCCCGAGTGGCAGGCCGATCCGGTGGAGGCGGCCACTTCCCGCGCCCGGGCCAACATGTCGTAACCTGCTGTGCCGGGGAAGCTTACGTTGAGCGTGTTAGGGAGCCTGAAGGATGCATGACCGTTCAGCCGGAGACCGGGCACCCCGGCGAGCAGGGCCTCATGGAGCCGGTCGCGCAGGGATTGCAGGCGACGGGACTCCTCGGGCAGATTCATCCGGGCAATGGCGCAGGCCTTCCCCAGGCCGACCACGTATGGCACGTTCTCGGTTCCGGCCCGGCGTCCGACTTCATGGGATGCGCCGTGAATGAGCGAGTCCAGCTTGACACCCCGTCGTACGAACAGCGCACCGACCCCCTTGGGCGCATACATCTTGTGCCCCACCACCGTCAACAGATCTACACCAAGGTCATCGACCTGCAGTGGAATCTTGCCAACGGCCTGCGCCGCGTCGGTGTGGAAGAGGATCCCCCGTTCCCTTGCCACGGCGCTGATCTCCCTGATCGGTTGGACCGTCCCCGTTTCGTTATTGGCGGTCATGACCGAAATCAGGGTCGTGTCGGGGCGAACGGCACGGGCGACATCCGTGGGGTTGACAAGACCGTCGCCATCCACCGGCAGGTAAGTGACCGCGAATCCGTGCCGGGTTTCCAGGTAGCGGCAGGTGTTCAGGACGGCAGGGTGCTCCACCTGTGTGGTGATCAGGTGGCGTCCCCGCTCTGCGTGGGCGAAAGCCACGCCCTTAACGGCCAGATTGTTGCCCTCGCTGCCGCTGGCGGTAAAGATGACCTCATCTGCTGCACAGCCGAGGAGGGCTGCCACTTCCGACCGCGCATAGTCCACCGCATTCTTGGCCTGAAAGCCGTAGGCGTGTGCGCTCGAAGCATTGCCAAACAGATCATGGAGGTACGGGTGAATCACCTCGGCAATGGCGGGGTCAACAGGAGTCGTGGCGTTGTAGTCCAGGTAGATCGGCAGTTTCATAGGAACCCTCCAATGGTTCTTCTGACACCCAACGTTGCCACTTGCAGGCTATCACGGATAACCTTATACTACAATCGCATCATTTCTTAGAAGCCATGACAAAAATGCATGGAGGGGTGCACCGTGGATCTGTACCATTTGCAGACCTTTTGCCGGGTGGCCCGTCTCCAGAGTTTTACGCGCGCAGCAGAGGACCTGTCATTAAGCCAGTCCGCCGTCTCCCGGCACATCGAGGCGCTCGAACAGGAACACGGCACGCAGTTGTTTACCCGGAGCGGGCGGGGGGCGGCGCTGACGGAAGCCGGGCAGCGGCTTTTGGAGTACGCCGAGCAAATGCTTCACCTCTCCCAGGAGGCGGCGCGGGCGCTGGCCGAACTGCGGGACGTGGAGAGCGGGCGCCTGGCGGTCGGGGCCAGCACCACGCCCGGCAACTACCTGCTGGGCCCGGTGGTAGCCGCCTATCAAGACCGCTATCCCGGCATCGATCTGCATCTTGACATTCGGGACTCGCAGTCGGTCGTCGCCATGTTGGAAGCGGGGACGGTCGATATGGCCGTGCTGCCCGAGTTTCCGGTCACGGTTGGCATAACGACAGAGCCCTTCATGCCGGACGAACTGCTGCTGCTAGCCGCACCCACCCACCCGTTGGCAGCGCGGCCGGCCGTCCGGCTGGAGGACCTTGCGGGCACGCGGGTGTTGCTGCGGGAACCCGGTTCTCACACCCGCCGGGCAATCGAGCAGATGCTGGCGGCGCGCAAGGTGACGCTCGCAATCAGCCGGGAGCTTGGCAGCACGGAGGCGATCAAGCAGGCCGTCGCGGCCGGCGGCGGTGTGGCCTTCTGCTCCCGCTATGCCGTGATCCTGGAGTTGCGGCAGGGTGTACTGAAGGCGCTGTCCGGCCCGGACCTCGCCCTTACCCGCCAGTTTGTCGTGGCCTATCCAAAGGGTGGGCGCCGTGCGCCCGCCACCATGGCGTTTGCCGCCTTGCTGCGCAAGCTGAGACCCTTGCTTGAATCCAGGGTGGCCGGTGCCAACGGCTGAGTGCCACAGAGTTAGGAGGCGAACCCCCATGAGCAACCCGCCAGTCCGCCTGACGTCCTACTCGCCAGGGTCCGGCTGAGCATGCAAGATCGGCCCTGCCGATCTGGCGCAGGTTCTGCGCCATCTGCCTGCGGTTACGGACCCGCGCTTTCTGGGGAAAATCGGCGATGACGCCGTCGTATATCGGGTGAACGACGAACTGGCGGTGGTGCAGACGATCGACTTCATCACACCAGTCGTGAACGACCCGTACGACTTCGGCCAGGTTGCGGCTGCCAATGCTCTCAGCGACCTTTACGCCGTGGGGGCAACCCCGGTGTTTGCCTTGAACCTTGTGGGCTTCCCGGTGCGCAGCCTGCCCCTGGCCCACATGGAGCAGATCATGCTGGGCGGCGCAGCCAAGGTCGCCGAAGCCGGAGCGGTAATTGCCGGCGGGCACTCCATCGAAGACTACGCGCCCAAGTATGGGCTGGCGGCCACCGGTGTGGTCCATCCGGATCGCCTGATCACCAAAGGCGGCGGGCGGGATGGCGATGTCCTGTTCCTGACCAAGCCGCTGGGCAGCGGCATCATCACCACGGCGTTGGACCAGGGTCTCACCGACCCTGAACTTGAAGCGCGCATCGTGGCCCTGATGACCGCCTTGAACCAGGGCGCATCTCAAGCGATGGTGAAGGTCGGGGCAACAGCCTGCACCGACGTGACCGGGTTCGGCCTCCTCGGCCATCTGCACGAGATGGCCAAAGCCAGTGGGCTCGCTGCCACGGTCGACTTCAGCCGGGTTCCGGTGATGCCCGAAGCGCTGCCTCTGGCTCATAAAGCCATCTCAAACGGAACCCGGAACAACCACCGCTACGTGGCCGAATTCACCCAGTGGTCGCAGGCGATCACGGACGCGCAGCAACTGATCCTGGCGGACGCCCAAACTTCCGGCGGACTCCTCCTGGCCGTCCCGGCTGAGAAGCGCATGGCGATGGCCAAAGCCCTGAAGGCCGCCCGGTGCCTCTGCTTTCAGGAAATCGGGTACCTGACAAAGGGGGAACCCGGCCACTTGCGTGTCCAGGGGGACGCCGCCCGCTGACCCGCAAAAACCGGTGCATGAGGACAGCCCCTGGAACTGGTACCAGTTCGCAGGGGCTGTCGCTTTGCGCAGAAGTTGCGCGGGCCGGCTTCGTCATGGTTCGTCGCTGGATCGCCATGCAGTTTCTGCATGACACCCCCCAAATGATGCGATTGTAGTATGTTTTCGAACGTGATAGCGTGACAGGCAGAAGGGGGTGGCAGCCACGCCGCTCTTCGATTCGCTGGCCGAGGGCTACGACCGCTGGTGCGAAACGCCGCTGGGCCGTCTCACGGACGAGTGTGAGCGGGCGGCGCTCCAGCGGCTGCTCCCGGCTCCCGTGACGGGGCTGGAGGTGCTGGACGTCGGCTGCGGCACCGGGACGTGGGCGCTGCGCCTGGCGGAACTGGGTGCCCGGGTTTCCGCGGTCGATGTGTCGCCGGCCATGGTAAGCGTCGCGGCGCACAAGTCCACACAGGCTCGCCTCCCCGTGAATTTTACAGTGGCTGATGGCACCGACTTGCCTTTTCCCTCCGCCAGCTTTGATCTGGTGACGGCGCTGTTGGTCCTGGAGTTTGCGGGTGACCAGGAGCGCGTGGTAGGCGAGATGGCCCGTGTGCTCCGCCCCGGCGGAAACCTGATCATCGCTGCGCTCAACCGCCGGTCCATCTGGACGTTGCGGCGCCGCCTGGAGGGTCGGCGGCGACCTACGGTGTACAACCAGGCCCGCTTTCTGACCCACTCCGAACTGGACGGCCTGCTGTCCCCCGTCGGGCTGACGCCGTTGGCCCGCGGCGCGGCCGTCTACTATCCGCCCCTGGCCTCGGTCGCCGTAGGCCCGCTCCTCCGCCTGCTGGAAGCGGTCGGACAACGGGGCTGGGGCGCCGGGCCCGCCTTCATCGCCGTGCGCGCAGGAAAACTCTTGGCGGCCAGGCCGCCAGGTTCACGATTGCAGCAGTCATCTGACGGAGGGAGATCCCATGACAGATGAATCGAAGCCGAAGACCCTGACCCTGTTTCTGACGGCGACCCCCTTCGGGGCACAGTCCGCCACCACGACGCTGAACCTGGCGGAAGCGGCCCTGGACAAGGGGTACAAGGTGAATCTGTTCCTCTCGGCCGACGCCGTCTACGGCTCCGCCGCCGGGCAGAAGGCCGCCGGCTTGCCGCAAGTCGGTGAGCGGTTGCCGGCACTCATCGCCAAGGGGCTGCGGGTGGACCTCTGTGGCTCCTGCCTGCAGCTGCGCGGCCTCCGGGGCGACATGCGCATGGAAGGCCCCCAGCCCAGTTCGCTCAAAAACCTCTTCACGATGGTCGCCGAGTCCAAGGCGTTCGTCGCGCTGGGACGCTAGGGAGGGACGTTGATGGACCGGTCAATCTGCGTGCTGATTTCGCAGGCTCCCTACGGCACCGTGCATGCCGCCGAGGGGGTCCGCCACGTGAACGGCGCACTGTCCCAGGGGTTCCAGGCCGTAGCAGTCCTGGTGGACGACGGCGTCTGGGTGGCGCGACCCGGCCAGCAGCCGGGAGCGTCTGGCTTCACGTCGCTCTCCGACGCGCTGACGGCGGCGCTGAAGGCGTCCGGCCCCGTGCCCCGGGTGGCCGTTCACCGCCCCAGCCTGGAGGCGCGGGGCCTGACGGCCGCCGACCTGATCGCCGGCGTCGAACTGGTGGACGACGCCGGACTGACGCAGATCATCACAGAAACGCAGTTCCTGCTGCGGTTTTAGGAGGGAGCAGACGATGGAACGGATTGCAGTATTGGTTGCTTCCAGCCCCACGTCGGCCTCCGCCGAGCGGGCGTTTCAACTGATCCGCGACCTCTCGGCGCAGGGCCATGCGGTGACTCTGGGCTTGCTGGAAGATGGCGTTCTGGCCGCCGCCGGCGGGCTCCCGGAGGTTCCGCTGGCGGCCTGTGCGGCGGTGAAGGTTTTGGCCGGCGACCTCGCCTTGCGGGGGATGGCCGCCGGGTCGCTCCGGCCGGGCTGCCAGCCGTGCGAGTACGGCGACCTGGTGGACCTGCTCATGGAGCAGAGCGACCGCACCCTGGGCGTGTTCTAGGTGATGGGCGACCTGCGGTTGCCCGTCTATCTGGACTACGACACCACCACGCCGGTCGACCCTGAGGTGGCGGCCTGAACCGATTCGCCACCGTGGCGCTCCGGTTCCCCAGCAGCCGGGCAAACTCGTCGAACGCCGCGATCTCCATGGTGCAGGCGCCGGAAAGCTGCTCTTCCCAGGTTGGAGGCAGGGTCGGTACTTACCAGCAGCACCCGCTTTCCCCGGCGGCGTCCGCTGTGGCGGAGGGGTTCAGGTATCGGGTCGCCACTTGCAGCACAAGTTTAGCCGGCTGCTCTTTGACGGCCTGCGCCATCTGGACGGCCAGCCACATGTCTTCTTTCGAGACGCCCAGCTTGCGCGCCCGGTCCCTCCCATCTGCTGCTGCCCCCATTCTAAAGGGTCCAGTAGCTGGAGGGTCAGTGCAAAAAATACACCGGCACAATGGCTTCAGGATGACCTGGCGCCGCTGTGCCGGTATTTTCGGTTGGATTGTACGGCCGGCGTCCAGGTCTTCGTCAATCATCGATAAAGCGGCAGCACTCACACTGGTCCGCCCGGCAAGTCTCCTTGTACGCGCCCTCGGCGCCCAGGGCTTCCTGCATTTCCCGGAGGGCGTCTTTCTGCCGGCCTAGTTCTGCCATGGTGCGATCGATCTCTTGAAGCTGCTGGTCTACCAGCTCGGCCAGACGCTGTTCGAAAGTCTGGCAGCTGTCCGTGAAGGCCAGGGAGACCAGGCGTTTGATCTCCCGCAGGGAAACCCCCAGGATTTTGGCGCGCCGAATCAAGCGGAGCCGGCGAACGTCGTTGGCGGTGAATCGGCGGTACCCGCTCTCGGTGCGCTCCAGGGACGGGAGAAACCCAGCCTCTTCATAATAGCGGATGGTCTTGACGGAGATGTCCGTCATCCGCGCCACGGTGCCAATCGTCATCGGTGTATTCATGCTTCCATTGTAGCAGTCATGACCGCGCCGGCGTCAAGAGGGGTGAGGCTGCAGTACTCATGCTCTATTGGATGAGTTTATTCCGAGGGCTGATAATTTGTAGGAAGAATGATCGCCGATCCGTGACCTGGAGCAAGGGGGCACCACCGATGGAAAAAGCCATGACCCGACCTTCCCCATGCTGCTGGTGCTCTGCTCGGTGCTGGTGCTGGCCGGCTGTGTGGGCGGCAAGCCGCCGCAGGTAATCAGCCTGCGCAAGCTGGACCCCGCCGCGGCGGACCCGGTGATTCCCGCCGAAGGCCAGAATGCGGAGCTGCGGATTGGTTCGGCCGCCTTGATCTCGGTCGAGACCATGCGCAGTTACAGCGCCCTGTACAACTACCAGCGGCGGACCTACGCCGAGACCAACGAACTGGTCCGGTCGGGCGGCGTCGACATGGCTCTGGTTTGCAGCTATGCCTATGTGCTGGGCAAGCAGGAGCTCGGGCTGCTCTCCGTACCGGTTGCCGTATGTGCCGCAGGGGCGGGGGCCTTCATGTGGAACTACGGCCTGCGTAAATACGAAGGCACCGGGTCCTAGCCCGGGGTGTGGCCCGGGTCCTGGCCCGGCTTGACCGCCGCCCAGGCGGCAAAGGCTTTCGCCGCCGCCGCCATCAGCGCGTCGGGCGGGCTGGCGAAGTCGACGCCGCCTTCCCGGCGCATGTGCTCGTCGATAAAGTCTTCGGCTTCCTCCAGCGACTCGACGTACGCTTCGTAGTCCGCCAGCAATGCGGGCGGCAGCAGCTTCTCGGGCATACACAGGAAAGTCCGGCACTGCAGCGGCATCCGGGCAGGCGGGAGCGTGCACCCGCAGCTCCGGTCGTGGTAGGTGCAGCGGCCGGCGGACAGGTAAGGATGCCATTTCACGCCGTCCAGTTCGCCCGGGAGCGCCAGGCAGTGTGCGACCAGCTGGTCGTCGCCGCCCAGGAGTGCGGCCCCGATGTCGGCCAGCGAAAAGGCCGCGCCTTCCGTGCAGCAGCCGATGCGGCTGTCGCCGGAAAGGACGCAGTCCATGCAACGGTCGCTGCAGACCCGCGCTTCAGAAAACCCGGTTCCGCCCAGCGTGCCTGCCGGCTGACCAGGGCTTTCCCCCGGCAGCGTTTCGACCCGCTTCCCGTGATTGCGCAGGGTCCAGCCTTCGCCGGCGAGGACTGAGGTCAGCATGTGAGCCAGTTCCCGGGCCCGGCCCAGGTTGGTGCCCGCCGGGAGCGGCATCCGCACCCGGGCAAACCGGTCACCGGTTTCAGGGTCGGTGACCGGTTTCACGTTGGCCCGCGCCGGGTCTGCTACTTCTGCGGGCATTCCGCCGGCCCGCACGTGTCCCCGCCGGTAGCGATCGGCCCACCAGTCCGGCGTCGGCAGAACGCCATCTTCCAGGGCGATCATGATCTCCAGGGTGTATGCCGCCACGATCAACGCTCCCCGGGTGCGTGCGAGAGCGTCCGCTTGATCCAGGCCGCCGCGTCGTGGATGGCCCGGGGATGACGGTAGAGGAAGTGGGCGACACCAGGATAAGTAATGCGGTCCACGGGGCCCGGCAGTTCCCGGGCCATGGCTTCCGACTCGGACGCCGGAATGGCCTGGTCGTCATCCCCGTGCAACAGCAGCACCGGGACGTTTACTTTCCGCACCAGGGGTGCGGGATCGAACGCCACGTTCTGGAGGAACCGGACGAGGCTGGTGGTCACAGGCTGTCCGCCCAGGTCCACCGTCGTGGTGGTTTCGCCCTCCTGGACCCGGCGGGTGGCCGACAGGATGCCGTTTCTCCACTGGTCGATTCGCACCTGCACCACCCGGTCGGAGAGTCCCTTGCTGGCCGCCAGCCGGGCGATGGAACGACCGTAGCGCGCCTCTTCCGTGTGAAACGGCGGCGCCATGAGCACCAGGGCATGGACGACGCCTTCGGCCGCCAGTTGCAGGGCAAAGCCGCAGCCTTCGCCCCAGGCGACAGCGGCGACCGGTCCGACTTCGGGCTGCAGGGCCAGCACTTCAACGAACGCTCGGGCGTCGTCGCACAGCGCCGTCCGGTCAGCTTCGTGGTATGCCCCGGTGGAAAGCCCGCTGCCCCGCTGGTCGTAACAGACGGCGCCGACGCCTGCAGCGCCCAAGGCCTCGCTCCAGAGTACCGGCCACTGCTTGGCCCCCTCGCTGGAGTAGCGCTGCTGGGGGAGCGGCCCGGGTCCGCCCACAATAACGGCCCCCGGCACCGGCGCGCCGGCGGCGGCGCCGTCGGGCAGCACCAGGTTGCCGGCGAGGCCGTGCGTCTCGCTGCCGATGGTGACTGGATGGGTGTTTGGCATGTGTTCGCTCCTTGGCTCGGATTTTCTCTTCGAATTGTACCACACCGAGTTGCCGCTTACCCTTCGAATACTACGGCGGGCGAAGGTATACTTTACGGAGGTGATTATTGGGTATTAGAATAGATAACAGTGTTGCTCTGACTTGTACGGGCAGGTGAAGTCGTCGTTGCAGAAAGGGCAGGCCGAGGCAGCCGTGCAGTATCAGTTCACCCGCGCCATTACTGACAGCATGGGCGAAGGCGTTTTCGCTCTGGACCGGGACGGCCGGTTGATGTTCCTCAACCCCGCCGCAGAGGAAATCCTGGGCTACCGCGAGCGCCAACTCCTGGGCCGCGCGTTACACGACGTGATCCATGGCTGCGACGTGCTGCACGTCATCCGCACCGGCGAGCCCTACCGCACGGACGACGGCGTCTTTGTCCGCGCGGACGGGAGTGTCGTGCCGGTGGCCTATTCGGCGTCGCCGATCGCCGTGGACGGGCAGGTGACCGGTGCGGTGGTGGCCTTCCATGACATAACGGTGCGCAAGCAGGCCGAAGCGTCGCTCCGGTTTCAGGGCCAGCTTCTGGATCTGGTGCAGAACGCGGTGGTGACCACCGACACCCGGGGCAACATCACTTACTGGAACGCATTCGCCGAGCAGCTGTATGGCTTCAACCGGGACGAGGTGCTGGGCCGGGCGTTCCTCCACGGCTTCCTGAAACCCTGGGATGAAGCACGGGCCTATTTCGCCCGGCTGCTGGCCGGCGAGAAATGGACCTCCGAATGGACGCTCAGGCGCAAGGATGGTTCGCTTTTCACGGCGCTGCTGGTGGGCTCGCCGATCACGGCGCCTTCCGGCCAAGTGACCGGCACCGTCGTCGTGCTCATCGATATCACCGAGCGGAAGCGGACCGAGGAGGCCCTGCGCGAGCAGGACCGGCTCTACCGGCTGGTGGCCGAGAACGCCACCGACCTGGTGATTCTGGTCGGCTCAGACTCCACGCTGCAGTATGTCAGTCCCTCCCACGAGACGGTGCTGGGCTACACCCAGGCGGAGTTGCACCACATGGAACTGCGCGGGGTGCTGACGGAACTGGTCTGCCCGGAGGACACGGCGGCGTTGGCGGAGGCCATTAGAGACGCCTTGCACACCAAGACGCCCGGCGGCTTTGCCTACCGGATCCGCCGGAAGTCGGGCGAGTACGTCTGGCTTGAGTCGGTGCTCCGCCCCATTGGGGATGCGCAGGGGAACCCAACCGGAATCCAGATCTCGTCCCGGGACGTGACCGAGCGCAGGGCATTCGTCGAGCAGTTGACGCACCAGGCATTCCACGACCCGCTGACCGGACTGCCGAACCGGGCGCTTCTGATGGACCGGCTGGAACACGCGCTCACCCGGGCCCAGCGCCGGACGGAGGCGGTGGCCGTCCTCTTCCTGGACCTGGACCGGTTCAAAGTAATCAACGACAGCTTGGGCCACTCGGTGGGCGACCAACTGTTGAGCGCCATGAGCGAACGGCTCGGCGCTTGCGTCCGGGTCGAGGATACCGTAGCCCGGTTGGGCGGCGACGAGTTCACCATTCTGCTGGAGGCGGTGAACGGCTCCAACGATGCCATTCTGGTAGCCGAGCGGGTGGCGGAATCGCTGAAGGCGCCGTTCCAGGTAGGCGGTCACGAGGTGTTCATGACCGCCAGCATCGGCATCGTCGTCAGCCGGCCGGGCGAGTATTCCGACTCCGGCACCCTGCTGCGGGACGCCGACGTGGCCATGTATCGGGCCAAAGCCAAAGGCAAGGCCCACTATGAGGTTTTCGATCCCACCATGAACACCCGGGCACTGGAGCGGCTCGACCTGGAGACCGATCTTCGGCGGGCGGTGGAGCGGGGCGAGTTCCGGTTGCACTACCAGCCGATTGTCTGGCTCGACAGCGGTCGGATGTCCGGAGTGGAGGCGCTGGTCCGCTGGGAGCACCCTCGGCTCGGCATCGTGGCGCCCGACCAGTTCATTCCGCTGGCGGAGGAGACCGGCCTGATCCTGCCCATCGGCCGGTACGTGCTCAAGGAGGCCTGCCGCCAACTTGGAATCTGGCAGGAACGCTACCCGTCCGACCCGCCGCTGGTCATGAGCGTCAACCTCTCCGTCCGCCAGTTCCAGCAGGGCGGCCTGGTGGAAGACGTGAGGGCAGTGTTGCGGGAGACCGGCATCCCGCCGGAAACGCTGCAATTGGAGATTACCGAATCGGTGATGATGCAGGACGATGACCAGTCCCTGGAGATGATGCAGGCGCTGAAAGCGGCGGGCGCCAAGCTGGCGGTGGACGACTTTGGCACCGGATATTCCTCTCTGAGCTACGTCAAACGGTTCCCCATCGACATTCTCAAAATTGACCGGATGTTCGTCAAGGGCCTGGAGTCTGCGCCCGAGAACACGGCCATCGTACGGGCGGTCATCGCGTTCGGGAAGGCGCTCAGTCTGCAAGTTACCGGCGAAGGCGTCGAGACGTCGGAACAGGCGGCCCACCTGCTCGCACTGGGCTGCGACCGAGGCCAGGGCTACTTCTATTCGCCCCCGGTCTCCGCCGGGGTGATTGAGGCACTGCTAATCAGGGGCGACGCCGGCCGGCCACAGTACTGAATATAGTCGGAATAATCACACCCATGGATTTCGATTCCAGGTGTAGAATAGACATAACTTAAGGATATTCCCGGTAGGGAGGGAAGGGCACATCCGTACCACCACGTCCAAAAAACGCCGGACTCGGGGCTGGATCGTGCTTGCCGCAGCGATACTGATCGCCGTGGCGGCGGCGGGCAACGTCGTTGTTCTGCATTTCCGTTCGGACCGACAAAGGGAAGCGGAACTGCTACTCGACCGGGTTGAAGAGCTGGCAATTGCCATGCAAAGCGAACAGCAAGCGGTTGCCGCCCGGCCGGATTCGGCCGCGGAGGCGGCCAGGCACCTGTCTGCGCTTCGGTCCCGCATGGACGTGGCACTGGGCCGCCTGGTGGGCCTTGCCCCCAGGGGTGTGCCCGATGCGGCGGTCCTCCTGCAAACCCCGGTGGTGCCCGGCTACGAACAGTTTATGAGCAAGGTGGCCGAGACCCGCCTGAACTATGGGCTGGACGCCTCCCAGACGAACTCGTGGGCTATGATCGGCTCCGTTGCGGTCCTGGCGCTCTCCGTCTTTTTCATTGGCGCCCTGTTCCTGACGCTGGAGCGGACCAACCGCAACGCCGAAGTGCTATCTACCGAGCGCCTGGCGGTCCGGCAGAGCACCGAGCGGTTCCGGGCGCTGATCCAGAACGCCTCCGACGTTTTCTGCATCGCCGGCGGCGATGGCGCTGTTTATTACGCCAGCCCGGCGGCCCTGCGGGTCACCGGCCATGCCGATGCGGACCTGATCGGCCGGAACTTCCTGGAATTGGTGCACGAGGGCGACCAGGAGCAGGTGCTGAAGTTCTTCGCACAAGTCCTGGATTCGTACAACGAAAATTTCACGACCGAACTCCGGTTCCAGCAGGCGACGGGCGAATATCGGACGGCCGAAATCGTCGCCAACAACCTGGGTGACGATCCGGCGTTGGGCGGCATTCTGATTACCTACCGCGACATCGGTGATCGCAAGGTGATGGAGGAGAAGCTCCGGCATCTGGCCTATCATGACCCGCTGACCGACCTGCCCAACCGGTCGCTGTTCATGGAGGAGCTCGAAAGCGCCCTGACAGCCAAGACGGGGCTGAGGGCTGGATGGCCGGTGACGGTGCTCTTCCTGGACATGGACAACTTCAAGATCATCAACGACAGCCTGGGTCACCAGTATGGCGACCGGCTGCTGCTGGCGGCGTCCGACCGGATCAAGGCTTGCCTGGCCTTCCGGGACATCGCCGGTCACCTGGGCGGCGACGAGTTCGTGCTCTTGCTCCGAGACGTCGGTGACACCGGCGACGCCATTCGCCAGGCCGAGCGAATCCGGGACCTGTTCCGCAAGCCCTTTGACCTGGGTGGCCACGAAGTCTTCGCGTCGGTCAGCATGGGGATCGCAATGAGCGGTCCCGGCTATGACGAGCCGGAGAGCCTGCTCCGGGCCGCCGACCTGGCCATGTATACCGCCAAAACGCGCGGCAAGGCCCGTTTCGAAGTCTTCGACAAAAGCATGGAAGAGCGGGTCAAGGAACGGCTGGCCATGGAGACAGACCTCCGGCGGGCCCTTGAGCGGGGCGAGTTCCGGGTATTCTACCAGCCCATCGTCAGTTTCCAGAAAAAAGGCCGGGTGGCCGAGGTGGAAGCGCTGGTCCGGTGGCAACACCCGCAGCGGGGCCTGGTCAGCCCGGTGGACTTCATCCCCATCGCCGAGGAGACCGGCATGATCGTGCCCCTGGGCAAGTGGGTGTTGAACACCGCCTGCCGGCAGGTGCGGGAGTGGCAACTGCAACACCCGGATGCGCCGCCCCTGATGGTCAGCGTGAACCTCTCCGGCAAGCAGCTGCAAGACCCGAGCATCGCCCACGAAGTGGCCCGGGCGCTGCACGAGTCCGGCCTGGACCCGGCCTGCCTGAAGCTGGAGATCACGGAGTCGGTGATGATGCACGATGCCGAGCTGACGTCCAGCACGATGAAGCGCCTGAAGCTGCTGGGCATCAAACTGGCGATCGACGATTTCGGCACCGGCTATTCTTCGCTGGGCTACCTGAAGCGATTCCCGGTGGACGTGCTGAAAATCGACCGCTCCTTCGTGGACCGGCTGGGCCGGGACCCGGAGGAAAAGACCATCGTCAACGCCATCATCATCATGGCCAAGGCGCTGGGCCTGACCGTCACCGGCGAAGGCATTGAGACTGTGGACCAGATGTCGCACCTGCAGGCACTCGGCTGCGACAATGGGCAGGGGTTCCTGTTCGCCAAGCCGCTGGCGGCGATGGATGCCGAGGAACTGCTCCGTTCGTGTCCCACCTTTGAGGCCATCACCGAAGCGATGACCTCGGACGCGGTGACTTCGGACGCGGCGACCTCGGACGTCATGTAAACGGAACCCTGAAACCACGGTAAAACTCGCCACCGGCCAATGGGTTGACGACGAGCGCTCCATCCGGTAGTATTAGTTCTCGTCAGTCATATGCGGGCGTAGCTCAGTTGATAGAGCGGTACCCTCCCAAGGTACAGGTCGCGGGTTTGAATCCCGTCGCCCGCTCCAGTCTCTTTTGCTCCACCACTGGAGAGGTGTCCGAGTGGTTGAAGGTGCCGCTCTCGAAAAGCGGTGTGGCCAAAAGCCACCGTGGGTTCGAATCCCACCCTCTCCGCCAATCCGCTGGCGACCCGCCGATAACGCGTCAGGTCCGGAAGGAAGCAGCGCAGCGGCGGTTCGTCAGGTGGATACTACAGCAAGACCTTAATAAGCCCGCCAGTATTGGCTCTGAGCCAATACTGGCGGGCTTTTCTATGTTTCGCGCCGCTCGCGTGAAGGCCAATCGCCCTGGGGGAGGGCGGCGGCGATACCAGGTAATGTCAACGTACGGAACATCCGATCCATCTCCTCTGCCGAGCAGGGCATCTTCTGGTCCAGCCACCAGGTCATGAGTGCCAGGAACGCGCTGACCGTGTACTGGACCACGACATCGAGCGGGACCGCCAGCGCGCCGGACGGCGCCAGCGCCGACAGCTCGCGCTTCACGAGATCGGCGACGATGCGCTGGAACTGCTGGTGCACGATGGCGCCGCTCTGCTTGCCGACGATCGCCCGATACGTCATGTGGTGGCTCTGGACGTGATGCAGCATGGCCAGGCTGAAGCCCAGCGTGAGGCGATTCGGCCCGTTTGCCGCGACCGGCGCTGCACCTACGTGCTCGGTCAGAAACAGGCGGAGCTGTTCAAACCCGCTCAGCAGCAACGCCTCTTTGTCGAGAAAATGCGCGTAGAAGGTCGACCGGCCGACATTCGCCCGGTCGATAATGTCCTGGATTGTCACCGTCTCGTAGCCCTTTTCCAGCATCAGTTCCATCAGCGCGTCCAGCAGCAACGTGCGCGTCCGTTGCACCCGCCGGTCTTCGGCCCTTGCCGCCATCGGTCTGCCTCCAGTTTCCGAACACTTTGCACCTGGTTGTTTCTTATCGAACAAACGGCTCGCGGTTGGTTGTTGACCCCCTCAATCAAAGACAGTATAACAGAAAACGAACACGTTGTTCACTATCGGATGTTCAGTTCGAAATGTAGGAGGGAACACGATCCATGGACCATCATCATGCCACGCCACAGCCGCCCGACGCAGGGACGGCGGCCGCAGGCCCGCTGATCGCCGTGCACCACCTGACCAAGACTTACGAGACCGCATCCGGCCCCTTCGTGGCGCTCAGGGACGTCGACCTGCAGGTCAGGGCGGGCGAGTTTGCCGCAGTGGTCGGCAAGTCCGGCAGCGGCAAGTCCACCCTGATCAATATGATCACCGGCATCGACCGCCCCTCCGCCGGCGAGGTTCATGTCGCAGGCACGGCCGTGCACGCGCTCAACCAGGAGCAACTCGCGATCTGGCGCGGGCGGGGCGTGGGCGTCGTCTTTCAGTTCTTCCAACTGCTGCCCACGCTGACGGTGGCCGAGAACGTGATGTTGCCGATGGATTTCTGCAACACCTACCCGGTTCGAGAGCGCCGCGCCCGCGCCCTGGCGCTCCTGGCGAAGGTCGGCATCGCTGCGCAGGCCGACAAACTGCCCTCGGCCCTCTCCGGTGGCGAGCAGCAGCGTGCCGCCATCGCCCGGGCCCTGGCCAACGACCCGCCCGTTCTGGTGGCTGACGAGCCGACCGGCAACCTCGATTCGCACACGTCCGAGGCCGTGCTCCAGCTCTTTGCCGGTCTCGCTGCGGAGGGCAAGACCGTGGTGATGGTGACCCACGAGCGCGACGTGGCGCGCTACATCACCCGGACGATCACGCTGGCCGACGGAGCCATCGCCCGTGCGGCGGCGACGGTTGAAAGCCAGGGGTCGCCCCGCCGCGCGGAGGTGGACCATGCTTAGCCCCCGCTGGCAGAAACTGTGGCGCGATCTCTGGCTCACCAGGGGGCGCACGACGATGATGGTGATTGCCATCGCGGTCAGCATCTTTGGCGTCGGGGCCGTGCTGACTACGTATTCCACCCTGACCCGTGAGATCAGCCGCAACTATCTCGGGACCAACCCGGCCTCGGCCACACTGGAAATGGACAAGGTCGACGATGCGCTGGTGGCAGCCGTTCGCGGGCGCCCCGGCATCGCCGATGCCGAAGCCCGCGCCTCGGTCACGGCACGGGTACAGGTCGGCCCGGACACGTGGCGGCCGCTGGTCCTGTTCGTGGTGAAGGACATGGGCGCGATGCGGGTAAGCACGTTCCGGTCCGACGGGGGCGCCTGGCCGCCGCCCACCGGCACGATGCTCGTCGAGCGCACGGCCCTGCCGATGGTGGAGGCGCGGCTCGGCGAAACGGTGGTCGTCAAGACACCGAACGGCCCGCAGCACCAGGTTCTGATCTCGGGAGTCGTGCATGACCCCGCCCTGGCGCCGGCCTGGCAGGAGCGGATGGGCTATGGCTACATCACGCCTGCGACGCTGGCCTGGCTGGGCGAGAAGGGCGATCTCGACGAACTGAAGATCGTCGTCAGTGAGCAGGTCGGTGACGCGGTGGCGGTCGAGCGCACTGCCCGCGAACTGGCCGGCTGGCTGCAGCAGCAAGGCCACGAGGTTCATGAGATCCAAATCCCGCCCCCGCTCAAGCACCCGCACCAGAACCAGATGGTCGCGGTTCTGCTCCTGCTCTTGATTTTCAGCCTGATGGCGCTGGTGCTGAGTGCGATCCTGGTCGCCACCATGATTTCCGGGCTGCTGGCAGTGCAGATCCGCCAGATCGGCGTGATGAAGGCGGTGGGGGCGCAAACGCGGCAGATCGCCGGGCTCTATGTCGTGATGATCCTCGTGATCAGCGCCGCGGCCCTCGCCCTCGGGTGCCCGGCGGGCGTGGCGGCTGGGCGTGCGTTCTCAGCGGCGTTGGCCGAACTCTTGAACATCACCCTCTACAGCCAGGCCATCCCCTGGTGGGTCTTCGGGGTGCAGGTGGTGGCGGGACTGCTGGTGCCGCTGCTGGTGGCGCTCGGTCCGATCGCACGCGGCAGCAGGATCACCGTCCGCGAGGCGATTGCCGACTTCGGAGTCAGCCAGGAGCGGGCCGGCGGCCGTGGTCTTGACGCTGTGCTGGGGGGGCTGCGCGGGCTCGACCGCTCCTTGCTGCTGGCCCTGCGCAACACCTTCCGGCGCCGCGGGCGCCTGCTGCTGACCCTCGGCCTCCTGGCGGCGGGGGGAGCGATGTTCATGACCGGCCTGAACGTCAAGGCGGCGTGGGGAAAGAACCTGGACGATTCGTTTGCGACTCGCCGCTACGACCTCGAGATCCGTCTCAGCCGCCCGGAGCCGGTGGAGAGCCTCATCGCCCGCATCAGCAGCCTCCCCGGTGTGAAAAACGTGGAGGCCTGGGGGTACGCCCCGACCGCGCTGGCCCGGCCCGGCGTCATCGACGTGGTGCGTACCTACCCCGACGGCGGCCACGGCAGCTTCAGCCTCCGAGCCGGCCCCGCGGAGACGACCCTGGTCAAATTCCCGGTGCTGGCAGGGCGCCGGCTGCAGCCGGGCGACACCGATGCGCTGGTCCTCAACCAGTTAGCACTCGCCCAACTCCCGGACGTCACTGTTGGCGATACCCTCAGCCTTTCGCTCGACGGTCGCGGGACGGCCTGGCGGGTGGTGGGCATCGTCCGGGAAATCGGCCCGGCCAGCGCCTACGTGACCACCGAGGGGTTCGACCGTGTGAGCGGCCACCCAGGATCTGCACGTTCCCTGCGCATCGTCACGGCGGAGGGGGACCTGGTCGCACGGGGCCAGGTCATCCAGGCGATCGAACGCACACTGACGGAGGCCAACGTCAGCGTGGCGATGGTCATGGCGGACTCGGTGTTCCGCACGGCGCTCGGCGAACATATCGCCATTCTGATCTTCTCGCTCGTCGCCATGGCGGTGGTGATGGCGGTGGTCGGGGTACTGGGGCTCATGTCTACGATGAGCACGAATATGGCGGAGCGCACCCGTGAGTTCGGGGTGATGCAGACCATCGGCGCCACACCGCACACGGTGATCAGGATCGTCGTGAGCGAAGGGGTCTTCATCGGCGTGTTGAGCTGGATCATCGCCGTCCCGCTCGCCCTGCCGCTCTCGGCCCTGGTTGGCACGGTGACCGGCAACCTGGCCTTCCGCGCACCGCTGCCGCTGGTCGTCTCGCCCTTCGCCGTGCTGCTCTGGCTGGCGATCACCATCATCGGATCTGCCGCCGCCAGCGCCTTGCCGGCCTGGCGTGCCTCCCGGCTCACCGTGCGTGAAACCCTGGCCTACGTATAACCAACCAAGGTACCAACATGTAAAGGAGATGTGTCAACGTGCAGAAGAGAGTCGTTACTATTGTGGTCGTTGTCGCGCTGCTGATTGGGCTGGGTCTCACCGCACATCTGCTCAATGGGCCCGGCGGGCCTGGCTTCGCACAGGTGCTCAGGAAGATGGTGCACGGCTATTGACGTCACAACTCCCAGCCCGCACGGATGGCAAGGCGACTTTCTTCGGGTGACCGCAGCAATTGCCGGATCAGACGGCATTTGGAGAACTCGCCCATGGTGAAGTAGAACATGAACGGTTCCGGACCCAGCAGGCGGCGGCTGATGGCCCGGACGGAGAGTCCCTGATCTCGCAGCCGGCCGGACTCGCCGGCCAGCCATTCCCAGTACCGCACCCGTTCCTGCAACGCCTGCGCAGCCTCTTTGCCCTTGAACACCCTGCCATGCCCGCAGTAGAGCCGGTCGATTTCCAACTCCCGGAGCCGGTTCAGCGAAGCGAGAATCTGCCAGGGATCGTCAAACGGCGTTCCGAGTTTGACCCGCGGCGCCAGGAAGAGGTCGCCCGTGAACAGCCAACCCTGCCGCTCTTCGTACAGGGCGACATGGTCCGGGGCATGGCCGGGCGTGTGTATGACAGAGAAGCGGTGATGCTGGGTCTCCACCACGGGTCCCAGGGGGACGCCGGCCGACGGCTCGGGCGTGCCCCAGGTTAGCCGCCGGTAGTACCCGATGGGGCCGGGATGCTGGATGTACGGCAAGCCGGCGGGGTGAATCTGCGGGAGCAGGCCATAACGGGCGGTCAGCGCCGCATTGGCCCCGATGTGATCTTCATGATGATGCGTGTTGACGACCTGTTCGAGGCGCCGGCCGGCCAGCAGTTGCAGCACCTCTGGCACGCTGTGGGCGCAGCCCGTGTCGATCAACAGTCCGTCGACCAGGTGGATGCAGATGGATTGCATGGTCCGCCCGGCGAAGCGCTGCACCAGACGGACCCGCATCACCGGTTCTTCCTGTTCGACTCGCACCACCGTCTTGATGGCTGCCATGCAGTTACCCCCCGGCGCTCACAAGCGCAACGATTGTGTATTCAAGCGAAAATGCTTCTACGCGGGGCTCCTGGTTCCCTCTCGTCACGTGGCCAAACGGTAACGATGCTCACAAGGGAAGCCTCTGTAGGTATGCCAGCCTTTCGCATAGGACAGACAATGCGCGCGCATTGTGCATTCAATGTGCAGCCCTGTGCCCCGCAACCGCATTGGTAGCCCGGCGGGATGGATGCGCCTGTACAACTACTGGCACACGCCTCGCGGGCATCTCGCATGCCCGGAACATGAGAGGTGCGTACCCGGGTACCAACACGGACAGCACATGACCGGACGGTGGCGTGTCCCCTGCCGGTGACCCGGACGCCCCACCCAGAATAAGCCCCGAGGGGGTATCCCCTAACGCGGACTGACAGACAGGCACTTGCAGGCACATACCCCTGCAACGCCCAGGCAGAGGCACATGATGTGCGCGGCAATGGCATGCATTGTGCAGAGAAAGCGCGCGGCAATGGCATACACTGTGCAGTCAAAGCGCGCGTCAATGGCATCCACTGTGGAATTAACGATCAGCTCAATGACAGGCAGGCCCCGGTTTAAGACCGGGGCCTGCCTGTCGTTGAGCTTACTTGTTCCCTGATTCCTCCGGAGCGGGGCTGGCCGTGGCCTTGGCCTCCGCTGCTTGCTGACCGGTGCTGCTTTCCTCGGAATCGGCGCCGCTCTTCTTCTTCTTCTTGGGCGATAGCTCAATGGTGGAATCGATCATCTTCAGGACGAGACACGGAGGAGTCTCGTCGGGCCGGAACTCCACCGGAATCGTGCGGAGCCGTCCCTTCTGCACCTTGTACCCCGGCAACTCGGCGGTAATATAGCTAAGAAGGAGCTGGCCGGCTCGGCCGGTCGGGTTGATCACAAGTTCGATGGCGCCTTCCTCGCCCCCATATGCCGCCCGCATCGCGATCTCGGCGCCCTCGGCATCAATCATGTCCAGGATGACGTGGGTAAAGGCAATGCCGCCGACCGTCTTGGCCAACCAACCCATCAGCACCGGGTTAACGCTGGCCAGAGACCGCCAGTTCATCTTTAGGAAGCTCTTGTACCGCTTCAGCTTGCTTGCGGAAGTGAGGCGCACTCGCTTCGGAGCATGATCACCAGGGAGTTGAGCAGCCATTCCTTACATCCTCTCCTATCAATTGAGATAAGTATGAACCATATGCTAATACGTAGGAGGAGGGCGTCAGGTTCGACTCAAACGAGGGCCGATTTTTCGATCATCACCCTGGCGAACATGACGATGGAAGAAAACGATGACAGAAGTGCACACAGGTATCGGGCGATCCTTGCCATCCGCGCTTGACACGTTTTTCGCGTTCGCCTATCGTTAGAAACATACGTGAATACGTGGGTGATGAAGCTTACCCGGACGCCAGTCCGAACCGCCTGGCGCTAATGGCTTCTACGTGACTTATTCGCGTGGAAGCCTTTTTGCATTGGAAGCCTTTTTGCACCGGAAGCCTTTTTGCACGGGACGCTGATCCGGCGGCAACAATAGTGGCAGGCCCTGGCGAGCCTGCCACGACAGGGGGGATCACCTTCGCGAACACCACGGGCCTGCGCCCCATCATCGTCGAGCGCTGTCCGACTCAGGCCTCGCCGGCGGCGCTGTTCGACCGGCTGCCCGCCGGACCCGGCCGCTTTCTGCTGGAGAGCGCCGGCGGCCCCCGGGACATCGCCGGCTGGTCCTTCCTGGGCTTCCGACCGTACCTGACGATCACGGCCCGAGGGACGTTGGTGGAAATCAGCGGGCCGGACGGCACCGACCGGCGGCAGATGAACCCCTTCGATGCGGTTGACGCGGTGCTCTCCCGCTATGCCGTGGAGCGCGACCAGGAGCTGCCGCCGTTTTGCGGGGGGCTGGTGGGCTACTTCGCTTACGATGCCGGCCGGTGCCTGGAACGGATGCCGGCGACGGCGACCGACGACCTGGCGCTGCCCGATGTCTACCTGCACGCCTACGATGCGGCGGTGGCCTTCGACCACGTGCGTGGGGAGGCGCTGGTGGTCGTACTGCCGATTCCGGGACGCGAGGCCGCCGCCCTGGCGACCGCCCACACCCTGGCCGCCCTGGTGCGGGAGGCTCCGCCGGCGTTGCCGCCGCTGCAGCCCGTCACCCATCGCCTGGCGATCACGTCTAACTTCGAGCAGGATGTATATTTGCAGGCGGTGGCCCGTGCGATCGACTACATCGGCGCCGGGGACATCTTTCAGGTCAACCTGGCGCAGCGGTTCACGACGGCCCTGCCGTTCTCGCCCTGGGAGCTGTACCGGCGCCTCCGGGCGATCAACCCGGCGCCGTTCGCGGCCTTCCTGGACGGCGGGGATTTTCAGGTGGTCAGCGCATCGCCCGAACGTTTTCTGCATGTCCGGCCGGTACCCGGCACCCGGCAGAGCCGGGTGGAGACCCGGCCCATCAAGGGCACCCGGCCCCGCGGCGCAACGCCGGCGGCGGATGACGCGCAGCGGCACGCTCTGCGGGCCAGCCCGAAGGAGCGTGCCGAACTGACCATGATCGTCGACCTGATGCGCAACGACATCGGGCGGGTCTGTCAGTTCGGCACCGTGCAGGTGCCGGACCTCAGGCGGATTGAGGCGTATCCGACGGTGTTTCACACGGTCGCTACCGTCGAAGGGCTATTGAACCCGGGTGTCACCCCGGGGCAACTGCTGAAGGCGACGTTTCCCGGGGGCTCCGTTACGGGGGCGCCCAAAATCCGGGCGATGGAGATCATCGAAGAGCTGGAGGGTCTCCGGCGTGGGGTCTACTGCGGGGCGCTGGGATACCTCGCTTTTTCCGGCACAGTGGACCTCAATATTGTGATTCGGACCCTGCTCTGTCGGAACGGGAACGCCTACTTCCACGCCGGCGGCGGGATTGTGGCCGATTCGGAACCGGCGGCCGAGTACGAGGAGACGCTCTGTAAGGCCCGGGCGCTGATCGATGCCTTGCTGGGAAGGGTGTAATAATGACGGGCAACTACGTCTGGGCAGAACGCAACGGCAAGCCGGGGAGGCTGGTTCCGGACCGAGAGGTCACGATTGCGCTGCACGACCGGGGGTTCTGGTATGGGGACGGAGTGTTTGAGACGGTCCGGGTCTGGGGCGGAACGCTCCCCTTGCTGCCCCGGCACCTGCAACGGCTGGAGGCCGCGCTGGCGGCACTCGGGTTCCCGGCGCTGTCCGTTGACTGGAAGCAGCGGAGCCAGGCGGTGGTCCAGGCCAACCAGGTTTCCATGGGGTACCTGCGGCTGGCGGTGAGCCGTGGGGAAGGGCCGCGCGGCTTTCTTCCCCCGGCGGACCCACAGTGGTTGCTGTTGATTGAGGCGGGAGACTGGGCGCCGGCGGTGGACTACGGCCGGGAAGGCATGCGTGCGGCCCTGGCTTCCTGGCGGGTCGCGCCAAACAGCCCGCTCGCGCACCTGAAGAGCTTGAGCGGGCTGGACAAGGTATTGGCCAAGCAGGAAGCGACCCGGCTGGGCGTCGATGAAGTGCTGTTTGTGAACACGGACGGCCATTTGACGGAGGGGGCGTCGAGCAGCCTCTTTCTGGTCCGGGGTGGGCGGCTCTGCACACCGGCCCTGGATTGCGGCCTGTTGCCCGGCATCGCTCGGGCCGTGGTGCTCGACCTCGCCGGGCTCAGTCCTCAACCATTCGAGACCAGACTCACCCCCGAAGCAATTCTGGAGGCGGACGAGGCTTTCCTCTGCAACGCCCTGGCCGGGGTCATACCCCTGGTCGAATTCGCCGGGCAGCCGATCGGCGGCCGCTCCGGGCCGGGGCCGGTCACCCTGGCGCTGCGCCGGCAATTCGAACAGGTCATGGCCGGGCGGATTTACTGAGTCTCTTCGGACAGCCCTTCCGATCGTCTCTCCAGGTTGGCAATCCGGACGCCCACCTGCGAAAGTGGCCGGCCGGGCACCCACCGGAGCGTGCCGGTGATGACCTGGGCAGGCTGCTGTACCGCCTGGTAGACTCGGTCCAGCGGCTCGAAGGAGCGGACCATGGCAGGGACGTAGTCGAACTCGCGGGCTTCGGGCAGCGCCAGGAAGGTACCCAGCGCAGCCGCCGCCTGCCGGTAGCTGTGTTGGATCAGGTTTAGCTGGTCGATGATGCCGGCCAGCACGACCGGGTTCGCCCGGCCGGAGAGCGCTTCGCGGAGCAGCCCGCGCAGGGCAGTCGTACCGTAGAGTCCCCAGAGCAGGTGCTGGGTCATCTGCTGAAAGGCCGGGACTTCGCCGGCCTCCCGCATCGCCAGCCAGTGTGTGGCGTAGGACCGCTGAATCTCAGGCTCGGCGGCCATCAGCAGGCCCTGCAGGCGGGACAGGGACCCGGCTACCTCGGCCGGAAGGCGCATGGGGGCGCCTGCGGGCGTCGGGGTTTGCACGTGTGTAACACCTCCGGCAACGAATCTCCGGCCCATGTTATGTGCGCCCCGATGAACCTGTGCGCCGGTTCCTGGCAACGAAAAAACGGCAGGCCCGGGAGCGGGCCTGCCGTCAACTTATTGTGCTAGAGGCAGGAAGCGGCATCCTTGCAGGGGTAGCCCAGCGCTTCGGCGACGCCCGGGAAGGTCACGTGGCCGTCGCAGACGTTCAGGCCCCGCAGCAGCGCCGGGTCTGCTGCCAGCGCCTTGCGCCAGCCGCCGGCCAGCTTCAGTGCGTACGGGAGGGTGGCGCCGGTGAGCGCCAGGGTGGAGGTGCGGGAGACGGCGCCGGGCATGTTCGTCACGCAGTAGTGCACGATGCCCTCTTCGATATAGGTCGGGTGCTCGTGGGAGGTCGGCCGGGAGGTTTCCGCGCAGCCGCCCTGGTCGATGGCGATATCCACGAGCGCGGCGCCCTTGGGCATCAGGCGCAGCATCTCCCGGGTGATCAGCTTGGGCGCCTTGTAGCCGGGAATCAGCACGGCACCGACCACCAGGTCGGCATCGTGGAGCGCCTCGGCGAGGTTGCCCGGGTTGGACTGCAGCACAACAGCCCGACCGCCGAACAGGTCGTCCAGGTACCGGACCCGGTCACCGTTCACTTCCAGGATGATCACCTGGGCCCCGACGCCGACCGCCATGCGGGCCGCCTGCATGCCGGCCGTGCCGCCGCCAACCACGACGACCTTGCCCGGCGCCACGCCCGGGGAGCCCGAAAGCAGCGTGCCGCGCCCACCCATCGCCTTTTCAAGGCAACGGGCGCCGGCCTGAAGGGCAAACCGTCCGGCGATTTCGCTCATGGGCTGGAGCAGCGGCAGACGGTGCCCGTCCGGGCTGATCGTCTCGTAGGCTACGCCGATCACTTTCTTCTGCAGCAGCGCCTTGGTTACGTGGGGCTCAGCCGCCAGGTGCAGATAGGTGAAGAGCACCTGACCCTCCCGGAAGAGGGGGAACTCGGATTCCTGCGGCTCCTTGACTTTCATGATCATTTCCGCAGCGGCGAAGACCGCTTCCGCAGTGGCGACGATCTCGCCGCCGGCGTTCGTGTACTGAGCGTCGGTGAAACCGGAACCGTCGCCGGCCGTCTGCTGAATCAGCACCCGATGCCCCGCCGCCGTGAGAGCCTTACAACCGCTTGGGGTAAGGGCTACCCGGTTCTCAAAGATCTTGATCTCCTTCGGCACGCCGATGATCATGACTGAATACCCCCTGCGACACGTATTGAACCAATTGTGCTTCCAATATAGAGGGTTTGGCAATTTACAGGTCAAACCTAATCACTTGACACTTTGTAAAGTGAAGGGCGGGTCTGAGCCATGATGGTGACGTTGCGGGAGATCCTGCGCCTGCAAGTGCTGCGTGGTGCCCGGGTGGTTGCGGGTCGCAAGGGGCTTTCCGTCCCGGTCCGCTGGTGCCACAGCTCCGACGTGCTGGATATCGCCAGGTTGCTCTCGGGCGGCGAACTGTTGCTGACGACGGGCCTTTCCCTCGATGTGCCGCCGGAGCAGCAGGTCGCCTACGTGCGAACCCTGCGGGAGCGCGGCGTCGCCGGCTTGATGCTGGAACTGGAACGCAAATTTCATACCGTTCCTCAGGCCCTGGCCGAGGCGGCTGACCGAGCGGGGCTGCCGCTGATCACCTTGCCGTTCGACACGCCTTTTGTAAAGGTAACCGAGGCGGTGCACGCGCTGGTGTTAGCCGAAAAGTCGGCCGGTGGCGCCACCGGGGCGGAACTGCGGGCGGGCCAACGGCTCGTCGCCGACCTGCTGACCGGTCGGGCCGTGGAGGCCGCCGACCTGAAGCGCCGCCTGGAAGAAGCCGGCCGGGCCTGCCCGGGCCAGCCGTGGCTGGCGGTGCTGGTGGCGGACCAGCAGGTGGACCCGGAAGCCCTGCAGGCTGCCGCAGCGGCGGAACTGGGTCCGGAAAGCTGGCTGGTGGGGAAAGGCAGCGGCGAGACGCGCCTGGTCGCCTTCGCGTCTGACCGGAGCGCGCTGGCCAGTAACCTGTGGACGCTGGCATTGCGGCTGGCGCCGGCGGTCGCCGGGGTTGGCCGCTGCTACGCCGATCCCAGGGGGGCGCCCGATAGCCTGGCGGAGGCCCGGCAAACCATGCGCCTGCGCCGGTTGCGGCCGGCCCTGGCCCCGTTGTTTGCCGAGACCGGCATCTACCAGCTGATTCCCGGTCGTGGCAGCGAGGAGATGCACGGGTTTGTCACCGAGTGGCTGGGACCGCTGTTACAGTATGACCGAGTCCACAAGAGCGATCTCTGCGAAACGCTCAGGCAACTCCTGGATGACCGGCTGGCAGTGGCTCGGGCCGCCGGGAACCTGCACCTGACGCGGCAGGGTCTCTATCACCGGCAGCAGCGTATCACCGAGGTGCTGGGCCGCAACCTCGACGATCCGGAAGTCCGCGTGGCACTAGCAGTCGCCCTGCGGTTCTGGGATGTCGTCGCCTCCGAGCAGCCGGAGTCCGGGCTTCGCCCCGAAAGACGATGAGGCATGGGGCGGGCAACGGTGCCGCAAGCCGGGACGGTGCATACGATGGACCATAACTCAACACCAGACGGAATGTAGCGGGAACGCTGGAAGGAGGACGCCAGTGGACCTCAGGGAGCGTCTTGCCCAGTTTCGGGCGGAAGAACAGCGATTGTCATGGGAAGGAACCTTCCTGGACTACTTCGAGATCGTGAAAGCCAGGCCGTCGGTGGCCAGCCTGGCTCATGCCCGTGTCCATGACATGATCATGCACGACGAAAGCGAGACCAACGAGCGCGGGGAAAAGGTCTACAACTTCTTCCACCAGGACATCTTCGGCCTCGAGAAGCCGCTGGAGCAACTTGTGGAGTACTTCGCTTCGGCGGCCAAACGGCTGGAGGTCCGCAAGCGGATTCTGCTTTTGATGGGTCCCGTGGGAGGCGGCAAGAGCACCATCGTCTCCCTGCTCAAGCGCGGTATGGAGCAGTATTCCCGGCTCGATGGGGGCGCCATTTATGCCATAAAGGATTGACCTAAGCTGGGCAAAGTCAGACACGGGTGTGGCAGCCGACCTTAGACCCCGTCGCCGACCTTGGACCCCAGGCCGTCGCCGAATACCCGGGGCCTGACGGTGGCGTTTCCCGCCGCGTCAACGGTCACCCGTTCCAGCAGCCCATGCAGCACCGTTTTGCGCTCTTCGGGCGCGAGCGCTGCCCAGACGCGGGCCAGGTCCCCCATGGTCCGGGCCACCTCGTCGACGTCCAGGGGCTCCGAAGCGGCCGCGGTCAGCCCGGCGAGGTTCCCCCTTACGGCCTCCTGACGTTGGCGGATGGCGGTCGTCCGTTCTCGCCACTCCTCCCGGCTGATATCCCCGCTCTCATAGGCGTCGTCCCAGCGCTTCCGCTTGCGGTCCAGTTGCCTGAGCTCCGCCTGAAGGGCGTTAATCTGCTCCCGGGCAGAGTCGGCATCCGAATCGGACAGAAACGCCTGTGCAATCTCACGGAGGCGCTCGGGTGCGGCCAGGAGCCCGATCGCCCGGATCACCGCCCCCTCCAGTTGCTCGGCGGCAAAGTAGCGCAGCGTGCAGGTCTTATGGTGGTCCCGGTTGGAGCACCGGTAGTACGCCCGGTTCAACTCGGGGACCCACTGCCCGCCCCGGTAGCGCCGCTGAACGAACCCGTGAACCGGGCCGCCACACAGCCCGCAGTAGGTCAGACCGGTGAGCGGATGGCGGCCGGTCGCCGACCGGGGCGGGCGGGTCTGGCGGCGGGCCGCGGTCTCCTGTGCCGCCGCCCAGGTCTGGGGGCTGATGACCGGCACATGCAGGCCGTCCACAATGATCGCCTCCGGCTGCGGGAGACGAATCGGGCGGCGCTTGCCGCGGTTCATCACCCTGGCCCAGGCCACTTTGCCGGCGTAAACCGGGTTCCGGAGGATATAGGAGACGGCGAAGTCGGTCCAGGCGCAACCCTGCTTGGTTTTGATGCCCTGCTGGTTCAGCCAGACGGCAATCGCACGGGTGCCGCGCTCCTGAAGATACAGGTCGAAAATCATCCGGACGACGGCGGCCTCGCTCGCGTTGATGACCAGTTGCTTGTCCACCAGTCCATAGCCGAACGGCGCCCTGGAGAGATGCCGCTGGTCGGTCTTCACGATGTTGGTCATAACCTCCCGGACGCGCTCGGCAATCCGCTCCCGTTCCCACTGGGCCAGGCTGGCGAGCAGGGTCACCATGAATCGGCCTTCGGGCGTATCGGTATTGAAGGATTCCGTGACCGACCGGAACGTGACGCCCTTCTGGTTCCATTCGTTCAGAAGCGTGTAGAGGTCGGCGACAGAGCGGGTCAGCCGGTCCAGGCGGAGCACCAGCACGGTATCCGTCGCCCGTACCTCGGCCCGGAGTCTGGTGATCGCCGGCCGCACCATGTTTTTGGCGCTGAAGCCTTCATCGACGTACCACGTGATCGGCGGCGTCTGCTCAAAGACGGCCCGGCAGTAGTCGGTCACCCGCTGCTTTTGCGTGGGGATGCTGAAGCCTTCCTGGGCTTGCTCATCGGTGGAGACCCGCACGTAGGCCCGAACTTGCATCTCTCCGGCCCCCCTCCGGTGTTGGTTTATGCGCCCCACCGGCCCGGTATGGCGTCAGGGTGCGTCCCGCGGCATATCGATACACCGGGGGTGTTGCGCACAATGACCGATCACGAGGAGGTTTCCGACATCATTCCGGCGGACTGGCAGCGCTACCCGGCCCTGCGGACGGCGTTGCGCATGCTGGTGGAAGGTGCGGTGCGCGTCGTGAAAGAGCAGCGGGAACAGCCCCGGCGCTGAGAGCGTCGGGGCTGTTCCGCTACCTTGACATTGTTTGGCGTTACTTTCCGGCGATGTTCTGCTCGAAGTAAACCCGCCAGTTGGGCTGCCGGCCGTCCACGTCGGTAAAGCCGTACTCCTGCGCCAGGTCGCCGGACATGAGCACCTGGCCGGACCGGGCCGCGATGTGGGGGTCCGAGGCCAGAGCCGCCACCGCCTTGCCAATGTAGAATGGCGTTTCAGATTCGGCAAAGTGGGGGTCTTTTTTTATCGCCTCCCGCCACGTCGCTTCCGTGACGCCGAAGTGATCCAGCATCGCTTCGGAGCGGAGGAATCCGGGGGTGAGCGCGAGCGCCGTCACGGTATGCGGCTTCAAGTCGGCCGCCATGGCCCGGGCGAGGTGAATCGCCGAGATCTTGGCCAGGCTGTAGTACAGCGAGCCGCGGTACTCGTAATCCATGCCGTCGGTGACTTCGATGATCAGGCCCCGGCGCCGGGCGACCATGAGCGGCACCCCGTAATAGCTGGTGATCATATGGGACTGCACGGCCCGCTCCTGCATGAGGAGGCCGTTTGGCAGCGAGTGTTGCCAGAAGGGCTTGTCCCACTCGGCCAGCGCATCGCCGCCCCACACGTCGTTGACCAGCAGGTCGAGGCGGCCCTGCTGCTCGTCCTGAATGCGGTCGAACAGCGCCGCCACGTCTGCCGCCACCGTGTGATCCACGCGCACCGGAATGCCCACGCCGCCACGGGCTGAGACCAGTTCCGCCGTCTCCTCAATGGTCTCAACCCGGCCCGGGGTGGCCGCCTGGCTCCGGGTGCTGCGGCCGGTGCAGTAGACGGTCGCGCCGGTCGCGCCGAGCATGACGGCAATGCCACGCCCGGCGCCCCGGGTGGCACCTGCCACGACGGCTACCTTGCCGTGCAAGGGCTGATCAGCCATAGATCTCTCAATGCCTCCCTGCCTGTTGTCGGTTCGTAGTTGTCGGTTCCCGGCCGGGTCACGCCGTGCCGAGGATTCGCCGCAACTGCCGCAGGTTGATTTCGGTGGGGATGCCGTCAGCGTCCCAGTGGCCGCGGCAGCCGGCATAATCCAGCAGGACGCACTGGGCGGGCAGTCCCAGGGCTTCGGCTTTCCAACCGCCCGCCACCAGGTTGGTGACGCAGGCGACACCCACTATGGCCACCTGGCTGCCCAACCCGCCGCCTTTGACGCTGAAGTCGGATTCGTGCGGGAGAATCAGGACCCCGAACCCGTCTTTCTCGCCCAGCTTCGTCAGTTGGTGGACCCGACAGCCCGGCGTGCAGCCGCTGCAGCGCAGGCCGGCGGGCGCCGCCGCGGCCTGGCATTCATCCGCCGGGAGCGCCCGCATGCAGGCCGGGACCAGGACCAGCTTGCGGGGGCGGGCTGCAAACCTAGCCCGGAACGCCCGGTTCATGAACTCCGCACCCACCATGTTCAGATGGTACTCCACCCGCTTGCGGCCGGTGAAAATCACATCCTCCTGCCAGCGGTGGCAGGGGTAGCCCTCGTTCAGGAACCGCTCCACGCCCTGTGTGTACTGGCCCAGCGCCGCTTCGCTGCGGTTGTCGAACCAGATCGCGAAGGCCACCGCCGTGACCAGGTGGTCGGCAGTTTCCGCCGGCGACAGCGTCGCCAGGTAGTCCCGCCAGGGCCGCAGGTGGTTGACCTCCTGGCGGAACTCGCCCGTCGCTTCCAGCCACTGCAGCAGCTTGTCCAGGTAGTCGATGCAGAAACACGCGGCCATGGGGTCATCTTCCGGCTCCAGGAACAGTGTGGCCAGAATCCCCCGCAGCCAGTCGATGGAGGGCTTGAGCGAGCCGCCCTCTTGCCGCCACTCGGCCAGCTTAATCAGCACGTGCCGGGGAATGGCCCCCAGTTCCAGCGCATCGTCGCTGTACAGGTGCCAGAGGGTGCCCAGGGTCAGCAGTTCCAGCATGTGTTCTTCCGGGCTGAGCGCCTCGGCGGCCCGGGCGGCCCGATATGACGCCACCAGCTGGCCGAGCAGGTCCTGGCCCTCGGCCAGCACTTCGTCTGAGAAAGCGGCGACGTCGCGGTAGTACTGATCTGAGTTCGGCCGGCCCGCCCGCAGGGAATAGGTGATCACGTCCATATCGCCCGTGCTCCTTTCGAATCTTTACGCATTCAAGACGCACGAAGGGTGTGAAAAGTTCTCGGTCTTTTTTCGGCATGCAAAGGCTGCCCCATGCATGAAGAGCCGCTCCACCTCATCCCCCACGAACTGCGGGAGTCGGTCTACAAGGAGTACGGCATCTACATCGAGGGCGATCTCTGCCCGGCCTGCCGGCAAATGCTGCAGGACCAGCACGGGGGCCGCATGGAGGATGTGATCGTCCAGCGCATCGCCTTCTCGGAGAAGAACCGAATCGGCATTGGCACGTTCACCCCATCTGATCCGAAGAGCCAGGACATCAGCGAATTGACCGGCTCCGTGGACCTTTCCACCATCGGGCACTACGGAAGCGAGTCGGACCCCCGGGCCTACCGCTTCGATGGGGAGCTGAACGTCGCCAACCGGGGCCTCATGGAGTTCATCGAGATGCTGAAGTGCGACGAGAAGTTCCTGTACGGCCTGCTGACGCTGTCACAAGAGCAAGATTTTATCAAAACTTTGCTTGCCACTGACGTCACATCAACTGTGACTCTGCGACTGCACACGGGCAGACTTCCCGAAAGCGGGTCAGGCGGGCCGTCAGAGTTTGGGGACGGCCTTTACATTCGGCGGCTCGCCCCGCATCGAAGGGAACATCTCGTAGTAAGCCACAGCAGTACGGATTAACTCCGCCTGCCTTTCCGGGTCGAGGGAGTCAATCGTGGCCTGAACTTCCGATAGCACCTCAGGGTCGGAGAGAATCGCGAAGATTGAAGCGGACAGAGCTACACGCTCTTCCCGAGCGGGGGTAGTTAACTCGGCCAGCCGTTTACGGATGCTCTGTAAGTGCCGGTTCGCTTCTTCGATGGCCGGCAGGGCCTTCTCGGCTGTCCACAGCCCCTTGGCGTAGAGGACCCCCAGGCGCTCGACTTCGGTTTCCCGGTTCGTCAATTCCACTTTAAGAACCTCGATCTCCTCCGAAGGAGCCGCCGCCTCAGCCGGCTTCGTTTTCAGCTCCTCCAGGCGGCGCCGATTCTCTTCCTGGATCACCGTCGGATCTATGAGCCATCCCCTCACCTGTGTCCAAACGGCTTTTTCCACAGCTTCCCGAGGTTTTGCCGGTAGCGTGCATTCCGTTTTGGTTCGCCCTGGTGTCCATAAATGGCGATACCGGTTGGCGCAGACAATCTTTCCGCCGTTCAGGTAGTAGAGGGGACCCTCGCACAGACCGCAGCGTCCGAGCCCGGTCAGCGGGCGGAGCCGATCGCGGCCGCCGGTAGCCCGGCCCCCTGTCCGGAAGTCGGCGAGCACTTGCTGTACCTGGTCCCAGACCTTCGGGTCGACGATCGGATCAATCTCAACGTACTTCCAGTTTTCCGGTGCTTTTGGCTTGGCCGTGAGGCTCAGGCCTTTGTTTTGTCGTTGGTTTTTCGTAAGCCGTCGGGCTACCCCGATCCCCCGGTGGTCTTTCGTCAAGAGTGCCAGTTGCCCTGTCGCATACGTGGGGTGGCGAAGGATGCGGGCGACTTGCGTGTGAGCCCAGAGTCCACGGCCGGTCTTGGTGGAGACCCCCATCTCGTTCAGTCGTTGAGCGAGGCTGAGTGGCCCGATTCGCTCATCCGCACACCACCGAAACATGGTTCGGACCCAATCTGCCTCGTGCTCGTCCGGGACGAGTACTTCCTTGGCGCTAGCCCCTCTGCCAGCCCCCTTGATGAATTGGTATCCATATAGACGAACCAGGTGCGGGATGCCGCCGGCACTGATTTTGCCGCGTTGACCCCGGGACATCCGTTCTAGTATTTTGGCTTTTTCAAACTCGGCAATGGCGCCTCTCAGCTGATAGAAGAGGTGACCCTCCGGGGTATCGTGGTAATCGTGCTGAACGAATTCCAGACGGCAGGCTGATGCTTCGATCTGGTCGGTAACCAGCAGCTGAAGCATGAGTCGCCGGGCAAGCCTGTCGGGGTCCAGACATACAAAATATGTAACCTTCTCACGACGCAAGAGCTCCAGGGCAGCCTGGAGGCCAGGCCGTTCCAATAGTTCGCCGCTGGTGTCGTCCGTAAACTCGACGATCTGAGCCGTTTCACCGGTGGCACGGGCCAACTCAGCACCATGAGTACGGCAGGCGCGCATTTGCTCAGGTAGGCTGTACCCGTTACGGGCCTGCTCTTCTGTACTCACGCGACCATACACGATCAGAAGCATAATGCGAGCCCCCAAAGTTTTGAATGACACACGCTATTCAGTATGGTATCATCAATACCAGAGGGTGGCAACCCTTCAGTTTCTCTGTAAGCAAGAGTTCAATGACCCCCTCCGCGGGGTAAGGTGTGGTTTTGTCGGGTCCGTCCGCTTCGAGACGGGCCCACAAACAGCAGAAGGTCTTGGCCGATTGGTCAAGGACCATTCTACTGTCGCCTGCCTTACAACTGAGCGGAGGGGGTCTTTGTGTAACCAGATGACTTATATTCGTGAGTACCCTGGTGGTGGGGCGGCATATATATCCGGCGAGGTGGCAGAGGTGCTGCATCGCCAGGAACGTAACCGGGACCACGACTGCTCCGGTTCTATGCTTCAAGTTGAGGACAGCGTACCCAGTGGAGTTCGGGCGGCTGTGCGCCTTCTCCTGAATTGGACCGAGGAGCGGGTAAGGAAAAACCGTTTGCCCGAACCTGGCTCCAGAAGCGCAGACTCACCTTCTCAATAGGGGGCTGGCCACAAGCCAACACTCATTGTCAGGCAGTGGTTATTATCACGGGTTGCCACCCCGCATCTCGCGGGGGTGACATGATGGCAAATCAGGACGCTTTGGACGATCACTCAGGTGATGAGACAGGCCCTGCGCGGTTCTTGATCCTCCAGAAAGCCTTAGTGTACGGCGTACTCTATCTAAGTGACGGGGCCTACCGTTCGTACATCCAACTGCTCTCGCTTGACTCCCGTCGGGCACCGAGAGGCCCGAGGCGGGTATTCCGGCGCCGGTCAAAACTCGCGAAGCTACGGAGTATTAGCCTCAAGACCCTGTCAAGGCACTACCAGGAGCTGGAGCACTTTGGACTGATTAAACGTCTCCGGGTTCGTGGACGTCCCACTCACTGGCTTATCCAACCGATTCCGCGGCTGGAGAAGATGCGGTATCGCTTTGTCGAGCGGCACATTTTGGAACAAGACAATCTGTATACCAGGGACTGGCCGGACGACTTGGACGAGGCCTTTCGGAGATGGTGTCGTGAGAAGCAACCGGAATTGGTTCATGACCTGCAGATCCTGGACACCAAGCAACAAGAGTGGGTGAAGATCCGGGCCAGGCTGTGGGAAGGCCGGGATAGCGAGGATTCAGAATAACAGGGGCGCACGGCGATGATGCCGTGCGCTTTTTTGAGGTAACCCGTGGCCTATGAGGCTAGCCACGCGTGACCGCGCCGTAGGGCCACGCGTGACCGCTAGGGATGTCACTTGTGACTTGGGGATGGTGGACGCGGGGCCCCTAAGGCGGCGTAAGAGGAGGTACGATAGTCCATGGGAAAGGTAGTGCCGATGCTGCAGCGCCGGCTTCCGGCCTTGGTGGAGGAGAACTGGCGCCGCCTGGTCCAGCAGGTGGCGGAGAGCCGAGGCGACAAGCCGGTCAATCTCGACGAGTATGGCGAACGGCTCTGGCAAGAGTGGATTCCGGTCATCGATGACGACCAGTACTTCGCGGAAATCGACCAGCGCCACAGGGCTCTGGGCCTGCTAGAACGGCGGGCAGACGAATTGGCTGAAGACCTGCGCGACAAAGCGCTGGCTGTGCTGACCGCCCCGTTGCCGCCGACGCTTTTCGAGAGGCAAGTGCTCGACCCTGTCTTTCAGCCAGAGACTGAGGAGGCAATCGACAGGGATGACCCGACGACTCTCCTTCCTGATGATGTCCCAGAAGTTCCGTCGTGCCTCGCCCATCTGCTGGCGCTACCGAAGCCGCAGAGTAAGGCCCAGACAGCGCAACACCCCCGGCGGCACAGGTGGCCTTTATGACGATCGGAGGATGCCCTAAGACGACGCTCTATGCGAAGCTGGGAGTGACCGAAAGCGCCACTTCCATGGAAATCAGAACGGCATACCGGCGTCTGGCTCAGGCCCACCATCCAGACCATGGCGGCGACCCGGAGCGCATGAAGTCCATCAACGCCGCTTACAGTGTCCTGGGGAGGCCAGAGCGCCGGGCGGAGTACGATCGGGCGCTAGCCCGCCATCGGGCGGAGGCTGCCGCGAGAATTCAGCGGGCGGCAAGGGCATGCCAGCGGGAGACGTCGAACGCCCCACGCCGGAACACTTCACCTTTTGAGCCGGCCGGCGCTTGGTGGGACGAGGCAGCGTATCGCACCCGCGAGACTGCTCGGCAGTCGCCCCGGCCGCAACCTCGACAGCAGCAGTACCAGGCGCCACTCCGGCCGAGTTGGGAGCCGCATGAACCACCTTCGGCGAGTCGAGTGGCCCAGGTGAAACGGCCCGGGTGGCGCCACACTGTAGCAGACGCCATCGACCAGGTCGGGATGTGGGGCTACTTTGGGTGGGTCGTGGTCACGTGGTGGGAACATTCCGAAGTGGCGTGGATGGGATTGTTATGCTGGAGTTGCTGGTGGTGGTACTTGTGGATGCGGCTCTCCAGGGCGGTCAGGTGGTCCGGCTTGCCCGCGACAGACAGACAGGGATGACATCTACTACCGGGTTGCCGACATGAAATATCCAGACCAGCAGAATTCCATCTTGACAACATTGTTAACCATTGACACGGTTTCAGTGACGAATTGACCATTGCGTTCGCTCACCCAGTGAACGACAAAGGAACGCCGCAAGGCGGATTGTCGCCCCCGTACGGGGGTAGGTGTGGTCCATCTGGTGCCGTGTATTGGCAGCAGGAAGGCGTGTTCAGCCTTTCTGCTATTTTTTATGCGCTCGGCAGTCAGGCGGGCCAGTGGTCGTTGAGTGCTGGAGGCGGCGGTTAGGGCGGAATCACAGATTCCGGCCAGCGGCGGCCACAACCGGCGAGGATGAGGTTATTTGCTGCGCGAATGAACTGTCCCAAAAGGGGCCCTACCAGCAGCCAGGAAGTGTCATTTCGGTGCTCATGGACAATCCATGAGTGCTAAATGGTGATTCCTGGCTGCATTTTTTTCCTGCGACGGGTGGGACAGTCAGGAGAGGGTTTCGTGAACTTGCAACAGCGCAGTACTCCGGGCCTTTGACCCCAAGTGAGGATGCGCAAACCCCACCGGGACCGTTGTTGACGGGATGACCTGCGGGGGGGATTGTTGGCGCTCGGACTTTCTGACCCAAACCGACTCAGTTTGAGCGAACCCATCGGGCTGGAGCAAAACCGGGGACAGGGCCCCGGTTTCGTCATTCAGCGAGTGCTAGCTCGACAGTCTCTTCGTCCACAAGTTGTTGGTG
>DASXVX010000047.1:0-4247 GCA_036504075.1 Symbiobacteriaceae bacterium | reverse complement strand
TTTCCGCCGGAACTCCTTCACGGCAAACCGCCAGCCTTCTTCCCGCCAGGTCGCGATCTGGCTGCCCGGAATACCGGCCTGGGTCATGAACTCGTACAGCACGTACTGCATGCGAATCACCTCGTAACCCAACCGCACCTGCAGGCTGCGGAAGCCTTTGCCCAGGGTAATGTGCTGGTCCTGGATGAGCCGGCTGATCAGCGGGGCCAGGTCTGCGTCATTCTGGCCGGCGGTGTCGGCCATGACATAGGTTCGCACCGCCTCCTCAATCAATGCCCGCTGGGTCGTGTCCCGGCGAGCGGCGATGGTTCGGAGTTGATCCCCCAGGGTATCGTCCAAACGCAGGAGATACTCGTCTTGACCCGGCCGTTTTGACTTGGATATCTCGATCACCTCCTCTCGTATCAGCCTTCTGGCTGGTTGGATATCCGGACGGTTCGGGTGGATATCTGGCGGAACGCTACAGCCGCAAGGCGCCAAAACGGATGTATATCCGTTATTATCCTGCCCGCCGTCGCTAGCGAAAGGCGTGGACGGGAGGGTCTGGGCACCGACGCGGTGACCAGTCTTCCGACCGGAGAGAGGAACGAGGACAGGCGCAGCCTCCGCAGCGACGAACGAGGGAGGGCGTCGGTGTCCCCGGCTCGGGGTTGCTGGTTCGGGGCCGGCCCGATCAGCTCGCCCCCTTCTTCTTGGCGGCGATGGCCGGCGAGATCTGCATGAGATGAACAACCAACCAGGAGTAGTTCAGCGCCAGGGCTGACCGCCAGGCCCGTTCGAGCGTCTCCTCCGCTTGCGTGTACATGCCCAACCGTTCGAAATTC
Organism: Symbiobacteriaceae bacterium; assembly: GCA_036504075.1. Taxonomy (GTDB): domain Bacteria; phylum Bacillota; class Sulfobacillia; order Symbiobacteriales; family Symbiobacteriaceae; genus DASXVX01. The sequence continues at coordinate 3,423 of DASXVX010000047.1, read as the reverse complement.
AGGGCCTCCACGTACCAGAGGTACGCCCGGACCAGTTCCGGGCACTTAGGATCGCCCAGCGTCTCATCGATGATGTTGAAGGTGCGCTTCGGATAGCCAATCTTCACCGCAACGTGCGCCTCCACCGCGGCGTGCATGTGCCGGTCACGCCGTGCCAGAAGCGGGCGGGCCGCCTTGGCCGCCCGTTCAGCGGCCCGGTAGCGTCCCAACTCCAGGCACATCCGAGCGTAGTTGTGCAGCGCCCAGCCCTTGTTCCGGCCCGAGGATTGCTGGGCGGCCCGCCAGTAGCACCGGGCAGACTCGGTCTGCAGGCGAGCCAGAAGCTGAACATCCCTGGCGTAAAGATTCTCCAAGTGAAAAACCCTCCTTCAGTCTGAGCTGAGCGGTGCAACCACTGGGGAGGATGTCATACATGGTCATACATCCCCGCCCGGCCCACCATCGCCGCGGCTCTCGTTGATTTCGCTCCTTACTTGCTGCCAGACGCCCCGAGCATAAGCAGGGGCTCCACCTTGGACAGCGGAGCCTCTGCCCCGTAACCCCGGAAGCCACCCCGGCCCCCCCTTTAGACCCCGCTGGGGGGTCCGGTGTGGTCGAGACTACCACGGGGCCAACTCCACCATCCACGGTCGTTCCGCTGATATCCCTCTGGCCGTCTGGCCCGTGGTCTACCCCTGTTAGGCCGGGTCCCGGTCGGCCAGGGATGACCGGCACGCTCCGCAGATGGCTTTGCCCTTCCAGGCCGCCACGTCGCCGCCGTTGCCGCAGAAGATACAGAGGGGCTGGTACTTGCGGAGGATGATCCGGTCCTCCTCCGTGAAAATCTCCAGGCACTCCCGGTCATTGAGGCCGAATAGCCGGCGCAATTCGATCGGCAGGACCACTTGGCCCAGGTCATCCACCCGGCGGATAATCCCAGTGGCTTTGATCAAGTCTCACCTCCTTCCCTTCCCAATGAAGACGGCCTGAGGAATGCAGCACTGAATTGGCGGGAGCTGACCTCGATGTGTTGTGTGTACCGTCTTCATATTGAAGACACTTCTAGTCTATATGCGCCTTCCACTGGTCGTAAACCCTTTTTTCGGGAATCGACCAGTATCATCCACCAGCTAACGTTTACAATCTGAAGACGAATATCGTACAATCATAGGCAGATGAGGTGATGCCGGATGCTCGTTGACGATGCCAGTGGTTTGCCGCGACGCATCAGGCAGTTGCGGATGGAACTGGGCTGGTCCCTCGAAGATCTCGCCCGCGCGATGGAGACCGCGAAAGGGACCGTGTCCAACTGGGAAGCCGTCACAGACCGGCAGCGAGTTCCCCCCATCGGGTCTTTGCTGGCCCTGGCCCGGTGGTTCGGCGTCTCGATGGACTACCTCTGCGGCGTGCCCGGCGCAGACCGGGACAGTCCGCAAGTGCGAAAAGGCAAGGCCGCATTGCGTGAGCGGTTCCCGCTCGATGTGAAGACGTTGCCGGTCCCCACCGCCGGCGCCCGGCTCCGCCTGGCCGTGGCCATTCTCCAGGAGTTGGCTCCTGAAGCATTCTGGCCGGCCCGGATCGCTGCGAACCTGCTGATGACTCCCGAGCGCCTGACGCGCCTCCTGGAGGAAGACCACCCGCCAGAAGCGGTGCTGGAGCGGTTTGCCCGCATTACGGACATGCCGGGCGCCTGGTTTGTGCTGCGCCCCACGGACATCTAAGAAACAAAAAAAGACCGGCGCAAGGCCGGTCTTTTTTTGTTTCTGGACGGGAGAGCCTATCTGCCAACCCGGTACGACGACATGGAGGTCACGACCGGGCGGATGTCGGCCGCCAGGGCAGCGGGAGCCAGGAGAACCGAGGCCAGAAGGATAGCAAGCAGCACCAACGATGCTCTACGCATGGCGTTGAGGAGCCCCCTTTCGTGAAAAGGCAAACTTCATGATGGTCAAGGCTGAAGCCAGTTGGGCGGACGGAATGCGGATGGCCAGGTCCATGGCCATCTCCAGCAGGTCGCCGGCCGTTTCAACCTTGCCCTCAGCATGGACGATCTGGGCCAGCGTCCCCAGCGTTTCAGCCCGGACCAGGTCTGGGCACTCTGGGTCGTCCAGGACCTTTTCACAAAGAGCACGGGCCGTAGCGAAGTCCCCCACTGCCAGGAGATACTGGGCTTCCTGATCCCATGCGTTCCATTTGTACTGCGGGTCCAGGTCCGTCTTGGCGAATGCGAGCATCGTCTCGGCTTCGGCAAGCCGGCCCTGCTTCACGAGGACCCGCACCAGGTTGAGCGCCGGTATCCGTGGACTGAACCCGCCCGAGTCGGTGCTGGCGGCATCTATCGAACGGCGGTAGGGCGTCTCCGCATGGGTCCACTCGCTGGCGGATGCGTAGGAGCACCCGAGGTTGAACCACACCTTGGGTATCCACTGCCGAACTTCCGGGTCACCGGTACCTTCGGCGAGTTGGAAGTACTCGTCGGCGTATGGCTGGGCAACCTCCGGTGAGCCGTACATGCTGATGGCGGAAACGAAAAGGTGGAGTACGTGGGCGCGGTCGACAGGGTAGCGCCGCGTACGGGGTAGCGCTTCCTGAAGATACCCAACTGCTTCGGGTGCCCAGGCTTCGCTGGCCTGCAGCATGAAGCTGGCCCGGTAGCGGAGGGCGATCGCCTTCAGCCGCCCGGTGGCACCGTCGGCCAGGAGTTCATCGCAAATGAGAATGCCCGCCCCTGGGCGTTCCCCGTCGAGCTGCCGGCAGAGCGCCTGAAGTTTTTTGTCCAACCACGACACCCACCTTTGTAGAGGCGAAACTCCAATCTGAATAGGAATACGCTTCCAAATAGGGGATTTCCTCCATTGATTGCTGGGACGTTTTAAAGCATTGGAATTTGCCTACGGGTGGAACACGCTGGTCGGTTTGGCTACCCGGCAGACCGCCCACAGCCGCGTCGCGGCGCAACTGTGTGGTCGATTTGGCCGGTATACACGAAATAGACTAATCGTGATATATTTAGAGGTATAACTATAGTCTAAGTAGTTTGATGCACTGCGTGGTGAATCTGGAGCGGATCTTCGTATCTTATAGCTGCACTAGGAGGAGTCTAGCCTTGAATGCTGCCAAGATATTTAAGGAGTTCTGTCTCAAGTGTAAGTCGAGCACCAATCACGAGGTGCTCTATGAAAAGCCGATAAATGAGATAGACAAGGATGAGGACGGCCAGCCCATCCACGAGGCAACAACCAAATATCAAACCATCCAATGCCTCGGGTGTGAGGAGGTATCATTCCGTTCTGAGTACAGTAGCTGTTGGCGCTCACCCTTTCTGGTCACCAGAGGGCGTGGGCGCTCAGTTTATCTAAACCTACATGGCAGGCCATATTTGCATGAATGAAGGGCCATCCGGGACGGTGGTGGAAGTTGGTGGGTAGGAGACCCACCCAATGG
>DASXVX010000046.1:0-23536 GCA_036504075.1 Symbiobacteriaceae bacterium | reverse complement strand
GCCCGGTAATCGCGGATACGGGAAGTCCAGAGTTCAGTCAGCTCTTCTGGCGTCATAAAGACAATCCTCCCCAGGTGATCTGAAGAGGATTGTCTCAGAAGGAACCGCCGTTTTATAGGTGGGCGGGATTTGACGCTTACGGTTATAGGCCCCTCTCCGACCCCGAAAAGGGTAATGGAACTATAGATGACCGCCAGAAAACCCATAATGAGGAAAACAAACCCCGCCAGTGGCGGGGTTATTCAACAGTCTGCGAAAGCACCCCCACAGGCGGGGTGCTTTCACTTTCGCTACGCCCTCACTTGAGCACCCGGACCACCATGCCATACCCCGGCTCCGGGCCGGCCCGCAGAATCCCGCCGCTCGCCCGTGCGAAGTTGACCTGCACCCGCACGCTGCCCCGGTGGGCCTCCAGGCTCCAACTGTCGCCGCCGCCCACCGGCGTGAGCCCCTCCCACCCTTCGGTGCGCGCTTCGGCCGTGGTCCACTCCAGCACCTCTACCGTGGAGACGTCCTGCAGCCGCCCTCCGTACATGGTCTCCCGGGTCTCCTGCTCCCAGCCCGCTTTCAGCCAATCCGTCAGCTCCGTGCGTTCCGGCGCCGTCAGGTCGGTGTGCCAGTTGAACGCCGGGAATAAAGGGAAGTCCGCCACATCGGTCACCTTGCTGCCCGCCGGAGCAGGCCGGACGGCGATGACCGGCGTCCTGGGCGGCGGCATGGCCGGGTCGCCTTCCGGCCCCACCCAGGCCCAGACCGTCACCGGGGGCGCAAGGTCACGGGGAACGGTCCAGAGCAAGCTGTACTGGTCGCCGACGGCCCGGGCTTTCCCCAGGTACCGGACCGGCGCCGTGGCCGAGCGGCCGTAGAACTCCACCTGCAGCCCTGCGGGCGCCACCGCGTGGAGCGTGGTGACCGGCGGCGTCACAAAGACGTCGCCTCGATTTGGGTCGGCTTCCTTGTGTAGGTAAGCCACGAAGAGGCGCTGAATGCGGGACGGCGCAGTTTCGGCGGGGGTCGGGGCTTCATCCGGCGGCCGTTTGGCCGGACCGGGCCGGGAACAGGCTGTCAGCAGCAACGCCAGCATCAGCAGCAGCGGTTTGCCGAATTTCGAGCGCATGCGAAAAACCTCCACGAAGGTACCCGGTCACCGGATGCCACATAGGCACCTTAAGGCGGGGACATAATAGGTGCGACATGTTCCCGTGAACCCGAGCGGCACTAACAGCTGTCGGTCCTGCAACACTGGGAGAAGAAGGGACACAACGCATGAAACGGGTGTTCGTGATCACGCTGGTCCTAGTCGCTCTGCTGGTTAGTATGCGCGGCCCGGCTCTTGCGGAGCCGGACAAGGTCGACCTGACTCCCCGCCTACAGGAACTCTTTGCGGCCCGGTCGCTCTGGCTGCTGACGAACGGTACTCCACCGCCGCTTGCGCCCGATTACCACCCGGCCCTCAAGACGGCAACCTGGGCCTTGAACCATGAGCAAGGAAAAATCCGTTATATGAAGCAGTGGGCCCAAAACCGGAGCGTGGAGTTCGTCGAGGCCAAACCGGAGATCGAAATCAAATACCTGGGCGGAAATGCGGAGCGGGCTCGGTTCTACGTCGCCCAGAGCCTGGAACTGGGGTACGTGTACCCCGGTGAATCCACCATCAACCGGTTCGGCGTCGGCACCCGCCACATTGTCGAGCTGAAACGGGTGGATAATCGCTGGCTGATCGGCATGGAGTGGTATACGGACCCCCTGGGCGACGACACGGAGATTCCGGATGTCACCCCCGCCCTGATTCCCGCTCCCCTGCCCGCCCCGACCTCCACCTCCACCGCCCCGGCGGCTGCGCCCGGCGGGTACAATCGGGAAGGGGCGGTCACCTACGCCGACATGTACTGCGGCCTGGCTACCGGCTGTGGCAACAACCGGCGCTATAATCCAAAGTACCGGGACTACAACGGCGTCGGCGGGGACTGCACCAACTACGTCTCTCAGGCCTTGCGGGACGGGGGCAAGCTGAATGTGGCGATCCACACCCGGGTCAGCAACCTGGCCGGGTCCCTTCAGTATTCCGGCCGGGGGCGCGTCGTCGCGAAGGCCCCCTTCCAGACGCTCTGGAAGCAGGCGGCCGCCCGGCCCGAGGGTTTCCGTTCGCAGCTTTCCCGGGGCGATCTGGTGGCTTACCAGGAGAAGGGGCAGCTGGAGCACTTCGCCATCGTCACCGGGTTCGACAGCCATGGGTACCCCTTGATCAACTCCCACACGGCTGACCGGTACCATGTCCCCTTCGACATGGGCTGGGACCGCAAGACGATATACTGGCTGTTCCAGCTGCGGTGACCCCGCTGCGACTAAAAGGTGATCAGAAACAGCCCGCCGATGATCAGCGTCGCCCCGAGCCACTTGGCCAGGGAGATCGGTTCACCCAGGAGCATGGTTGCGACCGTCAGGGTGACCAGCGGCGAAGCGGCCATGATCAGACTGACCTGGCCGGCCTGTCCATGTTTCAGGGCGTAAAAGTAGGCGGCGTCGCCTACGACCGTGGCCAGGAGCGCCTCAACGGTCAGCCAGACCAATGAGCGCCCGCCCAGGGTGCCGGCCTGGCGGTATGAACCCGTGGTGAATAGCCAGACCGACACCATGCCGGCCGCGATGGCCGAGCGCACCCCCATCCCGATGACCGGCGAAACGCTGCGCAGCGCCATTTTCGCCGCAATGGGCGCAATGCCCCAGCAAATGGCTGCGAAAACAGCCAGAATGGTTCCCTGCACAAGCCCTCCCCCCTCCGGCGGGACCAGTCTAACCCTCCCCTACCCGCCGGCGGTCACCAGCCAATCCTCGTACCAGTAGACCGTGGCCGTAAGATCGGCAATCAGGCGGCAAGCGTCGTCGTACGGAATGTCCTCGGTGAACGCCGAAATGATGAAGGACCGGTCAGGCGCGTAAATGATCCCCACATCGTGCACGTTGTTCGCCAGAGTCCCCACCTTGTGGGCCGCCGTCACATCCGGCGGCAGCAGGGCGGGGATTCGGTCATTGTAGACGGTGGATGCCATCAGGTGAATCAAGAGTTGTGTCAGGTCGTGCGAGATGCCGGCCGTAAACGCGTCCAGCCGGTCCAGGAAAATGGTGGCCCCCCGGTCCGTCATCATCGGCCAGGGTGCGTAGTATGGGGGTAGAACACCCAGGTTCAGCATGTACGACGCAACCGTCTCGCTGCCGAGGTGGCGCTCCAGCATGTTCCGGGCGATGTTGTCCGACACGACAATCATCCGGTCAAGCAGGAAGTCCACCGTGAAACTGTCCTCGTTTTTGATAGCGTACCGCAGCGTGCCTGACCCTTCCTCGTAGTCGGTCACGCTCTGGTACGTCACCCGGTCTGTGAGGCTAATGGAGCCGGTCGTCACATAATGAAGCAGGCACATGGCAATGGGCACCTTGGCCACGCTGGCCGCCGGGAACTGCCGGTCCGGGCTGACGGCGGCGGTCGCCCCCGTCGCCAGGTCCTCCACCATGACACCCACCTGCCCGGCCTGGTTGCCCAGGTGCTGGTACAGGAGATGCTCCACCCAGGGGCCGGAAAACTTGAGTTTTGCCACCGTCGCTTCCCTCACCGCTGCGAATTACGCTTCATGTTCATGTATGCGGGCAGGAGCGGTTTCAGTCCGCCGCGCGACACCGGGTGGCCGCGGTCATCGGAACGGATTATGTGAACTCCTCATATCTTGGGAGAGGGTGCTGATACCCCGATAGACTCCCATGAGAGGTGACCGCTTTGGGCATCGCCAGAAGCATCCAGACCGCCATCGAGCGGGAGACCGAGCTTCGTTCCTCCGAAGGCGCCAGAGTCGCAGGCGCCGGCTCCGACTGGTATGGCACCAGCCGTCGCCGCCGCCGGGGCACCAGCCGCCGTCGCACCACCAGCCGCCGTCGCACCACCAGCCGCCGTCGCACCACCGGTCGCCGTCGCACCACCAGCCGCCGTCGCACCACCGGTCGCCGTCGCACCACCGAACGTCGCACGACGGAGCGTCGCACGACGGAGCGTCGCACCACCGCAGTTAGCACCATCGAGCGTCGGACCACCGGTGGAACCACCGAGACCTCGCGTCCCCGTCGCCGTCGCCGCTTCCGCATTTCTATCTCCATCAGCGTCCATGTCCGGCGCCGGCGCCGCCGCCGTGCGACGACCACCCGCGTGGGTGGGACCGGCAACACCTGACCCACGCGCTGCGCTTGTCCGCCGGGGGAGTGGTTAGCTCCCCCGGCCTCCACACAAGTTCGGACGAGGTGGCGCTATGAATGCCGTATCGGAGTACAGCCTGGAACTGGAGCCGGACGACTTCAAGTGGTTCGCAGACCACGCCGCCACGGAGCGCTGCTTTCCCGCGGCACTCTCCGCCCATGGCCGGCGGTTTCCCTGCTGGGTCGGCTATCGGGGTCGCTTCTCCCGCGATTTCGCCAAGCCCTCGTACGACCTCTGGTTCCCCCCGGAAGGGGGTCCGGACGGAAGGCGGACCCTCCACCTGAACGCTGCCTACCGTGACCCGTCGCTCCTGCGGGGTCGCCTGGCCTTCCGGTTGTTCGAAGGCATGGGCGTGCCGGTGCCCGACTGCCGGCATGTCTCGCTGAACCTGAACGGCCGGGGACTGGGACTCTACACGGCCATGGAGGCGCTGGACGGCGACTGGCTGAAGCGGCAGGAAGCCGGGGGCGGCACCATCTACTACGGCGTCGGCGGCGAGGGCAACTTCGGCCTGTTGAGCCGGAAGTCGAAGCAGCCCAAGCGGTACCTGGCCGCCGGCTACGAGAAGTGCCACCCGCCCGACGATGAGTCCGGGGACCTCAAGGAGCTGATCTACCGGATTACCTTGCCGGAAGATGACGAATTCGAGGCTACCATCGGCGATGTAGTGGACATGGCGGAATGCCTGCGCTGGCTGGCCGGGGTGATCTTCATCAGCCATACCGACGGGCTGGTCCACAACTATGCGCTCATCCGGCGACCAGGGCAGCGCTGGGAACTGAGTCCCTGGGACCTCGACGGCACCTTCGGCCGGTGCCCCTGGGGGCACACCCTGCCGCCGGACGAAGTGCCACTTGCGATGAGCGGGGGCAATTACCTGGCGATCCGGTTGCTGCGCTCCCCCCGGTGGCGAAAGGCCTATGCAGCGCTCTGGGCGGAACTATTGGAAGGCCCCCTGTCGGAAGCGACGGTGTCGGAGCACCTGGGCGCGATCTACCGGGAAATCCGGGAACCGGCCCTCCGAGATGCCGGCAAATGGCGAAAGAACAGCACGTTCCTGCGGGAACCGGCCTATATCCGCCGCTGGGTGGCGGATCGGACCAGGTTTCTCCGAACGGAACTCAAGAATTGGGGCGCCGCCCCCCGTTGAGGGAAGGCGGCGCCTGCGTACGTCATTGCTGCAGAACCGGCGGGGAAATCCGTGTATTTCACGGGATGGGCACGAACTGCTTCACAATCCCGACCCACCGCTGCGTCTGGCCATCGATCTCTGCGGAGTACAGGCTAAACACAACGTAATCCTGCCGGCGTGCCTGCTGCATGCCGTACTCGGTGGCAAACCAATTGGCGAGCCTGCTCATGGCGGCGGACGCCGCATCGGTCTTGGCGGATTCGGCGGTTTTGTGTTGCAGCTCGGCGGTGAGGTGGGCATGAAAGTCGTCCATGGTGGGGTCGGTAATGGCTAGAAAAATCGCCGCAAGCAGTGCCACGATAAACAGCGTGATACCCCGCACATTCATCAGCTCCCTCGCCACGAAGTCTGCCGGATGTTGTCCCGCACAGACTCAGATTACGTGGCACCTGGTCGGTTCATGTCACGCCGGATCGGCGGGCCGAAGGTGTTGACCACGTCGGGGCCGGAGTTGGCCTACACTGGGAGTTAGGCCGGGGAATCATTTCGACCGCGCAGGAACGCCTTGAGCGGTTGGCGTCGTAGCCCGGTGCTGTTGCGAGCCAGCCGCTCGGCATACACTTGCCGGCAGAGCGCATCTGCCTCCGCTACCAGCTTACGGGGCGTCCGCCAGATCGCCACCTGGCAGCCGTTCTGATGCAGACGACAGAGGAGCCGGTCGACGGTGCGCAGGAGCATGACCGTGCCTCGCAGCACTCGCCCGCTGCACTGGCCGGCCAGGTTGTCCACAACCCATTGGCAGTCGGACCGGATTTCCACCCGGGTCCCCACGGCCAACGGAGAGGCGATCAGCCAGCGCAGCGCCGCCACTACAGCCCCCAACTCGGCAACCTGACTGCGGGCGGCCGGTCCCCAACAGACCACCCCACTCTCCTTGTGGGTGAGTCGAGACCGCCTTCGCACCAGACAGGCGTATGCGGCAATGCCCGCCCCATCGGACAAGGGCTTGTAGCCGCCATCGCAGGTAATTACGATATCCGCTTCGACGCCCGGAGGCCACGTTTTTCGGGAAACCCGCCGCACCATCACCGGCGAGGGCGAACCAGCAGCCTGCTTGCGGGCTGATTCTGCGGATATCGCCTTCTGCCGCGTCCATTCTCGGATTGCCCAAAGCGCTGTGCGGCAGGAAAGCGCATAGGCCTCGGACACGTACTCGGGAGCGGCCGGCTGCATTTCAACCGCCCAGCCCTGCTCCCGCAGCCGGCAGAGCATCCGCCTCACCTCGCCCTGTTCATCTTCCTGGCCTGGCGGTACCGACGCCGCGGGCGCCGCAACCACCTCCGGCCAATCGGACCGAATGACTGCCCGACCGGCGGCGGGCTGGTTCAATAACCACGCCAGTGCCCGCCGCACGGCCTCGGTCTTGGCCCGTGGCACAGAGGCCGGCTTTCCGCGGCAAACGACACCGCCTTCCCGGTGGACCATCCGATAAGCGTGGCGCACGGTGAAGGCAAAGGCCGCCACCGGCGGGCACTGGTCCAACGTGCGGCACTCGCCGCTGCACTTGATGAGCAGGTCCAAAACGCCGCCCCCCGAAAGTTGCTCTGCCGTTGCGGATGACGCGGGTATACCGCTTCTCCAGGCGGGTACCAGGGCCGAGTCTCTCCTCGCTCACCCACATATTACCAGATATGCGCGCAGAGCGGGCGAACAACCGTTCGACAAATTTCGGGCGCACGCGAAAGGCCCCTTTCCGAGTTGTCGGAAAGGGGCCTTTCATCGAACCGGGGTTATTTGATCCCCGATCGCATGAAGCTGTTGATAAACTGCTTCTGAAACAGGAAGAAGGCCACCAGCAGCGGCGCGACCACCATCATCGTCCCGGCGGTAATCAGCGACCAGTCCGACCCGGACTCCGACGCCTTTGTGAAGAGCGCCAGGCCCACCGTAAGCGGTCGGACATCCTTGGTGTTGGTGATGATCATCGGCCAGAAGTAGTTATTCCAGTGGTAGCTGACCGAGACCAGGGCGAACGCCGCCAGCGTCGGCCGGGCCACCGGCACGAAGACGTGCCAGAGCGTCTGCAGGGGGCCGCAGCCGTCGATCACCGCCGCCTCCTCCAAGTCCCGCGGCACCTGCTTGAAGGTCTGCCGCATGAGGAACGTGCCGAAAGCCGAGGCGATATACGGCAGCATTACGGCGATGCGGTGGTTGACCAGCCCCAGCACTCGGATGGTGGTGAAGTTCGGCACCACCAGCGCCTCCGCCGGCACCATCAACTGCAGCAGGAACAGAACGAAGAGCAAGTCCTTGCCCTTGAACGCCATCCGGGCAAAAACGAAGCCACCCAAAGTAATCGTGATCATTTGCAGAAGCAGAATCCCCACCACGATGATGATGGTGTTCTGGTAGTACGTGCCGAACGGCGCCGCACTCCAGGCCCGGCTGTAGTTGGCCACGGTGAGGCTGCCGCCCCACCAGAGCGAGCCCTTGCCCACCGGCACGTTTTCCGGCCGGAACGAGGTCGTAATCGCCCAGACCAGCGGCACCAGCCACGCCAGCGCCAGGGCAGCCGTCAGCAGGTAGAGCACCCGGTCGCCCAGCTTCAGTCGCTTATTCATAGTGCACCCGCTTATCCACGTACAGGTGGTTGAAGAGCGCCGCGGCCAGGAGGATTGCGATCAGCACCACCGATGCGGCGGCGCCCATGCCCTTGTCGAAGTAGGCAAAGGTCTGTTGCCAGATGTAGTAGAGCAGCAGGCTGGTGGCGTTCTGCGGTCCGCCCTGGGTCATGACAAAAATCTGGTCCACCGTCTTGAAGGCATTAATGAAGCTGATCGTCGCCACGAACAGCGTCGTCGGCGTCAGCAGCGGGAACGTGATCCGCACGAACTGCTGCCACCCGGAGGCCCCGTCCAGCTCCGCCGCCTCGAAGACATCGCCCGGAAGGCTCTGCAGGCCCGCCAGGTAGAAAATCATGAAGTAGCCCGCGTCTTTCCAGATCGACACGAACATGATCGCCGGCAAGGCCCAGCCGGGTTCGCCCAGAAAGTTGGGCGAAGTGCCGCCGAAGAACTTGATCAGGAGGCTGATCGGCCCGTACATCGGGTTGTACATGAAGTTCCAGATCGAAGCCGCGCTGACCAGGGGCAGCATCGTCGGGTAAAAGAACGCCGCGCGCACCAGTGCGGTCCCCCGCAGCTTCCGATTCAGCTGCACCGCGAGAAAAAGCGCCAGCCCCACCGAAAAGGGGATGGTGCCCACGGCGAAGACCACCGTGTTCCACATGGTCTTCCGGAAGATCTCCTGGGCGAACAGCGCTTTGAAATTGCCAAGGCCGTTCCAGACCGGCTCCGGGAAGGCCATGTTCGCCTTGAACAGGGCCATGACGCCGGAGGCGGCCATCGGGTAAAGCGTAAACACGGACAGCAGTACCGCCGAGGGCAACAGAAGCAGGTAAGGCCCCCAGTTGAATCTGGGGGCCTTCCGCTTTACCGGAGTGCCGGGCGGCGCTGCCGCCAGTGACGGCTGCGCCATGCAAACCCCTCCGCCGCGACTAACCAGCGGTTAATCGCTGTTACTTCTTGAACGGCGCCAAAATCGCCGTGGCATCCTTCTGGGCTTGCTCCATGGCGGTCTTGGAGTCCTTGGAGCCGCCAATCACCGCCTGCAGCTGATCGCCGAAGGCCTTCAGGACCTGCTGGTTCTGGTGGGTGGCCATCTCCCGGTCGGCGCTCTGCATGGCGTCGACGGCAGCCTTGTACCCGTCAAACTTGGCGACGGCGTCCTTCCAGGTCTGGGTCTCCTGGGCAGACTTGCGGGACGGGACGTAGCCGGTGGCGACGGACCAGGCGGCCACGCGCTGGGTGTCGGTCATGAAGCGGATGAACTTCCAGGCAGCGTCCTGCTTATCCTGGGTGCTCTTCATAATGTAGAAGTTGCCGCCGCCGGTGGGCGAGCCGCCCTTCTTGCCGGCGGGCAGGGGCGCAACGCCGAACTTGGCCGGATCCATTTTGGTGAGCAGCGAGCCGATGGAGCCGGTGGTGTGGTAGATCATGGCCGCCTTGCCGGTGGCAAAGTCGTTCGGGACGTCGCCCCACTTGATGACGCCCTTCGGCATGATCTTGTGGGTGGCCGAGAGCGACATGATGAAGTCCAGGCCCTCAAGGACGGCCGGATCGTTGAAGTAGACTTCGGTGCCGGCATCGTTGGCGACGTTCTTGCCGCTCTGGATGAAGAAGCCGGAGTAGGTCCAGTACGGGTTGCCGTCAGAGGGCATCTCGAGGCCCCACTGGCTGCCGTCGGCCTTGGTCAGCTTCTTGCCGAAATCGACCAGTTCGGTCCAGTTCTTCGGGGCGGCGGTCAGACCGGCGGCCTTGAACAGCTCCTTGTTGTAGTACATGACCACGGTGGAGCGCTGGAACGGGATGCCATACGTCTTGCCGTCGATCTTGCTGTTGGCCATGAAAGCCGGCAGGAAGTCGGCGATGTACGCCTGGCCGTCCTTGTCGGCGGCAACGTAGTTATCAACCGGGACCACGGACTTCAGGTCGGTCAGGGTGAAGATGTCGGTCGCCTGCAGCACGACTACCTCAGGCGGGGTGCCGCCCTGGGTCAGCGTCTGCACCTTGGTCATGGTGTCCTGGTAGTTGCCGGCGAACACCGGGGTCACTTTAATGTTGGGGTTGGCGGTGTTGAAATCCTTGACCATGTTCTCGACGGCAGTGGCAACGGCGCCGCCCACGGCCACCGGGAAGACGAACTGGAGCTCAACGTTCTTCGGTGCCTCGGGCGCTGCGGGCTGGGGAGCGGGAGCCGGCTTGCTGCTCGTGCAGGCAGCCAGCAGAATCATGGCCGCAAGTAGAACCAGAGCGAGACTTTTGCGCACAGTGTTTCCTCCTCGTTGATATGCACCTATATAATTCCGTCAGCAGAGAATTTAGACTCTGCAATGGTACCGCCGCGACAAGACCGTGTCAATCCAAAAAACGGAAACGCTTTCGGATCAAAACCACGAAAAGACCGATTCCAGCAGCCAGAAGCCATCCGGCGGTGGCTGCGTGAACGATTTTTGCTGCGATATCGTACCAAGGTACGATGTCGGTTCGCCCCCGCGTACGTTTGCGGCAGACATGCCCTGCAGTAAGCTGGTATCCGTAAAGCAGATGAAGACCGCATGAAAGGGTGTCGAATTACGATGCATAAGGCGCTTACCGGCGTCACGCTGATCGTTCTGGGTGTTTTCGCCGTTCTGCAGAGTCTTGGGATGTTCTACTCTGGCCTGGAACTCTGGCCGGCATTCGTGGTCTTCATTGGGCTGGAGATCCTCTGGAGCAGCCTGTTTGACGGCCGGCACGCCCCGTCCGTCTTCGGGTCCGCGCTCGGACTTGGGATCGCCGCTTTGGGCCTGGTGAAAATCATCAACAATGTCGGATTTGCGTTTTCGCTGACCCTCGGCGACCTGGTTCGGGTAGGCTGGCCGGTACTGCTGGTGGCGCTTGGCCTGTCGATTCTGTTCGGACGAAGGCACCACGCCGGCACGCGGGTTTAGAATAGTAGGGCCCGGGTTCTCCTGGCTCGTGCGTACACACCAAGCACCGGAAACCCTTCGACACGCTCGAAGGGTTTTTTCGCGCGCTGTATCCCTTCCGCGAAAACGCTGATAATTTTAGAGGAAGCTGAGCTTTATACGAGAATTTAAAATCATTAGAGCAGATATAATTGTACCAGAAAGGGGAATTCAAGTGAAGCGACGGAGTTTCCGTACCATTTGGGGCCTGCTGGCCGCCTTGCTGCTGCTGGCGGCGGCAGGACCCGCTCAGGGCATTTACCTGGTCAACGACGGGTCGGCCACGACCGACGCTGCGGGTGACTACGCCTGGGTCCAGTTCAGCGATGCGCCCCTGGCCTCGTATACCGGCTCCATTTCCGACTACCCGGCTACCCGGCCTGAGAAGGGTCACAAACTCGACCTGAACGCCCCGGCGGCCAACAAGTATGGCGACCGGCTGCAGGCGCAACGGGAGAACTACAAGAAGTGGCTGGCCAAACAGGCGCCGCAGGTGCAGGTGGTGACCGAGTACGCCGTCACCTTCAACGGCCTCGGCGTCAGGCTGAATGGCGCCTCGCTCAAGGATATCCAGGGCGGCCCGGGCGCCGTCGCTGCGGGCATGAGCGAAAGTTACAGGCCGGCGATGAACGCCAGCCACAGCCTGATCGGCGACGCGGCGGTCTGGACCGCCCTGGGCGGGCAAGACGGGGCCGGCGCCGGCATCAAGGTCGGCGTCATCGACACCGGCATCGACAACACGCACCCCTTCCTGAGCGATGCGGGTTTTGCAATGCCTGCGGGCTTCCCCAAAGGCCAGGTCCAGTACACCAGCAATAAGGTGATCGTGGCCAAGGTCTTCGCCCAGGATCCCTGGCTGGATGCGAGGGCCGCTCAGAGCCACGGCACCCACGTATCGGGCACCATCGCCGGCCGGGCCGGCACCATCGCCCCGCTGGCCGGCGGCCTGAGCGGCGTGGCTCCGGGCGCCTGGCTGGGCAGCTACAACGTCTTCCCCGGCAACGTGGATAACGCCAAGAGCCTCTTTATCGCCAAGGCCGTTGAAGAGGCCGTCAGTGACGGCATGGACGTCCTGAACCTGAGCCTGGGCGGTACGGCCCACCGGGGCAAGGACCTGCTGGAGATGGCGGTCGATGCCGCCGCAGACGCCGGCGTGGTCGTAGCCATTGCCGCCGGCAACGAAGGACCCGGCAACTACACCGTTGGCTCCCCCGGCACGGCCGGCAACGTGATCACCGTGGCGGCCATCACCAGCAGTCGCACCTTCGCCATGACCCTTGAAGCCGCTGCGCTGGCCGGCCCCGCCCTGGCCACCACGGGCTCGGGCAACGGCGAGGTAAAAGCGGACATCACCGGCGAATACGCCGCCTGGGCGAACTACGGCGCTGACTCTCTGGCCTGCACCCCCCTGGCCGGCACGCCGCTGGCGGGCAAAATCGCCCTGATCCAGCGCGGCGTCTGCACCTTCTCCACCAAGATCAACAACGCCGGGGCGGCGGGCGCCAAGGCGGTCATCATCTATCAGCGGAATGACGTGTCCGGCCCGCCCATTCCCATGGCGACCGACGGCGTCCACACGCCGGCGATCATGATCAGCCGGGACGAAGGGAAGGCCCTCGCGGCCTGGACCGGCGACCACACCGTGACGATTCATGCCGCGATCTCTGCGGTGCCGGTCACGCCGAACCTGCTGGCCGACTTCAGTTCCCGGGGTCCGACCCCGAACTACACCCTGAAGCCGGATGTGGCCGCCCCTGGCGTCAACATCCTCTCCTCCGTCCCGGGCGGTGGCTTCGAGGTCTTCCAGGGAACCTCCATGGCGACGCCGCACGTCGCCGGTGCGGCCGCCCTCTTGTTGGCGTACAGCAAGGCCCACAGCCTGGGCTGGGGCCCGGCGGAAGTGAAGGCCGCTCTCATGGCCACGGCGCATGATGCCGCCGACTCCGCCGATCCGCTGCAGGTGGGCGCCGGCATTATTGACCTGAGCCGGGCCATGAACCCGCCGGCTCTGGCGATGCCCTCCTCGCTCAGTTTTGAGCTGGTGCGCCCGGTGGGCAACCAGACGAACGCCATCACCTTCACGCTGGCCAACCCGACCAACGGTGCGCAGACGTACACGCTGGCCGAGGCGGGCGGAAATCTCGCCCTGAACGCCGCGACGGTCACCGTGAACGGTGGTCAGAGCGCCCAGATTACCGCCACCGTGGCGAACCGCGGGGTCCACAAGGAGCCGAATCAGTCCGGCACCCCCGAGCTGGTCCGTGGCTACGTCACGGTCACGTCGGCCGCGGGCTCCATCCGCATTCCGTATCTGTACGTGATCGACTACAACCGCTAGACCCCGCACGGTCGCGAAAGAGCCCGGCCGGACAGCACGCCCGGCCGGGCTCCTGTTCGCTAATTCGTCCTGGCCTCCCAGTCATCGCCCGATGTCACGCCGCCGTCCGCCCACGTCCACTCAATGCGCTCGTACGTGAACCCGATCTCCTCCACCTGGGTGCCGTCCGGGTAGGTTTTCTGATCCACGCTGGCGATGTTCGCGTTGGTCAGCTTCACCGTATAGTAGAGCCCTGCCGCGTTCACAAAGCGGATCTCTACCTTGGTGAGGTTCTCGTTATTCACCAGGACCTCCATCATCTGCGGCGAGGACCGGTCCAGCAACTTGGTGATGACCAACGGCTTGTGCATCCGCTGGCCTGTGGGCAGACCGCTTGCCGGGTCCCGGGGCGATACGATCTGGTGGGAGTATTTCATGGCTGCAATGCTCCCATCGCTGGCGGATCCCTTGATCCGGCCCTGCTTCTGGCTGTCGACCACCATCGAAATGCCCGCCGGGAGCACAACGCCTTTGGGCGTCGCGGTCGGCTGTATCACGGCCACCTGAGGTGTCCCCGCCTGTGCAATAAACGCGAAGAGCCCGATCCCCAACACGACCACCAGGGCCATGGCGGCCCATTTCGCCCAGCGCATCCCGATCGCCCTCCAGTTCCGGTGATTTACTGAAGTCTATATTATACGGACTTAGCAGAATCCCTCCTCTTGACGCACAAGAGGCCGCCACTGCAACGTGCGATTTTCGTTTGCATGCCGGGGCGTCCGGGCCTTATCATGGTCCCAGGAGGACTGACAATGGCCACACTACTTAAGCTGAAGGCAGTCGCCGAACGGAAGGGCTGCAGCAAGAAGGCCGTTCACCGGGCGTGCGAGCACGACAAGGTGAACAGCGACTTTGACCCCGTGACCGGGGAGTACAAGGTTTACGACGACGAAAAGCTGGCCGAGTGGCAGCCCGGCGACAGCGGGAAACCACCGGAGCCGGAAGCATGACCCACAAGCTGTCAAAAACAGGGGCGCCCCCAGTTGGGGACGCCCCTGCGCCTGACACCGAATCAGTTGTTCCAGAGGGACTGTGAGAGCGTCTGCACCTGGGGCAGGCCATAGCCGGAAGCGATGTCGTATCCGGGGCCGGCGTTGTTGATCTGCTCCGCCGTGACGATGTCGTGCGCCTTGGCCTGGCTCACCAGCCAGGACCGGGTCTTGGCGGCATCGCCCTGCCACATCTTGGCCGCCAGACCGGCCATGTGCGGCGTCGCCATGGACGTGCCGCTCATGGTGTAATAAGCGCCGTCCTTGTATGTCGAGATGGTGTTGCGTCCGGGACCGGCCACCTCCACCTCCCGGTCGACGATCGTGGCGTCGTTGCCGTCGGTGAGGCCCCGGCTGGAGAAGTAGGCCACCACTTCGTCGGCGTTCAGGGCCGCCACGGCCACCACTTCCTTGTAGGCGCCGGGGTACCCGATGGTATCCGCGTTCGGGCCGCTGTTACCGGCAGCGGCAATGACCAGCACGCCCTTGCCGTTGGCATACCGGATGGCGTCCAACTCAATGCTGGAGCCGCTGGCGGAACCCAGGGACATGGAAATGATGTTGGCCCCCCGGTCCGCGGCCACCCGGATGGCGTTGGCGATGTCGTCGGCATACCCGCTGCCACGGTCGTTGAGTACCTTGTAGCTGAAGATGGAGGCCTGAGGCGCCACGCCGAAGATGCCCAGGCCGTCAGCGCCGCCCGCCGCAGCGATGGTGCCGGTCACATGGGTACCGTGGCCGTGGCCGTCCGTGCAGGTGCCTTCCACCTGTGGCTTCTTCGTCTGGCTGAAGTCGACGCAGCCGGTGATCAGCTTGGAGCCGTTCGCCCGCGTAAAGTCAACATGATTCACGGAACCGGTGTCCAGCACCGCCACGGTCACCCCGCTGCCGCCGCTGATGCCGGCGGGTGCCAGGCTCGGGTTTCCGTAGATCATCTTGATACCGTACGGAACCTGGGTCGAGGGAATGGCCCGGGTGCCGCCGGGCTTCCCCAGCGTGGCGGGCTGACCGTCCACCGTCCGGACGGGGACCAGTTCATAAACGATGCCCATCCGGTCGAGCATGTCCTTCTGCCCACTGCTCACATGCGCCGACACACGGTCGCTGCCCAGGTTATGGCGAACGGACAAACCTGCTTTGGCGGCACCGGCAGCGTCCAAGGCAACGCGATACCCCTGGTCGTCCGGTGCGGCCCCGGCCGCCATCGCGAACCCCAGCACCAAAACCAGAACCGCGAGACCAGCAAACCACTTACGCATATACATCCTCCTTACGCCGCTGTTGTAAGCGTATTACAATCAGTGTGCTTCTGGAAAGTACAGTATATTTGCATTCTAACAATACATACAACCGATAGCAAGGGTCAGCGAAGCCCCTCTCGCAATCGCTCCTTTCGGAGGGACACTCTGCCACGCCTGGATTGCTCCGAGGCGCCTTGTCTTCGGCTACGACACGGTACCGAGTAAAAGTGCGGTGGGATTTGAACCCACTGGCTCGGTAAGCTGCGAGGCGTACGCATGAAGGGCGGGAGCCGTGTGTGACTCCCGCCCTTGTGATTTAGTTCGCTCCGGCCGGCTTCTCGGCGGAATCCGGCGCCGGGGTCGCCTGCGCCGGCGTCGCCTGCACTGACGGCGCCTGGGCCGACGTGGCCTGGGCCGACGTGGCATGCACCGGGGTCGCCGCCGGGGCGGTGCTCGTGGACTTCTTCTTGCCGGTGGTGATGGCCTTGTATTCGGCCTGGCCGAAGTGGAGGATGAGGCAAGGGCCGAGGTCCGGAAGCTCTTTACGGCTGAAGGGGATGTACGCCCGGGTGCCGCGCGGGATGTGCTGGGGCTCTACGGCGAAGAAAGGGGACATATCGACGTGGACGGACTTGGCCTGGTCTCCATAGATGACGAGGACCGTGTCCGGCCCTTCGACCATGGCCGGCACGGCGACAATCGCCCTGGGCTCTTCCGCGAACGGCTCCAACCGGAGGAACTTGGGGTACTTCTGGGCGATCGCGTCCTCGGATACCTGGGTCATCAACGTCTCCGCCAGCGACACGAGTTCCATCTGGTAACTGTCCCACGCGATCGTGCCTACGGCGTCCAGCATGTTCTTCTTGCGGAGCGGTACGCGGGTAAAATCGAACTTACCGGTCATGTTTTTGATCCTCCCTATTTTTGTACGGAACGTCCTTACTATACCATGTTTAGGGAGATAATGGAATACAAATTGTTATATTTATCCAAGATTTTTTTGCGGGAGCGGGTCAGCACCGAACAAACGCCCCGCCATTTACGATTTTAGTGTCGGGTGGCCCAAAGGTGGGCGGTCGTCCAGGGGTCGGGTGCCCAACGATCCGGAAAGAGTGCGCAACGATCCGGGGGCCGGGTGCCCAACGATCCGGGAAGGGTTGCCCAAGCGGTCCGGGAAAGGCGCCCATCGGTCCGGGAAGGAGTGCCCAAAGATCCGGGAAAGGCGCCCATCGGTCCGGGAAGGTGCCCATCGGTCCGGGAAGGGTGCCCATCAATCCGGGAAGGAGTGCCCAAAGATCCGGGCAGGGTTGCCGGGTCGAGTGCCCATCGATCCGGGGTCGAGTGCCCATCGATCCGGGATGGGTGCCCATCGATCCGGGCGGGGTGACCATCGATCCGGGATGGGTGTCCGGCGTTATGCTCCGACCGACCACTCCGTCGATATCGCCTCGGCCTGCCGGAGAACCGCCTCCGTGGCCTCTTCTTGCTTGTCCGGCGGATACTTGTACCGGCGCAGGAGCGCCTTTACCATGACCCGCAGGCGTGCCCGTACGGACTCCCACACCGCCCAATCCACCGTCACCGACTTGCGCAGACTTTGGGTGCGTTCGATCGCGATCTTCTTCAGCGTCTCGTCGCCGAGTTCTCGGACCTCTGATTCGTTTTCGGCCAGCGCGTCGTAGAAGGCGAGTTCGTCTGGGTTCGAGGCCCAGGTCCCACATCAGACTCCGTCCCATAACTTATACTACAGTTGGTCGATTCGTTTGGTGTGGTGACTGCATGAACATGCGGCGCAGTGAACGGCGGCGTCCTGCAACTCGGGCAGACTCGGCCGGGATTCTGCATTTTCATAATTCATAATGTGTCGACTGGAACCCCCTCAACCAATTTACCGTCTAGTATGTAGACTTCCAGCTACTGCGGAAGCGGCCAAGGGGAAGAAGGCAACGATATGAAACGCATCATTTCCGCGATTATTGGGGTAACAGTGGTGACCTTACTGGTGACCGGCATCTCATGGTTTCCGCTAGGCGGACGGATCTGGACCTCGGCCCAGATCACCAGCGCCACCATCGACAACCGCCAAGTACCCAAGGCGAAGCTCCCCAAGCTACTAGCTGATCTAAAGAATCACCGCTTTGAAGACCCTTGCAAGTGCGCCGGGTTTGTGACACTGGTCTTGACCGACGGCACCAAACTTGAATACCGGATGGACTGCTTTACGGCCACACAAGAGTGGGGCGACTACTGCGGCATTTAGCCGCCCGTTGCCGCCTCCCATGCCGCCATTTAACCGGAAGCCCTGTTGGCCAGAGAAACTCAGCAGAAACGGGCCGATATTCGGGCCGGTCTCCTCCGATTACCCGTCAATAAGCGGCCGCATGCCACATGCACAACTAAAAGTTGTGGTGCAGCGTCCAAGGAAATAAGAGCATCGGCCAAAGGCGGCTGCTTGCATGGGGGTAGGAACACATGAAACATGTCTGGCTTGTACTGACGATGGCCTCCTTGTTGGCGGCGGGGTGCAGTTCTGTTCAAGCAGTCAGACAGGTATATCCCAGTCAGCAGGTTCAGTCACCGACTCTAACGGCAACGACGCCTGCTGAATCTGTCAAGAGGCTATACCCGGACGAACTGTCTCAGGTGCAAGCCGTGACGATCCATGACTACGAAAACGGTGCCGTTAAGAGCGTTGATGACCCGAAACTGGTAAAGCAGCTCATCGACAAACTTAGCGAGGCACGGCCAGCCCCTGAGTCATCGCCGCCTGATGTTCAAGGGTTTCAGTACATGATGTGGTTAACCCTTGGGGACCGTCGTCAGATTCACCTGATCGTATGGCCGGGCGGCAAGGTGGATCTCATCGATCCGATTGCGGGATCTGCCTGGCAGGCGCCTGGACTAGGCGATGTCATGACGCCGCTACTCCCCAGTAGCGACCAAGACAAGAAGTATATCGGTCGGATGCAGGCAATCCAATTCGCCACCGCCGGGACAAGCGGCGCCAAGGTCGGTAATGTTCTTCTGGTTGAGTCCTTCCATGTCCGAGGGCGGGAGCCTCTAACCGTGTGGCAGATTCCGCTATCAGGAAGTGATATTAGCCGGGCACTTGTGGTTATCGATGCCGCGACCGGAGAAATCCTGGACGTCCTGCAAGGGAACGGGTCCAGCTTTATCTCGTCGGTTAGTCCCGCTCAAGGGGTGGTAACCAAGGCGACGGAGGAATCGGAGATCAAGGTATACTTCACACGGGACATGAACCCCAGCACGCTCAATGAGGAGACCATACAGATTGTGGAGGCGAAGCACAGCAGCGTTGTCACGGACAGGTATCGCTACGAGTATCGCAAAAAAACGCTTGTCCTACGTCCTGTTAACCCAGCCTTTAGTTTTGGGTCCGGCAACACGATCACGGTGACAATCACGGGCACGGTTCAAGATGCCACCGGTCAGTCAATGGGCAAGGACTACAGTTGGTCATTTAGAACATAGGCGGGGCTACGCCAACCACACCGGTTGACAGAACCAGAAATTCGAAAGGCCAGCGTTGCACAACGTCGGGCCGGCGTCTTCTCCCTTCTGCAAATGTTCTGTTCACCGAGGACTGTCCTCGTTGTTTGATATGTATTACCTTCATGGTGGTTGCAGTGGTGGCTCACATAACGCAAAAACGTCCTTGGAGTGCAGGGAGCTGCTGGCCGAAGGTCGCGGTTCGACCATCGCCGAGGGGAGATCGAAATGAAACAGTTCATCCTCGTGTGCCTGCTAGTCGTACTGGTGGGGTGCTCGGGTGGGCCGAGCACGGGGAGCATGACACCTGCGTCAGAAGGCCGAGCGAAAGCCTCCAGCGACGCACCGAGCCAACCATCACTTGCCGGAATCTCGCTTGGGTCCACTAAGGCATTCGTTCAAGAGAGGCTTGGGTCCCCCACAGAGACCGTGGACCCTGGGCACCCGCGAAACCGTGCGACGGTGCTCTTTCGGTACCGAGGAATGGAGATTTTGCTCCAGAAGGAACAAGACTCCGTTCTTTCGATCAAAGCTACGCAGGATTGGCAGGGCCCCATAATTGGAGAAGTGAAGTGGGGAGACACCCTTTCTGAAGTTCGTGAGAAACTCCAGAGCCTCGGAGAGCCTGTCCAAGGGGACCGCCAGCCAGGGGTGCCAACAGCGACTTATCTGTCGGCGGACAGGTCGTACGGCGTCCTATTGTTGTTTGACGAGTCCAACAAATTGATCGAAGCCCAACTCACCCGGCTAGTCCCTGGCAGTGATTATCAGGGGGCCTAAACCCGGAGAAGTGCCCATGGAATCATTCATGTTAACCGGAATCCGGATATCTATTCGGAAAGATTGCACCATCGGGCCGGAGGCATGCCTGTACTCAAGAAAGGGGCTGAATGGCGAGTGAATACAGCATTCAGCCCTGTGGTAGCTGCACTCAGACCGCTATCTCGCAAGTCTGTTACGCAATCGTCGAATGTGTACCCTTAGCCTGCCTGAATGAGTGCATTGGCGCTATTACGTGCGTTTTAGTCGGATGCTAAGAACCTTGTTTACTGAACGGTCCAGAAGTAGGGGGAGAAACCTCATGCCACTTTTTACCTTGGGTTTTCTCGAAGGAATAGGGGCCGGCGAATGGGTCACGTTTCTACTGTTCATGGTACTGCCTGCCATATGGGTCTGGCGAGACACGCTGCGGGAAAGGGTTCCTGGTGGGCAACTGTGGGGGGCAATAGTCGTCTTTACGGGACCACTCGGGTTGGCAGCCTACCTGGTGGTCCGAAATTGGTCCCGAGGGGTATCACGACAATAGCCCGGAATAGTTGACAGGAACACGTCCAGTCAATGCTCTCGTTTGCAGAAAAGGGACGTCTTTTACCAAGTTCGAACTTTCATTCGGTAGGGTTCTGAGCAAAAAAAGCCAATGAGTATGAAGAACCGTCGGGTACCGGTTCAAAAAGCTGCTTTGCTAGGCGGCGAGCTGGGTGGGCTTCCTATACGGTGTCTGGTCGCGTAGCAGCGCGAAGATGACGTCGCACAGACGTCGCATCAGACACCGGATAGAGCCCATCTTGCTTTTTCCTTCGGAGATCTTCTTCTGGATGTAAGCCTGGGCTAACGGATTGCGGCGCATCTGGTTGGTTGCGATCACGTACAGTGCGTGGTGCAGCTGCCGGCATCCGCGTTTGGACTTCTTTTTCCGGCGTGTTTGGCCAGAGCTGTTCTCCAATGGAGCCACGCCGGAGTGTCGGGCCAGTTTGGCGGCGGAGGTAATGCGCTCGACGTCCACGTAGACCAAGATCGTGGCGGCGCCAATCGTATCGCCGTAATGGCAATCCTCGGTCTTTTTGTCGTTCGCACTTGTTCGCTGCCTCCCCGTCATCACGCCTGCCGTTTGTCCGTTCAAGCAGACGCTCATCTTGCGGGCGCATCTTCACTGCTACCTGAAGGTTCATGCTGATCGACAACAACTGGTCCCCTCCTCCGAACAAACTCACCCCAAATCCGTTTATGTATGTAGGAAAGTCTGGGGGGAGGGTACCGGCAATGTGGCGCAACTTGTCGCGCGTTCACTCGCGGGTGGCGGGAGTCCTGGGGATCTCACTGCTGCTCTGCGTCGCCCTGATTGGCGCTCTGGGCGCCGGCCCGGCTCGGGCCGGGACGGACCCGGAGCCGACGCTTAAGCCGAACATTACGTATGACGTGGACCCGGGTCCGGGGTTGCCGCAAGGGTGGACCCCGCCGCCGGCGCCGACCACGATTCCGACGCGCATTGAGGATGCATTCAACGCGAACCGACGGACCGACCCGACATCACCGCAGCATCTGGAGATGCGGGTCATACAGCCCAATGCCGACTGGATGAAGGAGTATCCGTGGGCATGGAATTTGGATCTGTTGGACTGCGGCGCTACCGAATACGCCATCTACCATCCTGCCCCGGACCTGGATCTGATTGCCCAGGTCTTCAAACGGGCTTACACATCCTTCTCCGGGGACCAGAACCCGGACACCTGCCAGGTGACGCTCATCCAAGTCATCAAAGAAATCAAGGCGCTCACGCCGGACCAGAAAGAGCAGCAGCGGCTTCACAACCTGCTGGACGCCAACATGGATTACGCCCAGCTAGGCGGGCCTGACCACGGGGGGCTGCAATCCTGCCAGCCCTACGCCCACGAAGGGACGCCCGACAACATCTACGTCTGCTTCAACGCGGGCAGTGCCAGCGCCCGGTTTGATGCGCCCGCTTACCTGGATACAGCGGTAAGTCGGGTCCGTGTCCCCGTCCGGTTCGTCAGTGAAATGATGCGGGCGGACGTCGCCTGGGACGGGGCCACCCAGACTGTTACCATTCATGTGCCCGCCGCCAGCCACGATGTGGTGCATCCCATTCCGCCGCCCGGCGGGAAATTCGGGGATTGGGTGATTCCCAACAGCTACAGCTTTAGTGGCGGCAAGTGGCGGCTGGAACTGCGCCCCATGACCCAGCCGGAACGGACGATCATTCTGACCGTGGGCAAGAACTCGGCGCTGGTCGACGGCCAGGAAGTGCCGCTGGATGCGCCGCCGGTGATCGTGCCTCCCGGCCGGACCATGGTGCCTGTTCGCTTCATTTCCGAAGTAATGGGCGCCAAAGTCTATTGGATCGGCAGCGACCCCATCTACCCGGACGTGGTTACCGGTGCTCTGGCCGGGCGGTACCAGGTCCATATTTACACGCCCCTGTGGCCGTACTTCGAGTATCCGGACTGGTTCCTGGAGACCCGGGCACGGAAGTTTTGACGGGGGTAAATGCCAATGAAGAGCAGTACAAGCATCCGATCCCGAGCGGCGTTTACCGCTTTCCTGCTTCTTGTCCTGGCGTCCGCCGTTCCGGCCCAGGCTGCGGACTGGCTGACCCGCGGCGGCAGCACCGAGCGGGCCAACATTGTCGCAGAGCCCAGCGGGCGACTCGACGGCGACCGCACCCATTGGTGGGAAGGCGACCTCGGCCAGAGCGCAACGCAGCCGGTTTTGGTGGGGAATCAGTTGTTTCACCTCGCCGGAACCGGGCTATACCAGCTGACCTGGGACAGCCTGGGGGCGGCGGCACCGAACTATCGAATCGCCGTTCCGTCCAACTTCAACCTCGCAAAGCCATCTGGCGATGTAGTTCTCGTCAGCCATAGCACACCGACTTACAGCCCGGTTGCCCGGCGATTATACTATGGAACGGCATACGGTTGGCTCTGGGGGATCGAGGCCGACCGGCCCACACGATACAGGACCCAAAGGCTAAGTGAAGGCTGTCAGATCGTCTCCTCCCCGCTCGTCGTCCGGCTGGACAACCGGGACCTGGTGGTGGTCGGCATGAAGCCGGTCGGCGACGGCTGTACCCTTGGCGGTGGGAAGATCTACCTGGTCTGGGGCCTCGACGGCGTCGGTGCGCAGGGCAAGGCTGAGCACGACATCGGCGGCTGGGCCACGCCCTCCGCCGTGCCGGGCGCCACGCCCGGCGAAATCATCGTTGGGGCCGACGGTACGGGCTGTGCCGAAGGAAACGGGAAAGTCCAGAAGTTGCAGATTACCCCGACCGGCGACCCGACGTCCCCCTACGCGCTGCTCGACCAGTCCTGGGGCGGTCATAAGAACTGCGTCCCCAACGGCGTGGCCGACGGCTTCGCCGAGGCCGGCGGCTACGTCTACTGGGTCGACACCTCGGGCTGGCTCTGGGCGCGGGCCATCGGCGACGGCAGCAAGCACAAGGACTGGCCCGCCGAACACCTCGACCTCGCCGCCCTCCTCGGCGGCGGCTCCGCCTTCACCAACACCGTCCCCGCCCTGGACCTTGCAGGCGGCATGCTCTACGTCACCCTCCGCAACTACGTCGCCCCCGGCGAAGCGCTCGACCTGCGCGGCTGCCCGGCCGGCGGCACGCCCCCCTGCCCCGGCGCCCCCGGCGCCATCGCCGCCATCCACCTCGCCGATGGCTCCCTCGCCTGGAA
>DASXVX010000045.1:0-51095 GCA_036504075.1 Symbiobacteriaceae bacterium | reverse complement strand
CCCCCCCCCCCCCCGACTTTAGGCTTTATTTCAGGTTCTCGGCGAGGGCTCTCAACTCCCGGACCCGGTCCTCAACCCGGGTGGCCAGTTCCTGCAGCTCGCCGTTCGCGGCAACCATCGCCTCCACCGAACCGTGGGTGGTCTCCACGTCCGCCGCCATCCACTGGGCGCCGGCTACCATGCGCTCCATCCAGTCCGTCACCGTCCCGGCGGTGGCACCAGCCTGGTGCGTCTTGTCCGCCGTTGCTTCCACCACACTCGTGACCCGCACCATCTCTTCTTTGATGAACATCAGACGCGCCTGGTTCTCCTGAATGGTCAGGGCCAGGAGCCGGACCTCTTCGGCAACGCGCTCCGACGTCACCGCCACGCTGACCAGCAGGTCCGACGGGTCGTGCAGGAGGGCCATGGCGCCGTCCTGGCCCTCATGCAGCCCCTGCTGGAGGATGGAAATGCCCGCCGTGAACTCCGCCACCCGCTTCAGACAGTTCCGCGCCGCGTCCGTGAGCGTGCCGGTGCCTTCAATCGCCCGGTCCACCCGCTCCCGGGAGTCCTGCAAGGCCACGGCGATTTCGGCTGCAACCTTGCCGGTGTACTGGACCGAGCGCCCTTGCCGCCTGGCGCCGTCGGTTACGGCCGCGATGGCGTCGGAGAGCTGTTTCAGCCGCCCCGCCATCTGACCGGCGCCGACCTGCAGTTCTCGGGAGACCTGAAGCGTGCCGTTGGCGGCGGCCAAGGCCCGGGCCGTGTCCTCGACCGTCCCGGCGATGGCTTCCTGCAGCGTCCCGATGGCCTCGTCTACTTGCCCGGCCCGGGCCTCCACCGCCCGGGCCGATTCGCTTGTGTGGCTCATGAGCTCGCCCAGCGCTCCGGACAGGGCGCCGATTTCGTCGGCGCTCTCGTGCTGCGGTGCGGCCTGAAGACTATGGGCGTGGGCCTGCTCGCCGAACCGGCGAATCGGCCTGATGATGTTCACCCAGGCCCACCACAGCACCAGGGCAAACGCCAGCGCCAGGCCGACCGCCACGGTCGACAGTACGATGCCGATGGAGCGGGTCACCGTGCTGTCGGTGGCCGTGAAGTACGCTTCCGGAATGCCCACGTATGGTCCGGCGATCACCTGGCCCTGGAAGTCCCGCAAGGGGTGGTAGATCGTCCGCTGCCACTGGTCCACCACCGGCGCCCGGCCCCGGTATTCCCGGTTTTGCCGCAGGGCGCCCACGACTTCGTCGGCGTAGACCGTGCCCAGGGCCCGCTGGTCCGTAGGGATTCCGCCCGGGTCCGTCGGGTCCGTCAGCTTCACGTTGGTCGTCACCCGGATGCCGTCCAGGGCGATGGTGGCGAAGAGCGGCACGCCCGGCGGCGACCGCCGGGCCACCTCGTCGACGATGCTGAAATCCCGGTTCATAATGTCGGCCGCGACCACCGCTCCCGAAACGGCGCCGTCCGGGCCGTGAATGGGGAAAACGCCCACCAGGGCCAGCGCCGTCTCCAGCTTCGTACCCACGCGCGGGTCGGTCGAGCGACTGGTACGCCGAACGACCATGGAGACCTGGTCGCGAATCTGCTGGCTTTCCCACTTGAGTTCGGCCGGCTCAATCAGGCTTGGATAAGCCAGAGCCGTGTCTTCCGCCATCGCCTTCGGGACGAGGCCGTTCAGCCGGAGCAGGTCGCCGGCATGGGCGGACGAGGCCCGGCCCAGAACCGTGCCCTCCCGGTTGACCACCACCAGCATCTTCGCCGTCGGGTAGAACTGGGTGAACCTGGTCAGATCCGGCTTGCCGTCCGAGAGTGCCGTGGAGGCCACCACGCTCCGGTCGTTCGCCACCGCTGCGGCCACGTGTTCCATCGCCTGCAGCCGCTCGTTAATCAGGCTCTCTTCCATGTTAATGGCCAGATCAAGGGTGGCATCCACCTTCTGCTGGGCATCTGCGCGAATCGTGCGCTGCAAATAAAGACTGCCGCCCACGAGGGCAAACGTGGGCACCGCCACGACGCAAACTAGAACGGCTATAAGTTTCACAATTAGCGGCAAACGCGGACGCACAACTGGACACCCCTCTTCTGGCGGGCTATAATTCACACGATGAATGATAGGTAATGGAGGAAGCTATCGGCCTCTGTGTATAAGTAGACGCTATCGGAGTCTCCGGACCACGTGTTTATGATTCGCCGTCCGCTAAGGCAATACTTTCTACGCAACCCAAAAAGGCCATGCTGCCACCGGTCGGACCCTATACCCCAACCTTCGAACCAGGCCCGGCCCCTGCAGCCGGGCGAGGATGAACAACCCTTACAGGGGGTGACCGCTAGACTTATGGATCATACGCCCCCCGCCAGTCGGCTGGCCGATGTTGCCCTGGACCTTGCGGTCCACGCACACGACACCCGGGCTCTGAAAGCGACGTTTGACCGGCTGGAATCGGAACTGGCGGGCACGCCGGCGGACAGCCCCGCCCGGGGCGAACTGGCCGCCATGACGGCCATCGCCGGCGCCCTGCTGCAGCACGCCATCCGGAGCGACCACAGTGCCAGCGAAAACGCCGTAGTGCTGGCCCGGCTGGACCAGTTGAAGCGAGACCTGGATACGGCTTCCCGCAGTGAGTGGGTCGCCCTGGAGCGGATCCGCATCGCCCAGGACCTGCATGACCGGGTGGCCCAGACGCTCTTCGGGCTGGGACTCACCGCAGACTGGCTGATCACACATGTCGACCAGGACGAGCAACTGCGGCCTGACCTGGAGCGCTTGAAGCATATGGCCTCCACCGGTCTCCGTCAAGTCCGGGAGTCGATTTTCGCCCTCTCCTCCGGCCCCGTGGAAGCCGGCCAACTCCGGCTGGCGGTTACGAATCTGCTCAAGGAGCTCGAGAGCGCCGGCATCGTCGGACATCTGCGGACCTTCGGTGATCTGCAACTGCTGCCGCCGGATGTGACCGATGCGTTGTACCAGATTGTCCGGGAAGCGCTGGTCAACGTGCGCCGGCATTCCGGCGCTTCCAGCGTGCTGGTCTCCATCCGGGTGCAGCCTGAAAGCGTTGTCGCTGTCGTTCAGGACGATGGCAAAGGGCTGCCCGAAGATGTTCGTGAAACTTTTCGCAAGGGCGGGGCTCACCTGGGCCTGCGAGGCATGGAGAGCCGGTCGGAGCGGTTGGGCGGCACGCTCACCCTCCTGCCTGGCGACGAATGCGGGCTCATCGTCACCGCCGGCATACCCCTGAGAGGAGCTGCGAGACATGCCTGATATCATCCGCATCCTGATTTGCGACGATCACAGCATCGTCCGTGAAGGACTCAAGGCGGTACTGACGGGCGAAGACCTCCTCGTCGTCGGCGAGGCCACCAACGGCCACGAAGTGATTGAACAGGCCCGAAAACTGAAGCCGGACCTGATCCTCATGGACCTGCAGATGCCCGGCATGACCGGCGTCGACGCCGCCCGGGTCATACTCGCGGAGCACCCCGGCATCAAAGTCCTGGCGCTGACCACCTTTGCCGACGAGAAAATCGTGGTTGAGTGCCTGAAGGCCGGCGTCCACGGCTACGTGATCAAGGACGTGGAGCGCATGGAGCTGAAAAAGCACATCCAGGCCGTAATCCGGGGTGAGGCGGTTATCGATCCCAAGGTGGCGACGTTGCTCATGGCCAAGGTCCGGGGCGGCTCGCCGGTCTCGGACCGGTCCGAAGCGCCGCTCAGCGTACAGCAGCTTTCCATTCTCCGGTTGGTGGCGCAAGGCCACTCCAACCGCGAGATTGCCGAACAACTCGGCCTCTCGGAGAACACGGTCAAAGGCCACGTGGGCGAGATTCTCCACCGGCTCGACGTGAAAAACCGGGTGGAAGCAGCCATCCAGGCCAGCGCCCGCGGCTGGCTTTAACGACCGGGTCTCGTTAAGAGCATAACAAACTTGTTCCGGCGTTCGCACCTCAGCGGACGCCGGAACTTCTTTATTGCCGTAAATGGCCCGTTTGCCCTACACCAAAAGATGGGTGTGAAGGAATTCACAATCACAAATGACCCAAAGGCCCTAAGTATGTGAAACCCATCACATTTCGCCAGCCGTTTGTGAATCCGCTCACAATTCATGCCATAACGCCTTGGTACTAAGGCGACAAGGAATAGACCGGTCTATTCTCCAAGCCCAGTTGGCCTTGCTATGGTAATTACGGGTTATTAGTCGGGTTATAAACGAAATCGGCCTCACTAATGACGCCGCCCACACATACCCGCACTAGTATCGGCCCGGTCCCTAGTCGTCCATGGGGGTGGTTTGTTTGACCTTGACCAGGCGTGACCTGTTCAAGCGCTCGCTCGTTGCCGGTAGTCTCCTCCCGCTGGTGGGCATCGACGTCGGTGTGGCGGATGCTGCTGACGGCGGCACCAAGCTCGACGGCACCAAGGAGACCAAAACGATTTGCCCGTATTGCGGTGTCGGTTGCGGAATCAGTCTCTATTCGAAGAACGGGGAACTGGTGAACGCTCAGGGCGACATGGACCACCCGATCAACGAGGGCGCTTTGTGCCCCAAGGGTGCTTCGGTCATGAACCTGCGGCAGATCATGGACCCCAAAAGCGGCAAGTACGTACCCAACCCGAACCGGCAGCTGAAGGTAAAGTACCGGGCCCCTGGCTCCGATAAGTGGGAAGAGAAGGAATGGGACTGGGCGCTGACCCAGATCGCCCAGCGCGTGAAGAAGACCCGCGACGCTACCTTCGAGCCAAAGGACAAGGCGGGCGTCCCCGTCAACCGGACCTTTGCAATCGCTCACATCGGGTCGGCGGCGCTGGACAACGAGGAAAACTACCTGCTCCAGAAAATGTGGCGGGCCATGGGCGTGGTGCGGATTGAGCACCACGCACGTCTCTGACACTCCTCCACGGTGGCCGGTCTGGCCGCCAGCTTTGGTCGGGGTGCCATGACGAACCATTGGATCGACTACAAGAACGCCGATGTGGTCATCGCGATCGGCGCGAACCCCGCCGAGAACCATCCCATGGCCATGCGGTGGATCGACCGGGCCCGGGAAGAGCGGGGCGCCAAGTTGATCGTGATCGACCCCAAGTTCAACCGCACGGCAGCCATGGCCGACATTTACGTCCCCATCCGGCCGGGCACCGACATCGCCCTCCTGGGCGGCATCCTCAACTACGCCCTTTCGAACGATAAGTACTTCAAGGAGTACGTAGCGGCCTACACCAACGCGTCGTTCCTGGTGGACCCGGGCGTCAAGTTCGACGACGTGAACGGCCTTTTCTCCGGCGCCGCCGAGTCCACCGACGGTCAGGTCAAGTACGACACGAAGTCCTGGCAGTTCCAGAAGGACGCCGACGGCAAGTACAAGCTTGACGCCAAGCTGGAAGACCCGCTGTGCGTGCTGCAGCTTATGAAGAAGCACTACGCCCGGTACACGCCCAAAATGGTCTCCGACACGTGCGGCATGACCGAGGCGGACTTCCAGAAGGTAGCTGAAACCTTCTGTGCGACCGGCAAGGCCGACAAGGCCGGCATGATCCTGTACGCCATGGGCATCACCCAGTCGACGCACGGCTCGCAGAACGTCCGGGCCATTGCGATCCTGCAGTTGCTCATGGGCAACATTGGCATCCCCGGCGGCGGCGTGAACGCCCAGCGCGGCGAGTCGAACGTGCAGGGCTCCACCGACATGGCCCTGCTCTACAACAACCTGCCCGGCTACATGCCGTACCCGACGGCGGCGGCCCACCCGACGCTGGCAAAGTACAATGAGTCGACGCCCAAGGCGGGTTACTGGACCAACAGGCCCAAGTTCATGGCCTCGATGCTGAAGTCCTGGTGGGGCGCCGCCGCCACCAAGGCGAACGACTTCTGCTACGAGTGGCTGCCGAAGCTGGACGCCCGCGACCATACCCACATGTCGATTTTCGAAGCCATGGGGCAAGGCGAGGTCAAGGGCCTCTTTGCCTGGGGCCAGAACGTCGCCGTGGGCGGTCCGAACCAGAACAAGGCCCGGGAGGCGCTCGCCAAGCTGGAGTACCTCGTCGCGGTTGACCTGTTCGAAACGGAGACTGCCGGCTTCTGGAACCGGCCGGGCGTCAACCCCGCCGACATCAAGACCGAAGTCTTCCTGCTGCCCGCCGCGGCCTCCTTTGAGAAGCAGGGCACCGTGGCGAATTCCGGCCGCTGGATTCAGTGGCGCTGGAAGGCAGTCGAACCCCTGGGCGAGTCCAAAGACGACCTCTGGATCGCGGACCGGCTGTTCAAGGCGATCAAGAAGGAATACGCCGCCGGCGGCGTCATGGCCGACCCGATCCTGAAGCTGAACTGGAGCTACGGCGACGACGAGCCGTCCGCCGAAAAAGTCGCCATGGAGATCAACGGCACCACCGTCGCCGACGGCAAGCTGGTCCCCGGCTTCGCCAGTCTGAAGGACGATGGCACCACCGCCTGCGGCTGCTGGATTTTCTCCGGTTACTACCAGGACGCCGACAAGCCGGCCTGTAAGAACCGGACCAAGGACGAGCCGGGCGGCCTGGGCAGCAATCTCAACTGGTCCTTCGCCTGGCCGGCCAACCGGCGCATCGTGTACAACCGCTGCGCCGCCGATCCCGCCGGCAAGCCGTGGGATCCCCAGCGGCCGCTGATCGCCTGGGACGGCGAAAAGTGGGTCAACAAGGACGTCCCGGATTTCGGCTGGAAAAACGCCGACGGCTCCATGATCAAGCCGGAGACCTCCGCCGCCAATCCGTTCATCATGAACGCCGAGGCCAAGGGACTCCTGTGGAACGCGAGCAGCCTGAAGGACGGTCCGCTGCCTGAGCACTACGAACCGGTGGAGTCGCTCTTCGCCAACAAGTTCTCCAAGCGGCAGTTCAACCCCGCGATTACCATCTCGGGCAAGGGCGATTTCGGCCAGCGGGCGGAGTTCGGCGACAAGAACTACCCGTACGTTTGCACCACCTACCGGCTCACCGAGCACTGGCAGTCCGGCATCATGACCCGCAACACGCCGTGGCTGGGCGAAATGATGCCCGACATGTTCGTGGAGCTGTCCGAGTCGCTGGCGGCCAAGCTGGGCGTGGCGAACGGCGACCGGGTCACCGTCTCCACCGTGCGCGGCGAAGTCACCGCGCCGGCCATGGTCTCCGCCCGCATGAAGGCCATCAAGGTTCACGGCAAGGAGACCGATGTGGTCGGCATGCCGTGGCACTGGGGTTACAAGGGCATGTTCACCGGCGATTCCGCCAACCTCTTGACGCCGCATTTCGGCGACGCCAACACGAACATTCCCGAGTTCAAGGCTTTTGTCTGTAACGTCAAGCGGGCCGAAGGTACCGGCCCCGTGAGGAGGTGAGACCATGTCCAAGGGCATGCTGATTGACCTGACCAAGTGCATGGGTTGCCGTGGTTGCCAGGTGGCCTGCAAACAGTGGAACGACCTGCCGGCCGAGAAGACCTCCTACAACCAGGAGTTCACCAACCCCCAGAACCGCTCGGCGTATACCTGGACACTGGTCGAATTCCACACGACGACGTACGAGGAGAAAACGCTCTCCACCTTCACCAAGACGCAGTGCCTGCACTGCGAGCATCCGGCCTGCGAATCCGTCTGCATCGCCGGGGCGATCAAAAAGCAGGAGAACGGCGCGGTCACCATCGACGCCGACAAGTGCATCGGCTGCCGCTACTGCCAGGTCGCCTGCCCGTTCCACGTGCCGAAGTATCAGTACGACAAGCTGTTCCCGAAGATGCAGAAGTGCACCATGTGCTTCGACCGCATCTCCAGCGGCATGAAGCCGGCCTGCGCCGCCACCTGCCCGCAGGGCGCCATTCTGTTCGGCGACCGGGAAGAGCTGCTCAAGACGGCCAAGGCCCGCATCGCCAAGAACAAGACCAAGTACCTCGACCACATCTACGGCGAGCATGAAGTAGGCGGAACGGCCGTTATGTACTTGAGCGGCGTGCCGCTCAACCTGACGGCGCTCAACCCGAACGTTGCCGACGAGGCGGTCCCGAACTTCACCTGGAAGGCCATGAAGCAACTGCCGTTCCTCCTCGGTGCCGTCGGTGTCGCTTCGGTGGGCCTGCTGGCCTACTCCAAGCGCCGCACGGACATTGAGGCGGACCAGCGGAAGGAGGATGGTCGCTAATGCAGCTCGGTAAGTGGAAGCTGAATTGGTTCAAGGCCCTCTGCCTCCTCCTGTTCGCCGGCACGCTGGGCGTCATCGGCTACCGGGTGATGTACGGCCTGGGCGCCTCGACCGGCCTGAACGACACGGCCCCCTGGGGCCTCTGGAAGGCGTTCGACGTGGTCGTAATCGTGCCGTTGGGCGGCGCCGGCTTCACCATGGCGTTCGTCCGTTACTTCTTGAACGACGCCCGGTACGAGCTAATCGCCCGCCGGTCGGTCATCTGGGCGGCCATCGCTTACATTTCCATGGGCGCCCGGCTCATGTTCGACATCGGCCTGCCGTGGCGGCTGGCCAACCCGCTGATCTTCGGCGGGAACATTCACTCGGCGCTGTTCGAAGTGGCCTGGTGCGTGGCGCTCTACCTGATTGTGCTCTTCTTCGAGAACCTGCCCCGGGTGGCCGAGCGGATCGGCTCCCAAAAGGCGGCGAGCTTTGAGCACAACATCCATAAGATCCTGCCGTTCTTCGTGCTCTTTGGCATCATGCTCTCCTCGATGCACCAGGCCAGCCTGGGCACGCTCTTCATGATCGTGGGCAAGCGGATCGACCCGCTCTGGTACCACCCGTGGCTGAACTACATCTTCCTGCTGACGGCTGTCGCCGCCGGCCTGAGTGTGGCTGTAGTGATCGAGGGCCTGACCGCCACCTACTACAAGACCAAGTACGAGACGGCGCTCCTGGGCAAGTTGCTCGCCGGCGTCGCCGTCTTCCTGGGTGTGGCCTTTGTCTGGCGCATCGGCGTCCTGGTCATGGCGGGCACCATCGGCAACGCCTTCACGGGGTCCACGGCCTCCCTGCTCTGGTGGGCGGAACAGCTGGCGCTCTTCGTCGTGCCGCTGGTGATCCTGGCCTCCACCAAGCTGCGGAACAGCCGCACGACCCAGCAGATCGCTGCCTGGAGCACCGTGGTGGGCATGGTCATGCTGCGCCTGAACGTAACTTTCACGGGCATGGCCAAGGACCTGAACATGCACTACACCCCGACCTGGATGGAATGGCTCTTTACCATCGGTTTCACGGCGGGTACCATTGTCGCCTTCACCGTGATGGTGGAACTGCTGCCGGGCATCCTGGGCGAGCGGGCCGTCCATTCGGTCCATTCGGAAGCGCTGAAAGCGGCAGCCGACGACTAAAAGGCGGGGACGGCCATGTTGCTCAAGGAATGGCGTTACGCGGATCGGATCCTCTGCGTGGACCTGGCGGCCCGTACGGCCGCCGGCGTCTCCACGTCGCTGGAACTGAAGCGGGATTACGTGGGCGGCGCGGGCTTCGTCGCCCGGCTCCTGGCGGATACACCTGCGGACACGCCGGCATTCGCGATGGCGTCCGGCCCGCTGTCCGACCAGCCGGCCGGACGGCTGGCAATGGGCGCCACGCCCGGGGCCGGCGGCGGCGGCATGGCGCTCTCCAGCCTGGGCGGCCAGATGGCCGCGGCGCTGAAATCGTCCGGCTACGACGCGGTCGTCCTGACCGGGCGGCTGGATTCGCCGGCTGCGCTCATCCTGGATGCAGATGAATTGGTGGTTCTGCCGGCCGGTGACCTCCAGGGGCTGGAGGTGCCGGCGGCCCAGGCGGCGCTGGAGCGCCGTCTCGGCCGGGGCTATGCCTCGTTGATCCTGGGGCCGGCGGCCGAGCACGGGGTTCCGTTTGCGACCCTGGCCCACGCCGAACATTACGCCGGAGGTAGCGGCGTCGCCGCTGCCCTGGGCGGCATGCAGATCAAAGCGCTGGCCGTGCGGGATTACGCCGGCGTGCCGTCCCGCTGTACGGGCTGCACGCTGGCCTGCCCGGGCCATTCGGCGCCGGAGGCCCAGCGGGCGGGCGCCCTCGGGCTGGACGGGCCGACGGCGGCCCGGCTGGCCGCCCTGGCGAAATCATGCGCCGAGGCGGGCCTCCTGCCGGCGGTCGCCGAGCCGTTGGAGCAAATCGCCCGCCGCAAAGGCATCGGGCATCTCCTCGCCGACGGCGAGGCGGTTGCGCTCTCGCGCCTGGGTCCGGCGGCGGCACAGATCGTAGGGCAATTGCCGCCGGCCAAACGGCGGGGCGGGATGATCGGCGTGGCCGACCTCCTGGGCACCTGCCGGCGGGTCTTCCGGGACCGGCCGGGCCAGGTGCTTCGCCAGGCGCTTTCTGCTACAATTGGCCTGACGACATCTCCCACGTAAGCGATAGGGGGCCGCTCCTTTCATGGAGATTGAACAGGCCATGCCGGTGGAGCGTCCGGTGACGCTATACCTGAACGACGAAGAACTGGTGACACTGCAGTCCACACCCAGTCAGCTCGATGACTGGGTATTGGGCTTTCTGTATGGCGAGGGCCTCATTCACGGGATGGCGGACGTCCAGCGGCTGTCCGTGGATGAAGACCGGGGCCTCATCTGGGTGGACCTGGCCCCGGGTCTGGGCGAAGTCGAGGCCGGCGGCCGGAAGCGATACCTCACGGCGGGCTGTGGCAAGGGCGTTACGTTCTCGTCGCTTAAAGACGCGCTGCAGCTAAAGCCGGTGAAGCACGATCTCACGGTCTCGCTGGATTCCGTCCTTGGTTGGGTCCGCGAGATGCAGGCCAACACGCCGCTCTACGCCGAGACCGGCGGGGTCCACGCCGCGGCGCTGAAGCACGTGGGTACGGGCGAACTGATCGTCCGGGAGGACGTGGGCCGCCACAACGCCCTGGACAAGGCCATCGGCGCCGCCCTGCGGGCGGGGTGGCCCTTCGATCACGTGGTGGCGCTCACGTCGGGGCGCATCTCCTACGAGGCGGCGAGCAAGCTGGGCCGGGTAGGGGTCGGCGTGGGTGCGTCGCTGACGGCGGCCACGGACCAGGCGGTCCGGCTGGCCCGGCACCTGGGCATGGACCTCGTGGGCTATGCCAAGAGCCCAAAGCACTTGGTCATCTACACGGAAGGCCTCCGGCTGATTCGAAGTGCATAAGCAAAACCCGGGGGCTTGGCTCCCGGGTTTTTGTTTGGGTGTGCAGGGGGAAAACCAAGTACAGCAGAACAGTGTTGGCACACCTCGCTGGCGTTTTGAATGGCCGCGGATTTCGCGGCCAGTTAAGAGAGACCCAACCATCTACCCCGCCGCGCAAAGCCCACTGAGAAAGAAGTGATTTCAAATGACACAACTGGCTGAAGCAATCGCCACCTTCGCTGGTTCCTTCTCCGGCGAGCTGGGCGTGGCCGCCAAGAACCTGACCACCGGCGAAGAGTTTGGCTTTCACGCGCAGACCATCTTCCACCCGGCTTCCACCATCAAGCTGCCCGTGCTGGTCGAAGTCTACCGGCAGCTCGTAGCCGGCTCGCTCTCGCTCGACGATACGCTCCCGCTCGACCCCGAACTCGCCGTGCCCGACGGCGGGGTCATGGACGGCTTCACGCCCGGCTACCGCTACCCGGTGCGGGACCTGGCTCACCTCATGATCACGCTCAGCGACAACACCGCCACCAACCTGCTGATCAAACGGGTCGGCGTCCGGAACGTCAACGACATGCTCAACGCCTACGGCATGAACAACACCCGGCTCCACCGGTACATCGGCATTCCCGGCGGCAATCTGCCCCTGGGCCAGACGACGCCCCAGGACATGATTCGCCTGCTGGAGTTGCTGGTCACGGAGCAGATTCTGACCCCGGCAGCATGCCAGGCGATCCTGAATACAATGTCGCACCAGTTGTACCACCACCTGACCACCCGGTACCTGGACGAGTGGGACGAGGAGTTGCCCCCGGAGCGAGTCCGGGTGCGCATCGCCGCCAAGTCCGGCTGGAACCGGCGGGACCGGCACGACGTGGCAGCGCTGTGGGCGCCGCGGGCGACCTACGTGCTGGCCATGTACAGCCGCCGTTGCGCCGACGACAGCTTCAAGCTCGACAACGAGGCGGCCCTGCTGCTGCCGAAAGTCTCTCTGGCGGTCTACGACGCCTGGGGGCGGGCCTGAATCACCGCCCCCGGGGGTGGCGGTCGTTTCGCGAAATGAGGCTGTAGTCCCACGCCCTGGCCCGCGGAATGAACCGCCTATATCATGGAAGGTCTTTCTCCGTCAGATAAAATGAAAGAGAGACGGCCGTGTTGGCTTGATAGGGTGGTGCGTATGCGTAAAGTGTGGCGAGTCTTCCTGGCCGTTCTGGCCTTTCTGGGGCTGATGCTCTCCCTGACCCCGCCGGTGCAGGCGGATGTTGCCGGCGTCGCCTTCGAGCTTGCCCCCGGGCATGACACGGTGACCGGCGTAATCGAAATCCGGGCGACAGTGCCCACCGTGGGCGTCGACAGCTTTACCCTGACCGCGCAGATGGGCCGGCCCGGGGACTACCCCACCCAGCAGACGCTGGTGCGTGTGCGCGTCAAAGACCAGGGCAACAGCATCAAGTATGAGTGGGAGACGGACAAAGTCACCGACGGCTACTGGACGATTCGGCTGATGACCTACGCGCCGCTCGATACCAAGGGCACGGAGGCGGCCGTCCGGACCGTGCTCGTGGACAACCGCTGGGGCGTGCCTTCGACTGAACCCGGCACGGCCTTCGGCACCATTACCGTGCAGCCTTCGGCCACCGGGACCGTCGCAGTGAACGTGAAGGTGGACCCGGGCGCTGTGGACTGGACCCTCACCAAGCAGCCCGCCGCCAGCCTCGGGACCAACCAGTGGACCAAGCTGTACGGCAGCGGCCTCCGGGCGGATACCTTTCACTGGTACACCCGCGACGTGAACAACGGTGTCTATACGCTGCGGCTGGAAGTGCGGGACAGCAACTACCACCGGCAGTACACCACGGCAACGGTCACCGTGGACAACCGCGCTGTCCTGCCGCAGACTGAACCGGGCACCGCTGCGGCCAAGCTGACGGTACCGGCCATTATCAGCAACCAGCTACCCATTGACCTCGCTTTCAACGGCCTGGTCTCCATCTGGCGGCTCAGTTACATCGGCCTGTCCGAGAACAGTTCCAACGGGTCCATCGCCACCGGGCAGGGCGGTGCGCCCCAGACACCGGTCTGGAACACCACCAAGGCGAAAGACGGCACCTACCAGGTGCTGCTGGAGGTTGAAGACGAGCACCGGCACATCCTCCAGACTACCGCCCAGACGACCGTCGCCAACACGGTAACCAGCACCTTGAAGCAAACGACGACTCCCGGCGAAGAACACCAGTACATCATTGCCGTGGCCGGCGGCCTCACCGCCTTCCGCCTCAACGCCAACCTGGTGGGCTACTACCGGCTGGCCGTCCAGGACCTGCAAGGCAAAACCCTGGGTTCCGCCCGGGTCAACCCGAACTCCCAGGCGCTTCAACTGGACCTGCCCGGCGGCAAATACGTGCTCTCGGTCAAGGCGCTGTTTATCCAGCCCGACAGCGAATACACGGTCGATATGAAAGGCGCCACCGCCTACACCATTCCCCTGAGCCGCATGACGACCAACCTGCCGCTCTCCGTGCGCCTCACGGCCAGCGTTCCGGCCCTGCTGGCGCCCAAGAGTTCCCGGCCGTCGGCCGCCGACTGGGCCGTCGACGGCAGCACCCCCGTCGCGATCACCAAGCCGGACAGCACGGTGGACATCGACACCCGGCCGCTGCCGGAAGGACTGCACACGCTGGCGTTCCGGTCCAGCAACCCGGTGGGCTTTACCGCCATCGCCAACTTCCCCTTCGTGGTGGACAACCAGGCCAGCTTCACCGACGTACCAGACACCGACCCGGCCCACTGGGCCGCGGAGTTGCTGCACGACCAGCATATCGCCCTGGGCTACCCGGGCGGGACCTTCAAGCCTGCCGGCAACGTCTCCCGGGCTGAACTGGCGAAAATGCTGGCGATCGTGGCCGGGCTGGACGTCGCCAAGCCTTACTCGGGCGCTTTCACCGATGTGAAGGCCACCGACTGGTTTGCCCCGTATGTCGAGGCGGTCTACCAGGCTGGCATCGTCAAGGGTTCCAGCGGGCCCAAGGGCCCCGTTTTCCGGCCCGGTGACCCGGTGAGCCGGGGCGAGCTGATGGTCATGGTCCTGCGGGCTCTCAACGTGCCGGAGATGCTGACGTCGGTAACCGGGAAGATCTTGTTCAACCCGGACTGGAAAGACGTTCCGGAATGGGCCAAACCCAGCGTCTTTATCGGCCTCAAGGTGGACCTCCTCTCCGAGCGTGACGGGCAGCGGATTGAGGCCGGCCAGCCGGCCCTACGGGGCGAAGTCGCGATGGCCCTGGGCCGCCTGGCTCTGAACGGGTCTGTAGCGGCGGGGGCTGCGAATCACTGAGTTGCTCGAAAAGCACCCGGGCCAAACGGCCCGGGTGCTGCTGCAATTTACGGCGCCGGCCGCGAACCTGCGGCGGCAGGCGCAGACTCTAATTGAATGGAGAGACTACGCGATGGGTGAATCTCTGGGAGGAGGAGTTTCCGTGGAAGACCGCGAGCAACTGGATAAAATCGATATTCTGCGGGCCCGGTTCCATATCGGCTATGCTGAGGCCCGTGCGGCCCTGGAGGCGACGAACTGGAACATCGTCGACGCCGCCGTCAAGCTGGAGGCTGAAGAGGCCCCCAAAGCGCATGGCGTGTACGAGGAACTGAAGGTCACCGGCAAGGACCTGATTGAGACCGTGAAGCGGCTCCTGCACGAAGGCAACATCAACCGCATTATGGTCAAGGACGATAAAGGCACCGAACTGCTGAACCTGCCGGTCAACGGCCTGCTGGCTGTTACGGTCATCATCCCGATTCTGACCGCCATCGGCGCCGTCGTCGTCCTGGCGATGGACTACACGGTCATGGTGGAGCGGGAAGCGTAATCGCCGGGAACAGAGAAGGACCCACGCGCACGCGCGTGGGTCCTTTTTTGATGGCGACCCTAGGTGAACCAGTAGAGCAGCGTGTCGTTCAATCCCAGCGCCAGCAGCAGCACGGCCACACCCAGACGGACATACCGGTCCCAGCTCCGGACGCTTCTAATCCAGCGCCGAGAAGCCTCCCGCCCGGCCGACAGCGCCGTCGCCCAGAGGATGACCGGCACCGCCGTGCCCACGGCGAAGAGCAGCGGCAGGAGCATGCCACCCTGCTCCGAAGCCACCAGCGGCACCAGCCCGCCAAAGAAAATCACGGCCATGGTCGGGCAAAAGGCCAGGGAAAACGCAAACCCCAGCCAGAACGCCGGCGGAATTCGCCTGGGCATGCACGCCGTGAGCCATTCCGTCATGCTCGCACTCATGCCGCCGCTCAGGCGCAGCACGCCGGCAAAGTAGAGTCCCATGAGCATCATCATCGGCCCCATGAGCCGGCGCATGAACGCCAGCACCGGGGTCGGGACCGTCAGGCCCAGCATGGCGGCCAGGAACCCCAGCACCAGGTAGACGGCGGCCTTTCCGCCCAAAAACGCCCCCACGCTCGGCCAGAGCGGCCGTTTCGCCTGGCTGGCCTGGGTCACGTAGGCGATGGCCCCGGCGTTGGCGGTCACCTGGCAAGGCGCCAGCCCACCCAGGAGGCCCAGCAGCAGGGCCGTCAGTCCGGGCAGGTTCTGACCGGCCATGAGCGCCTGCACCGGCTCACTGAGCACCCGGCTCCCCTGGCTGAGGAAAATGTACCACTTGTCCAGAAGTTGCACGAGCACGGCATTCTGTCTCCTTGCGTGGAAAATGACGTCCGCTTGCCAGTATAGCCCCTGCCTGTGAAGAAAGCATGGAAATCGTACCATACGGCGGCTGGGCCGAACAGCCCGTCCGGACTTGGTTCGGCTTGACAAAGATTTGCGTGCCTGATATACTATTAGGCAGACAGTGGAGCAATATCCAT
This sequence comes from Symbiobacteriaceae bacterium, assembly GCA_036504075.1. GTDB lineage: Bacteria > Bacillota > Sulfobacillia > Symbiobacteriales > Symbiobacteriaceae > DASXVX01. The sequence goes on along the minus strand of DASXVX010000045.1, from coordinate 35,152 downwards.
GTTTATTCATGACCCTTATGAAATATGCTACGCTATAAACAACGGGACACCGCAATGACTTGCGGTGTCCCCTTTTTGTGAGGGATGGCCATGACAGTCGTACGGCGCTGGCTCAAGTGGAGTTGCCTGGTCCTGGCGCTGCTGCTGGCAGTGCGGGTGCTGACCATGACCCCGGCCACGAAGGAACTCTGGTCGCTCATGTGGTCCCACCTGCACGAAGGCGCCTTCGGGGTAGGCCGCTGGGACGGGGAGCGCAACGAGTTCGACTTTGACCAACTGGAACCCGGTGATATCGTGCTGGGCGGCAACACCGGCTCCTCGTGGGGCTACTGGACCCATGCCGCTCTCTACCTGGGCGACGGCCAGGTTATGGAGAGCTTTCTGCAAACCGGCGTCACCCCCGAGCCGGTCTCTCGCTACAACGACTATTACAGCCACGCCGGGGCGCTCCGGGTAAAACTGCCCCGGGCGGTCAAGGAGCGGGCCGTGGCCACGGCCCGGACCCTGCAAGGCCGGCCGTTCTACTTGCTGGCTTCCCGGGATTCCACCTCGCTGTTCTACTGCTCCAAGGTGGTCTGGTACGTCTACAAACAGTTGGGCTACGACCTGGACCCCGCCGGGCCTTACTGGGTCATCCCGGACCGGATGGCCGGCAGCAGCCTGGTGGAACCGATTCAGCCCCACGGGAGGCAGCCGTGATGCGCAAACTCCTCCAGGCCGTTGTTGCGCTGGTGCTGCTCCAGGTCGTCATGGGCGGTATTACCTTCCTCGCCGCCGACTACCGCCCTGTGGCGGTGCTGGTGGGGCTGGGATTCCTGGCCCTGGTCTGGGTGGCCGGACGGGGCTTTGGCCGGGACGCCGACCCGGGGCCGGGCCGCACCGCCCAACACGGGCCGGGCCGCACCGCCGCCCAGGCCCTGCTGGCCGGCCTGCTTTGGCAACTGCCCGGGCTGCAGGGTTCCATCCGCTTTGCCACCGACCAGGTAGGCTGGACCGCGTACGACGGCATCACCGACCTGCAGGACTTCCTCATGGAAACCTGGCACACCGTGCTGATGCCGCTGTTGGGGGTCTTGCCGGCCGGCCAGGTGGCGCACTACTACGCCCGGTACTACATCCTGCTGGTGGCCGTCTCGCCGTTCCTCGTCCTGCTGTTTGCTTGCGCCGCCCTGTCCGGAGCCGTCCGGGGACGCGGCCGGCAAGCGACCGCCCCGTCGGCGGGGCCGCGGCGCTCCGTCTAGGCCCAAAAAAGCCGGTGGCATTACGCCACCGGCCTTCACTTTGCACGCGTAGTCTTTAGTCCAGGTAATCCTTGAGCTTCTTCGACCGGCTGGGATGGCGGAGCTTGCGCAGCGCCTTCGCCTCGATCTGCCGGATACGTTCCCGGGTAACCCCGAAGACATGGCCCACTTCTTCCAGCGTCCGGGCCCGTCCGTCATCCAGGCCGAACCGGAGGCGGAGGACTTTCTCCTCCCTGGGCGTGAGCGTCTCCAGCACCTCTTCCAACTGCTCCTTCAGGAGCCGGAAGGAAGCGGCTTCGGCCGGCGCCGGCGCATCCTGGTCCTCAATGAAGTCGCCCAGGTGAGAGTCTTCTTCCTCGCCGATCGGCGTCTCCAGAGAGACGGGTTCCTGGGAGATCTTCTGGATCTCGCGCACCCGTTCCACCGAGATCTCCATTTCGTCGGCGATCTCCTCGGGCAACGGCTCGCGGCCCAGTTCCTGCACCAGCTGCCGGGTAACCCGGATCAGCTTGTTAATCGTTTCGACCATATGGACCGGAATTCGAATGGTCCGGGCCTGGTCGGCAATCGCTCTCGTGATCGCCTGGCGAATCCACCAGGTGGCGTAGGTCGAGAACTTGAAGCCCTTGCGGAAGTCGAATTTCTCGACCGCCTTGATCAGGCCCAAGTTGCCTTCCTGAATCAGATCCAGGAAGAGCATGCCACGCCCCACATAGCGCTTGGCAATGCTGACAACCAGCCGCAGGTTTGCCTCCGCCAGACGGCGTTTTGCTTCTTCATCGCCCTGCTCGATCCGCTTGGCCAGTTCAATCTCTTCTTCGGCCGAGAGCAGCGGGACACGCCCAATCTCCTTGAGGTACATGCGGACCGGGTCATCGATGGCGATCCCTTCCGGTACGGAAAGGTCGATCTCGACCTCGTCTTCCAGCGCCGTCTCTGTTTCCTCAATACCCGCCGGTTCATCTTCAACGACGCTTTCGCCGCGATCGCCGACCACGTCGATACCAGCGTCGGCCAAAGCTTCGTAGATTTCATCCATTTGGTCCGCGCCAAGCTCGAGGCCCTGGAGCGAATCGGCAACTTCGCCGTAGTTCAACACGCCCTTGCGCTTGCCTTTCGCAACCAGGTCCTTCACGAGATCCTTGGCGCCTTCCAACTTGACTTCTTTGGGTTCCACGATGACTACCCCCCTTCCGCACCCATCCTCAGGGCTTTGCCGCCTTCTTACGCTTGATCTGAAGTTGCGTCCACTCATGGTAGAGGGCGTCGGGCACTCTGTCCCCTGCTGCCTGAATGGCCTTCATCTGATTTTCCAAGTCCTCAATTCTCCTTGAAACTCTATGCTGCATTATCTTCTCGATGCAGTCACCGGCCTCCTGTTCCCAATTAGCTGAAACTACCGGAGTAGCCGCCATTTCGGTGACAGCGGGGCGTGCATCAGGGTCGGGCAGGAAGTCCAAAACCCGAGGCAAGAACGCGTCCGCCGCGACGTAGCCACCGTGCGCGTACGCATCCCCGACGGACCGGTAAACTTGGCTATGAAGCGGATCAATGAAGGGCGTTTCGCCCAGAGCGCTTTGGATAAGCCTGGTAAGCGCAGGATTCTCAAGCAGTAAGAGCACCAGCGTCCGTTCCGCCTTCCAGACCAGGTCAGCCTCGGTCACTTTGGCGTCCCTGGACGCAGGCGCCGATGTGTATGTGCGGGGCGCCGGCAGCGCCGGCCCGTTTTCCGAACCCGAGTCTCTTATATTATTCCTGGAATCGGTTTGGTTATGCTGGAAGCCTTGCCGCAGAAGGCGATTCATTTGCCGGGCAATTGCCCGTTTCACTTCCGGCACATCCAGCGGGCTGTCAGACAGCTCGTTGGCGACACGGTGGGTGTACTCCTCGCGCAGCACATCGTTCTTGAGATCGATGAGAACCCGGGCGACCGACTCCACCGCCTTGGCTTTCGCCTCCGGCGTAGACTTTCCGCCATGGTCGAGGGCCAATCGCAACTTGAACTCCACTAATGGAATAGCTTCGTCAATACACCGCTGGAACCCTTCCACTCCGTGCGCCCGGATGAATTCGTCCGGGTCCTTCCCGTCCGGCAGCCGCAAGATGCGGACGTCGCAGCCCGTGTCGTAGAGTTTTTCCAGGCCCCGAAGCGTCGCCATTTGGCCGGCGGTGTCCGAATCGAAAGCCACAATCACCTGTTCGGCCTGCCGGCGCAACGTCCGGCACTGGTCGTCGGTCAGTGCCGTTCCCAACGGGGCGACCACGTTCTTGACGCCCACCTGGTACGGCATGATCACATCCATATAACCTTCTACGAGGACCGCCTGGTTCCGAGTGCGGATGGCCTCTTTGGCCTGGGACAGGCCGAAAAGCACTTGCCGCTTGGAGAAGACCGGCGTCTCGGCGGTGTTCTTATACTTGGGGGCACTCCCCTCCAGGATCCGGCCGCCAAAGCCGATGATCCGGCCGTTCAAGTCCGTAATGGGGAACATGACCCGGTCAAAGAAGGCGTCCATGAAGCCCGGACCCTGCCGCCGGGGCACGATCAGGCCCGCCCGCTCGAGCACTTCGGGCGAAAACCGCTGGCGGGCCGATTGGTTAAGCCGCCCCGTCGCCCAGCCGATACGGAACTGCCGGATGGTCTCCTCGGTGAGACCCCGCCGCTCCAGATAGGCTCGGGCCGCCGCCCCGGCCTCCGATTGCAGATGCGCCTGGTAATACCGGGCGGCAAACTCCAGGGCGTCCAGGGTCCCCCGCCGCTCCAGATAGGCCTTCTCCTCTTCCGGCGTCCGCTCCTCCTGAGGCAGCGCGATGTGCGCCCGCTTCGCCAGCAGAATGACCGCTTCGTGGAACGAGAGGTGGTCGCGCTCTTGAACGAACTTGAAAACGTCGCCACTGGCCTTGCAGCCAAAGCAGTGATAGATCTGCAGGTGCGGGATCACGTGAAAAGACGGGGTTTTCTCCCCGTGAAAAGGGCAGAGACCAACGAACCGGTTGCCCCGCCGCTCGAGCTTGACATAGGACGAGACCACTTCCACGATATCGTTCCGGGTTCGCACCTCGTCTTTGAACGTCTGGTCGAACAGGGCCACCGATCACCACCTCTGTCACTTTTCAAGCATAAACAGCGAAAAATCCCACCAAACCGCCCGCACGGCTAAACCTGGGTCGGTCGGTGCGGCGGTGGGGGTTTCGTTGAACAACGTCTGCGGCTTACATCCGGTTCGCCGCGTTGCGCTCTTGAAGGTTCTACACGTTCAGATTGATTCCTTCTGAACAGAGGTCCACTTGTCGAAGTTTAGGGTCTTTGCCCTATTTCCTACCCATCCGTGGGGGTGCCAAAAGGTCACTGTCACTTCTTCCCCGTAAAGCGGCAAGACTATACATCGCCACGCAAATGACTACCGAAAAGGCTACTTCGACAACTGGATCACTGAGCGAATCCGGGGCCTGCTCGCTGATCGAGCAGGCCGCAAGCAGAGGCCCGCCTCGTGACCCGAGGCGGGCCTCCTTGCGGTGCTAAAGTCTAAATGGTGCTGGCGGTCGCCTTCGCACCCTTCGACCGGGCCGCCGCCTGGGCCGCAGCGATGCGGGCCACCGGCACGCGGTACGGCGAGCAGGAGACGTAGGTCAGGCCGACGTTGTGGCAGAACTCGATGGAGCTGGGATCGCCGCCGTGCTCGCCGCAGATGCCGAGCTTGATGTTCGGGCGGACTTCCCGGCCCTTCTTGCAGGCCATCTCAATCAGCACGCCCACGCCCTTGCGGTCGAGGCTCACGAACGGGTTCTCCGGCAGAATCTTCTTCTCGACATACTGCGCCAGGAACTTGCCCTCGGCGTCGTCACGGCTGTAGCCGAACGTCGTCTGGGTCAGGTCGTTGGTGCCGAAGGAGAAGAATTCGGCGTGGGCGGCGAACTCGTCGGCGGTGATGCAGGCCCGGGGCAGTTCGATCATGGTACCGTTGAGATACTTGACCTGCACGCCCTTGGCTTCCATGACCTGCCGGGCGATGCGGTGGGTCATCTCTTCGAGGATCTTCATCTCGTTGATGTGGCCCGTAACGGGATGCATAATCTCGGGCTCGACCGCAATGCCTTCCTGGGCGCACTGGACCGCAGCTTCGATGATCGCCTGGATCTGCATTTCGAAGATCTCCGGGTAGATCATGCCGAGGCGGCAGCCGCGGAAGCCGAGCATCGGGTTGACTTCGGAGAGCGCCCGGACCTTCTTCAGGAGGGCTTCCTTCTCCGCCAGCTCCGGCGTGAACTTGCCGGTGGCCCGCATGACGGCCACTTCAATGGCCAGCCCCTCGCGGCCGGGCAGGAACTCATGCAGAGGCGGGTCCAGCAGGCGGATGGTGACCGGGAAGGGCGCCATCGCCTTGAACATCTCGTAGAAGTCCTGGCGCTGCATGCCCAGCAGCTTCTCCAGGGCCAGCTTGCGGGCGGGGAGGTCCTCGGCCAGGATCATTTCCTGGGCGACGGCCATGCGCTCGGGATGGTGGCCGCCCTGGCCGAACATGTGCTCCGTGCGGCAGAGGCCGATGCCTTCGGCGCCGAACTCGCGGGCCTTGGCGGAGTCGGCCGGGTTGTCGGCGTTGGCCCGGATCTTCAGGGTGCGGATCTCGTCGGCCCACACCAGCAGCTCGGCGAACTCGGCGGTGATCTTCGGGTCGACCATGGGCACAGACCCGATGATGACGTTGCCGGTGGCGCCGTCGATCGAGATGATTTCGCCTTCCTTGACGGTGTGGCCGTTGGCCTCGAAAACGCGCTTCTCCAGGTCGATGCGGACGGCTTCGCAGCCCACGACGCAGGGCTTGCCCATGCCGCGGGAGACGATGGCCGCATGGGAGGTCATGCCGCCGCGGCTGGTCAGGATGCCCTGGGCCACGACGATGCCGTGAATGTCGTCCGGGGAGGTCTCAGGCCGGACCAGAACGATCTTCTGGCCGTCGGCCGCGAGCTTCTCAGCCCGGTCGGGATCGAAGACGCAAATGCCGGAAGCCGCGCCCGGAGAGGCGGCGAGACCGGTGGCAATCACGTCCAGCTTCGCCTTCGGGTCGATGCCGCGGTGCAGAATCTTGTCGATCGCCTGCGGTTCGATGCGGAGGATGGCCTGCTCCTTGGTGATCTTGCCTTCCTTCACGAGGTCGACGGCAATCTTGATGGCTGCGCCCGGAGTGCGCTTGCCGGACCGGCACTGCAGCATGTAGAGCTTGCCGCGCTCGACGGTGAACTCGATGTCCTGCATGTCGGCGTAGTGCCCCTCAAGCCGCTCGCTGGTGTCGAACAGCTCCTTGTAGACCTGCGGGAACATCTCCTCCAGGCGGCTGGTCGGGAACGGCGTCCGGATGCCGGCGACAACGTCCTCGCCCTGGGCGTTCGGGAGGTACTCGCCGTAGAACATCTTCTCGCCGGTGTTCGGGTTGCGGGTGAACGCGACGCCGGTGGCGGAGTCTTCGCCCATGTTGCCGAAGACCATGGACTGGACGTTGACGGCGGTGCCGAGTTCGTCGGCGATCTTGTTGATCCGCCGGTAGACCTTGGCGCGCGGGTTGTTCCAGGACTCGAACACGGCGTTAATGGCCAGCGCCAGCTGCTCATGCGGGTCCTGCGGGAACTCGCGGCCGGCCAGCTTCAGGACCAGCGCCTTGTACTCAGGCACGAGGGCCTTCAGGTTCTCGGCCGTCATTTCGGTGTCGAGCTTGTAGCCGTAGCGCTGCTTGTGCTCCGCGAGAATGTGCTCGAAGTTGTGCAGGGTGACGCCGAGCACGACGTTAGAGAACATCTGAATAAAGCGGCGATAGCAGTCCCACGCAAACCGGTCGTTATTCGTATTTTTGGCATGCGCCTTTACGGTCTGATCGTTCAGGCCGAGGTTGAGGATGGTGTCCATCATGCCCGGCATGGAAACGGGGGCGCCGGAGCGGACGGAGACCAGCAACGGGTTGTCGAGATCGCCAAACCGCTTGCCAATCTTGCCTTCGAGGGCACGCAGGGCGGTGTCGACCTGCACGTTGACATCGGCGGGAAGCTTACCGGTGGCCGAGTACTCGGTACAAACTTCAGTGGTAATCGTAAAGCCCGGAGGCACAGGGAGGCCGATGATGGTCATTTCGGCCAGGTTAGCGCCCTTGCCGCCGAGCAGCATCTTCATATCGGCGCGGCCTTCCTCGAATGCATACACGTATTTTTTAGTCACTGAATTTCACTCCTCGATTGATGATCTCCAACACCCGAATCGCTGTCTCCTCGATGGCCTTGTTCGTAACGTCAATAACTGGACAGCCGACTTTTTTGAACACCTCCTCGGAATACTCCAGCTCCAGCAGGATGCGCTCCATGTTGGAGTAATTGGCGTCCGATCGCAGCCCGATCGTTTTGATGCGCTCCTCCCGGATCCCGTGCAGCTTTTCGGCACCGACTCTCAGGCCGACCACCTTGTTGGGCTGGACCATGAAGAGCTCATTAGGCAAAGAGATCTCGGGCACCAGGGGCAGATTCGCCACTTTAATACGCCGGTGCGCCAGGTACATCGAAACCGGCGTCTTGGACGAACGCGAGACGCCCAACAATACTACATCCGCGCGCAGAAAGCCGCGCGGATCCTTACCGTCGTCGTATTTGACGGCAAACTCCACCGCCTCCACCCGCCGGAAGTAGTTCTCGTCCAACTGGTGCATGAGACCCGGTTCGAGTCTCGGCGACTGCTCGAGTAACTTGGAGAAGGCTTCCATCATAGGACCCATGATATCCACGGCCGGTATCCCGGAGAGCGCCGTCAGCGTTTTCAGTTCTGCGCGGACTTCTGGCACGATGATGGTATAAACGATTAGCGTGGGCTGCTGGCGAGCGGACTCCACCACTTCCCGAACGGCCTGAAGGTCGTCCACCATCGGGTACCGGCGAATCTCGATTTGAGACCCGCCAAATTGAGCGATCGCAGCCCGTGTAACCAGGTCGGCTGTTTCGCCCATTGAGTCCGAGACTACGAAAACGACCGGTCTGTCGGCCATGTAACCCCTCCTGAACGGGTTCCTATGAGTATACGCTACTTCGGGTTCCAATCCTTCAGTTTGCCAGACAGATGGTACCAGTCACGCCCTTCAAACTTTTTGATCGAAATCTATAATATTTTTCTATTGCACTCGCCATTGGGATAGATTTCACATTACATGGTCGGAATCTCGGGTCCTTCTTCCGGCGAATCAAAGGATGCCCGCATGCCGAAGATTACATAGATGATGGAGATGCCCCACCAGATAAAGAAGCCGCGCCAGGAGAAGGTGGTGAAGGCGGGCCAGAGCCACTGAATCAGAATGGAGATGGTCATGGCGTACAGGCCGGCTTTGAAGCCCGTCTCAAACGGCACAGTCCGCTTCCGGCTGGAGCCGTAGGCCATGGCGACCAGAGCGAGGATGCAGGCGTCCAGGGCCTTGGTGCCGAGCTGGAAGGCATACACCAGCAGGCAGGAGAACGCCACGACAATCCACATGCTGTTGATGGCGCGCATGATGTCCTGCTTGGTCACGGAGATGGGAATCTGCCGGAGGTCTATGGTCTGCATCGGTCCCGAGGCGGGCACCTGGTAGAGGGTGTTCTTCGTGATAAGTACGCTGCCCGGCGCGGCGTTCTTCAGGACATTGGCAGTAGTTTGTCCGGTGGTGTCCACGATGATGAATGCACCGTTGCCTTGATCAATCCGGTAAGGCATCGCTCCGGTATATTTGACCTCGCCGTTCTGCAGAGCAAAATCCGGCCCCGCCGCCAGGCTCTGTGCCGCGTCTGCAAACCGGTGCTTGGCCTCAACCGTAGTCCGGATACCGAAGACGGTGATGACAACCAGCAGGACCAGGGCGATGTACCCGAACCCGCTGGATTTCGCCTTCAGCAACCGTGCGTACCCACTGAACCCGATGGTTGCGTCTTTGAACTTCTCAATCAGGACCACAGGGCAGTTCCCACCCTCCTACATGTATTGCCGGTATCCGACCATCATTTTCGCAGATGTGATGGGAAAAAGTCGATAGGGTCCCGGCGAAATGTGACCACAACCCGGTAGGCCGAAAAAAGGGACCACGCCACGTCCTGGCGCGGTCCCTTCATGCCGGTGGTTGGTGGTTGTGCCAGTGACGTTACCCTGCCAGGCGGCCCAGGTCGGCCGGTGTGGAGAGCAGCCCGCCTACGGCTGCCAGCAGGCTATAGCGGTTGCGCTTGACAGCCGGGTCGTCGGCGTTGACCCGGACGTTGTCAAGGAAAGCATCGACCGGGCTCTTCAGCCGGGTGGCCGTGCGGTAGAACTGCTCGTAGTCGCCGGCCTCCAGGGCCTGCTTCATGGCGGGCCGCAGGTCCACGAAAGCGCCGTACAGGTCCCGTTCGGCGGCTTCCACCAGCACTTCCGGATCGACTTCGCCCGGCGTCACGGCGGCGTCGCCCGCCTTGGCGGCCAGGTTGGTGACCCGCTTGAAGGCGCCGGTGACAGCGGCGAACTCCGGGTCGACAATCGCCTTCGCCAGGGCTTCCGCCCGGCGCATGGCGTCGGTGGGCCAGCGGAAACCGGCGGTCAGCACGGCGTCGATCACGTCGTACCGATAGCCCTTTTGCTCCATCATCACCTTGAGGCGGGCCTTGAAGAACTCCAACAGGTCATGCTGGACTTTCAGTCCGGCCGTGCCGTCCAGCCGGTAGGACTCGATGGCGTGCGAGGCCAGGTCGGCGAGGTCCACCGTGAGGCCGTTCTCGACGATGGTCTGCATGGCGCCCTGGGCGGCCCGCCGGAGGGCGTACGGGTCCTGGGAGCCGGTGGGAATCATGCCAATGGAGAAGTAACCCGCCAGAATGTCCAGCTTGTCGGCCAGGGCGGCGGCGATGCCGGGCCCGGAGCGGGGCAGTTCGTCGCCGAAACCCCGGGGCAGGTAGTGCTCGTAAATGGCCCGGGCGACCCTGGGTTCGCCGCCTTCACGGAGCAGGTACTGCTCGCCCATGTAGCCCTGGACTTCCGCGAACTCGAAGACCATTTTCGTGGCCAGGTCGGCCTTGCAAAGCCGGGCGGCCTCGGCCGCCTGGGTCCGCTCATCCTGCGGGAGGTTCAGGGCGCCGGCGATTTTGCCCGCCAGGAGCGTCAGCCGCTCGACCCGCTGGTACTGGGTGCCCAGTTTTTCCTGGAAGACCACGGCCTTGAGCTTCTCGTTAAAGGACTCCAGCTTATGCTTGCGGTCCTCGTTCCAGAAGAAGCGGGCGTCGGACAGCCGGGCGGCGAGCACTTTTTCGTTGCCGGCCCGCACGATGTCGATGAAGTCCCGCTCGCCGTTGCGGACGGCGATGAAGTGGGGCCGCAGCGCCCGGGCTTCGGCGGACTCGTAGACGGCGAAGTAGCGCTGGTTGTCCTTCATGGTGGTGACCAGCACCTGGGGCGGCACGTCCAGGAAGGCCGGGTCGAAGGAGCCGCTGAAGGCGGTGGGCTGTTCCACCAGCCAGTTGATCTCTTCCAGCAGGTCTTCGTCCTGCTCCACGTAGCCGCCGACCCGCTTCGCCTCGGCCGTCACCTGCTGCCAGATGACCTGCTTGCGGACGTTCTGGTCGACCATGACGTATTCCTTGGTCACCTTGGGGAAGTAGTCGTCGGCGTTCTCCACCACGATCGGCTTGCCGGAGCCCAGCACCCGGTGGCCGAGGGTCGTGTTCACCGTCTCAATGCCGTCGACGTCGAAGGGCACCCGCCGGTCGCCCAGCATGGCCAGAATCCACTTGATCGGCCGGGCGTAGCGGATGGTCCGGTCGGCCCAGCGCATGGACTTGGGCCAGTCGACGGAGAGCACCAGGCCGGCCAGCATGGCCGGGAGGATCTTGGCGACGGACTGCCCCTGCTCCAGACGGCGGGCGAACAGATACTCCACGCCCTTGTCGTCGGCCCGGACTTCCAGCGCCGAGACCGCGATGGACTGGCTCTGGGCGAACTTCTGGGCGGCGATGGTCGGATTGCCGTTGGCATCGAAAGCCGCCTTCCTGGAGGGGCCTTTCTGGACGATTTCGACGTCCTTCTGGACGAGCGAGAGGTCCTTCACGTAGAGCACCAGGCGGCGGGGCGTGCCGAAGACGTCGGCGAGGGCGTAGTCCAGGCGGGCAGCGTCCAGCGCCTTGACGGCGTTGGCCTTTAGCTGCTCCAGGGCCGGCCCGCAGAACCGGGACGGGATCTCTTCGGTGCCGATCTCCAGCAGGAGATTGCGGGTTTCAGCCATGACTACTTGCCCCCTTTCTTGGCGCCATAACGCGATTCCCACGTCGGGCGCTCTGCCAGCGGCTTCAGGAGCGGGAAGCCCATGGCCTCACGCTGTTCCAGCCACGCCTTTGCCACGGCCCGGGCCATGTTGCGGACCCGGAGCATGTAGCCCTGCCGCTCGCTGACGGCGATGGCGCCGCGGGCGTCCAGCAGGTTGAACGTGTGCGAGCACTTCAGCACGTAGTCGTAGGCCGGCAGCACCAGGGGCCGCTCCAGCGCCAGCAGCCGCTTGGCCTCACCCTCGTACATGTTGTACAGGTTGAAGAGCATCTGGGCGTCGGACTGCTCGAAGTTGTACGTGGAGTGTTCCCACTCGGGGTTCTCGAACAGGTCGCCGTAACGGACGACGTCGTTGTACATGACGTCGTAGGCGTTATCGACGCCCTGGATGTACGAGGCCAGCCGCTCCAGGCCCAGCGTGATTTCCACGGCCACGGGCTTGCAGTCGAAGCCGCCGACCTGCTGGAAGTAGGTGAACTGGGTGATCTCCATGCCGTCGCACCAGACTTCCCAGCCCAGGCCCCAGGCGCCCAGGGTCGGGGACTCCCAGTTGTCTTCCACGAAGCGAACGTCGTGCTTCTTGGGATCGATGCCGATCAGTTCCAGCATTTCGAGATACATCTCCTGGATGTTCTCGGGGCTGGGCTTCATGATCACCTGGTACTGGTAGTAGTGCTGCAGCCGGTTCGGGTTCTGGCCGTAACGGCCGTCGGTGGGACGCCGGGAGGGCTCCACATAGGCGACGTTCCACGGCTCGGGACCGAGCGCCCGGAGGAACGTGTTGGGGTTGAACGTGCCGGCGCCCTTCTCCATGTCGTACGGCATGGTCAGCAGGCAGCCCTTGCCGGCCCAGAAGCGGTTGACGGTCAGAATCATCTCCTGCAGATTCACGGGTCATCCTCCTCTCCAAACCTGGCGGTGTGACGGCAACCCAGTTGTTGCCGCCGGGCCGGAAAACGAAAAAGCTCCCGTCTCCGGCCAATGCGTAATTGGCCAGGGACGAGAGCCGTTTATGCTCCCGCGGTTCCACCCTGATTGGCACCCCGTCGGGGACACCCACCTTGAGTTTTGCTGTTGTATAGCTCCCGGGCGCCTTCTCCGTGGCATCCCCTGCCCTGCTTGCACCAGTGCTGCGGCATTACGTCGCAACGGTGCAGGGCTCTCTGAAGAGGTGACCGCGGGTACTCTTCCCGTTCGTCGCTGTATTCAAGAATGTATCAAACGAGGGGATGGCTGTCAAGCGCGGCCCAGGTCCTTGTCGCCGCCCAGGTCCTTCAGAAGCCGGAAGAATCCCGAGACGGTCTGGTACCCCAGCCGGGTGTTGACGGCCCGCATGGGGAGATTCTCGAAGTCGGTGATGGTGCTGATGCGCACCATGCCCTGGGCTTTGGCGTACCTGGCGGCGGTCGCTTTGAGGGCGAGCGCGATGGAGCGGTTGCGGTACTCCCGCTTGACGCCCGTCATGTAGATGTGGCAGTTTTGGGAATCGGGTGCCCACTTTTGCAAGAGTGTGAAGCCGACCCAGTCGCCGTCCGCGGCCACCGCCACCGTCCAGCCCTCAGGCCAGGCTTCCGGAGACGCCAGCGCCCAGGCCCGCCACTGGTCGAACGGCTGGTAGGAGTCGGCCGTCGCTTCGGGGGTGTCGGCGTCCAGTTGCATATACAGGGCGTGGAGCCGGGCTTCGGTCTCGGGCGTGCGGACCTGCCCGAACTGCACGAACCTGATGCCCCCCGCTTCCACCCGGGCGACGGCCTCGGCGTAGGCGGCGGGGTCGAAGGCGGCCAGGTCGGTCGCCATGGAGACGATGTGGTGGATTGGCTTGAATCCCCGGCGCTCGGCCCAGGCCAGGGCTGCGGGCTGGTGGTCGTCGCCGTTGGCCCGCAAGTGGCGGGGCTGATGCTCCCGGAAGAACGGGGTCAGGGCATCGTACAGGGCGGTGCCAATGCCTTGTTGGCGGCAGGCCGGGGCCACCAGCACGCTGCAGTTGAGGTCGCCTTTGTCGGTCCAGGGCCGGCGCCCGCCAAATGCCCAGCCCACCGCCTTGCCGTCCTGTTCGGCCACCAGGCACAGGAACGGGAACTCCGGGGAGCGTGCGGCTTCCATTTGGGCGAGTTCGTCGAGGTTTACCTGCGACTTGTCGGCGGCGGCGAATTCGGCCAGGTCGGGGAGATCGGTCGGGGTCCAGGGGCGGATGGTCAGGGTCAGGAGACCCACCTCCTCGGAGAGTGCCGGCAGGGCTGGCATGGAACCTGGCGGCCCTTACCCCAGCGCTGCCCGCAGGCTCGTGAACGCCTGCTTCAGCAGCACCGTGTCCAGCCCGGTGGCGATGAAGCGGACGCCCCGCTCCTTCCAGTACTGCCCCGCCTCCGGCGTCCCGACATAGATGCCGGTCTGCTTGCCCGCCCGCGCCGCCGCCGCAATTACCTGATCGATCGCCGCCAGCAGGCGCGGATGCGTCACCTCGCCCGGAATACCCATGGCCTGCGACAGGTCCAGCGGGCCCACGAACAGAATGTCGATGCCCGGCTGCGCAGCGATCTGGTCCAGAATCTCCAGGGCCTCCAGGCTTTCGATCTGGGCCAGGGTCAGGACCTGCCGGTCGAAATACGCCGCCGTCTCCGCCGGCGACAACGCACCCCAGCCGTTACCCAGCACCGGACCCGCCATGCCCCGCTCGCCCGCCGGGGCGAAGCGGGCCGCCCGGCCGATCGTGCGGGCCTCCGCCTCGGTGTCCACGTGCGGCACCATAATCCCCTGGACGCCCATGTCCAGCAGGCGCTGGAAGGCTTGCCGGCTCGCTTCCGGCCACCGCACCAGCGGCGTGATACCGGCGGCGTAGGCCGCGTAGATCATCGTCTCCACCTGTGCCAACGTCAGGCTGCTATGCTCGCCGTCGATCAGCACGAAATCGAAGCCGGCCAGCGCCGCCTGTTCAATTGCGAGCGGACCGGGAAATCGGATGAACGGACCGTATACCGTCTTGCCTGCGTCGATTTGCGCTTTCGTCCGGTTTGTCCACATGGCAGAATCTCCCCTCGGCTGGTGTTCCGGAGGAAATTCGGGAAGCGAAGAAAACTTCCTGCCCGACCCCAGCTTCACGGGCATAATAATGCGGCAGAAAGGTGGGAGTGGACTGCGAGAAGTCAATCGGAACGACCCCTGCCCCTGCGGCAGTGAACTGAAGTTCAAGAAGTGCTGCGGCCCGGCGCTGTCCGGCATCGTCTGGCCGGAGACGCCCGAAACGCTCATGCGGTCCCGGTACAGCGCTTTTGTCACCGGCGACGTGCGGCACCTCTACCGGACCACCCATCCCGAGAACGAAGCCGTTAACGGCATCGACCCCGCCAAGTTCATGTCTGACACCCTGGGGTACTGCAAGCAGGTAGATTTCACCCAGTTGACCGTGCAACAGGTAAGCCCGCCAGACGAGAACGGCGTCGCCCGGGTGCTGTTCACGGCGCTCTTCCGGGCCGCCGGGCAGGCCGGCACGTTCACGGAGCTCTCCGACTTCGTCCAGGTGGACGGCCGGTGGCTCTACCACAGCGGTAAAGAGCTGGACGAACCTCAGCCGGCGCTCCCGGCCCCGCTGGTCAGCCAGAAGCAAGTGCCGCCGGCGCCGGGCGAGCCCCCGACGATCCGCAGCCGCTAAACAAAACGTCCCGGGGAGAGCACTCCCCGGGACGTTTTGTGCTAATGCCACTGAATCTCTTTGCCGCTGATGAAAACCTTGTGCAGGGCTGCCCGGCCGAAGCGGTCGACCATCGCCTCGACCGAAATGTCGGGCCGCTGATCCTGGATTTTCTGCCCTTCGCCTTCCGGCACGTAGAACTGCTCGATGCCATAGCGAATCATCAACTCGGCCGGACGGACCGGTGACGGGCCGCCAGGCGGTGCCGTGTACTGCTCCGAGTACCACTGCACCGTGCCCTTGAGCGCAATGCCGCCGCCGGTGACCGCCGGACGCCGGTCCGAGACGGCCGCCGCCGTCCAGTACGGATTGCCGGCCTTCAGGGTCACCCAGACCTCCTGGCCGGACTGATACGGCAGGCCGGTCATGGGCAGGGCGTCCGGATGCAGCCGGCTGATGTCGTAGTTGAGCGAAACGTAATCGCCGCGGAACGGGTCCCAGGGATCGACGGGGGCCGTCTTCAGCAGCACGGGGCTACCGGTGACCAGGGTGTAGCTGTGCACCCCGATCAATCCGAAGAGGATGAGAATCTGAACGGCGACCGCCAGCCAGAACTTCTTAGCGGACATTGCCGTCACCCCCCATCTGCTGCATCCAGCGCCGGCGGTTCCGCTCCAGGAGCCAGCCGCCGCCCAGCAGGAGAATGCCGCCCACCATGAAGAAGCCCGACCGGCTCATGGCGCTGAAGAAGAAGTCGAAGTAGCGGGTCAGCACGTGGATGATGAAGATGACCAGCCCCAGGTTGACAATCCAGGCGCTGCGCCGGCCAACGCCCAGGGCGATCAGCCCCACGGTGCCGAAGAAGAGCAGCAGGTTGAAGGAAATCATGCGGACGACTTCCGTCGGGAAGTTGGCCGCCAGCGCCGCCACGGTCAGGAGTCCCAAGGCGCCCAGCAGCAACTTCTGCTGCCCTTCACCCTGCCGCCGCCAGGCGAGGAAGCCGCCCGCCACCACACCGGCGAGGATGACGGCCGTGCCGATCATCAGGTACGGGGAGCCGTTGAGCACGAACGGCAGCGGCGTGGCCGGGGAGCCCATATAGGTCGGCGTACTGAACGTGAGCATATACGCTCCGCCCAAAGCGCCCACGCTGCCGATGGCGAGATACGCCCGCACGTCGCCGATGCCGGCCAGCCCGCCGGTAAAGACGGCCACGCCGTACAGCAGCAGCAGCCGTCCGATCACCAGCATCATGTTGAACTCGGGCGGCGTCTGCCCGCGGGACGGCACGTTGATGACGAACCAGAGGAAGAGCCCCGCCAACACTGCGGCTTCGGCCGGCCAGGCCTTGAGCCGCCGGGCAAGGGGCATAAGGCCGCCCAGGAGCAGCAAGGGGTAGAAGTAGTTGAACGTGTTGAAGCCCGTCTGCTCCGAGACCGTCCAGATGGTGAGCAGCACGGTCCCCAGGTAGAGCAGCGGGTTGGAGGCCGTCGCCCAGGCCACCGGCAGAATCCCGGCGCCCCAGAGCAGGAATCCGTTCGGGAAGTGGCTGTCCAGGTGGAAAATCTGGGCGATGAGCCAGATGCCCGCCCCGTAAAACAGCCCCCCGAGGAAGATGATCGCCTGGCCCAGGCGGGGGTAGTCGTCCCGCTTGTAAGTCAGGTAGTATCCGGTCGCGTAGGTGCCGACGATCGCCGTCAGAATGGACCCGACTTTTACCTCTGCCGAGATGATGGGCCAGTTGGCAGCAAAGAACAGAATGACACCGGCGGCCAGCAACAGGCTGCCGAGAATGCTGAAAATCAAAACGGTCCGGTCCCGTCCGGCCCCTGCCGGCTCCGGGTACAACTTGAGGATCGAAGCTCGCTGTTCGTCGCTGATCAGCCCCTGGCTGACCCAGCGGGTCGACTCCTCGGGCAGCAGCCCGGTAAAGTCGCGCGGGTAACTTCGTTCAGCCATGTCTGCTCACTTCCTTCTATTGCGGCAGTTCGGTCTCCATCCCACCGGCTCCTGCTTTCCCCTGCTCCCCCGCCCCTTTTCGCCCCTGGAGCGGCAGCGTGAAGGATTTACTTTAGGCCATGCTGAAAGTGGTTGCACAGGAAAAGGGGGAGTCAATCGTGCGCAAAATCCAGACACTCTTCGTTGTTTTGTTGATCTTATGTGCCGTGGCTCCTGCCGGTGCGGCCGAGCCCGCAGTCACGTCCCGGGAATGGAGCCTGATCGAGACCGCCCAGGCGGCGGAAGCCGGCGGCGATGTTACCGGGACCGTGTCCGCCTGGTCCACGCTGGTGACGTTGCTGAAGACGCACAACTACGATGCCTGCGGCAACTATGCCCAGAAGCTGGGGCGGGCCCTGGACAAGCAGGGGCTGTACCTGGAGGCCGTGGCAGCGTTTGCCGACGAGTTCTACTGCTGGGGCCAGTTCCCGGACCGGCAGGAATGGGTGCTGGGCGATCAGCGCCGGGCCGAGCAGATTCGACCCGAAATTCAGCTGTTCGTGGCCCGCCCGACGGCGGACGAGCCGCACGGGGTGCTCGCCAAAAATGAGCCGGCTTTCGGCACCCTGCTGGGCGCCACCATCGACAAGGACCCGGCTGTGGCGGGCGACTTGAGCCGGGTGCCGGCGGTCTACGGCAAGCCGTACGCCCTGGTCCTGGACTACGCCGAATGGGGCAGTTACCCGATCGTAACGACCACACGGGCGGCCAAGGCGGCGGGCGCCGCGCTGCAGGTGGCCTGGAACCCCAGCGAAGGACTGGATGCGGTCCAGGACAACAGCTACGTCCGGAACTTCGCCCAGCAGTTGCAGGCGTACGGCCTGCCGGTCTACCTCCGCTTCGGCGGCGAAATGAACGGCTCCTGGGTCGCCTGGTACGGCGATCCGGCGAAGTTCCGGGCGAAGTTCGCCCTGATCGCCCGGATTATGCGGCAGGAAGCCCCGAACGTGGCCATGGTCTGGAGCCCGAACTACGTGGGCGACGGCCCCATGGACGACTACTTCCCGGGCGACGAATGGGTCGACTGGGTCGGCATCAACCTGTACCACGAGTCCTACTTCCTGGGCGACCCCGGCACCCGGCAGCTGGACGCCGACATCTTCTACCAGGGGATGCGGTCGAATCCCCTGGACAAAGTGAAGGCCATCTACGGACGTTACGCTGCCCGGAAGCCGATCATGATATCGGAGACCGGCTTCGGCTGGGCCACCCGCAAGACCTACAAAGAAGAGATCCCGTGGGCGGTCGGGGCGCTGGAGCGCTTCTATGGCTATGCGCCGCTGCTCTACCCCCGGCTCAAAGCAGTCTCCTACTTCAATGTAGACGTGATGAGTAACCCGGGGGTTCCCACCTCCAGCCATTACGTGCTGTCGGGAAAGCCTGCCATGACGCAGGCCTACCGCCAGGCCACGGCCGGCGCCTGGTACCTGGGCAGCCCGACGGCCACGGCGCCGAAGCTCTGGCGCCCGGCCGAAAAGGCCAGCCTGGTCGGGCCGAACCACGTGGCCGCCTACGTAAACCTGGGCGGCGGCGTCAGCCGGGTCGAGTACTACGTAGACCAGGAGTTAGCGGCTCAGTCCACCCGGCTGCCCTGGGAGGCCGACATCGACCGGAGCAGCCTGCAGGGCGAGCACACAGTTACCGTCAAGGCATACGACCAGAAGGGCACACTCGGCTACCAGCGCAGCTACACATTTGACGCATCGGCCATTCGGGTCAACCTGAACGGCCGCTACCTGGATTTCGACCAGCCCCCGGTGTTGCTGAACGGGCGGGTCCTGGTTCCGGCTCGGGCAATTCTGGAGGCCCTGGGCGCCGAAATCACCTGGGAAGCGGCCACCCAGACGGTGGTTGCAAAGAGAGACGGCAGCACCCTGCGCCTGCAAATCGGCAATCCGGTCCCGACCAAAGACGGCAGCGCCCTGAAGTCGCTGGACGTCCCGGCCCAGATCATCGGCGGTCGGACGCTGGTCCCGGCCCGGTTCGTGGCCGAGAACTACCGCATGGACGTAAAGTGGGACCAGGCGACCCGAACGGTGACCATCGCCCCGCTGCCCTAGTCGCAAGATAGACGAAACCGGCCGGCCACGCAAAAGCGGGGCCAGGCCGGTTTTCATGTCCCTCTCCCCCTCCCCGCGCCCACAAAGCTGGAGCACCGACAAGCGGCGGGGAGCAGGCCGGAAGGCCCCATGCATCGTGGCGCCAAGGAACACGCACCGGCCGGGGGTTTCAGAAGCGTTGGGGCGCACAGTTCGCGGCCAACTCCCGGTTGGCCGCCGGAGTGGCCGGCAGGCGTTTGCCTGGCAAACGCCGGGAGGCGACTGTATGAAAGATTCGCAGCCACGGTGGCGCGAACGAGCGGCGCCGACATACTTCGCCTACCTGTGAGCGAAGAAGCCCACCGGGGCGAGAATCATGACAAAGATAAGGCGCCCCGGCTGATGACGGCCCCCGGACGGCGCGTGGCCTCAACCCGAGAAAGCCACGATGCAACTCAACGGTCTGCCAAATACGCGACCACCCGCCGCACTACCTCAAGATGCGACTTGCGGCCAAAAATCCAGCCCCGGTCGAAGGCCGCGACTTTCCGGCTGCAACCGGTGCCTTCGATTCGTTCATACAGCACGAGCCGGGCGATGCGCCCGGCTCCTTTGTATAGCGTGCCGGGGTCGAGTCCATAGGAAACCGGCCCCCGGGTGAGGCGCGCCTCCCAGCGGTACCGGCCCAACTCGCCGCTAATCAGCCCATCACGGGCGCCGACCTCCGTCAACCGGACAAGGCCGCCAAAACTGAACATCCACAATCCCTCCGGGAGGAATTATGGACCGGACTTCCGTCGCTTAAACCGTTAACCCCGGACCGAATCCAGAAACTCTTTGGACTTCAACCGGCGCTCCGTGTGCTGGCCGATGTAATCCGTGAGCGCCCGGTCCATCTCAGCCGACATGTCCCGGCTGATGCGCAGCATGTGCGCCCGGCTCAGGTCGCCATCGAGGAGCCGCTTCATGGTCTCCAGCGTCCCCCGTGCGAGCCGGTGCACCGCCTCGCCTTCACTGTGGCAGGTAGGGCAAAGCACCCCGCCCAGGGCCGGCGAGAACCGGACCGGGCCTTCGGTTCCGGGAATCCCACCGCAGTTCACGCACTGCTCCAGGCTGGGCCGAAAGCCCAGAATCGCCAGCAGTTTCAGTTCGAAAGCCAGCAATATGGGTTCCGGCGCGAACTCCACTGCGTTCAGAAGGTGCAAGGTGGTCAGGAGCAGCAGAAACGTCGTCTCCGACTTCATTTTCTCCTTGACCAGTTCGTCCATGAGCTCGCAGACATAGCTGCCGTAGGCCATACGGACCAGGTCTTCCCGCAGATTGCGAAACGACTCTTCAATTTCGATCTGGCTCAGAGTGTCCAGGTTCCGGCCATGGAACAACGATGCTTTCACGTGGGTGAATAGCTGAGTCGCCGCCGTATACCGGTTCCGGGGGCGCCGGGCGCCCTTGGCGATTACCTGCACCTTGCCGTCCTCGCGGGTCAGCAGCACGGCGATTTTGTCCGCTTCGTCGAAGTCCCGGACTCGGATGATAATGGCCTCGGTATTGTAAAGAGACATGGCTGGCACCTCCGCTGCCTCTTCATGATACCATGGCCGCGGCAGACGGGACAGGCTGGGCCGCCTCCCCCACCGCCTTCCCCCCGGCCGGGCAGGACCGGGCTCACTGAAATGAGTCCCTTGTCCCATTTACCCGAAAACGTCTTTGATTTATGCTAATGTCTAGTTCCACTTTTACATCGAGTAAGTTTGCAAAGGCGAGCAAGGGTGGAAAACTGTGGGTCCAGCGCCCAGGGGGAGGGCGTTGACAGTCGGGTCAAATACGCACCAAACGGGGGATATAAAGCCCGCCGGTTGGTCTGCCCCGACTATTAAGTCTCTGGAGGTATGTCTACTATGCGCATGGCTGTATCCGTGACCCTATTGAGTTTAGTGCTTCTGTCGGCCAGTGTACCGGCGATGGCCGCGGAAGGGCTGCAGAGCCAATCCCAGAGTGCTTCGCCGGTAACGCACATCGAGGGCACCGTCGTTTCGGTTACGCCGGTCTGCCCGGCACCGGCTCCCGCCCCGGCTCCGGCTCCCGACCCTTCAGCCCCCGCTCCGGCTCCCGACCCTTCGGCTCCCGCCCCGACCGCCGGCGTATCCGCTCCCTGCGACGGTCTCAACCCCACCGGCTTTGTCGTGGTCATCCAGAAGGAGACGGGAAAAACCAGCAGCCTGACTTTTGCCCCCGATACCCAATTCCGGGCCAACCAGGGGTTGACCGTTGCTGTTGCCGAGCTCACCGCCGGAACCCATCTCCAGATGGAACTGCAAGCAGGCAAGTCTGTCGCCCTGAAGGTGGAACTCCCGGAACTGGAGGCCAAGGGGGTCGTCACGGCGGTGGTGCCCGCGGCCGACGGCAAGCCCGGTAGCTTCACGGTCCTCTCCGCAGACGGCACTGAGCTCACTTTCCCGCTGCCTGCCGGAGTTGACCCGGCCAAGTTGCAGGTTGGGGCGACCGTTGAAGTCGCCGGCGTTGGGAATGTTGTTACCTCGGTCAAGGCAGAGGACACGGGGAATGACAAGAACAGCCCCGAGTCCGAAAAGCGCCAGACCAAGTCCAGCCAGGGAACCGCCGCAGCCCCTGCAGGGCCTGACTCCGCCCCGGTGCAACCGGAGCACCAGAAGCAACCGGAGCACCAGAAGCAACAGGAACATCAGAAGCAAGAGGAGCATCAGAAGCAACAGGAGCATCAGGCGCAGCCCGACGGGAACGGTCAGCAAGACGGTTCCCACCAGGAACAGGAAGACTAAGCGCTCACAGGTCCAGCCGCCGGCCAACGGCGGCTGGACTCTTTTCTGCGCCTGAACCCCGCCCGCACGCCATAGGATAAGAGCAACCTCGCAGCGAATACATCAGCCTATAAGCAATAGGCTGATGACTTGGGAGGAGAGCGCAGTGACTCTGACGTCTGAACCGCTGGCGGCGATCGCTCTCGCCACCGGCCTGGGACTCTTGATCGGGCTGGAGCGCGAACGGTCCGGCAAGGAGGCAGGGCTGCGGACTTTCTCCCTGACCGCTCTCGCCGGGGCCATGTCTACCCTGATTTCCCCTTCGTCGCAGTTCGCCATGATCACCCTGGGCTTTGTGGCGGTCGTCATCATCGTGCTGAATCTCGGCGCTCTCCACAAGAACCGCAACCTGGAGATGACCACATCGGCCGCGCTGTTCGTTACGGCCATGAACGGCATCCTGGTCGGGATGGGCAACGTCTTCACACCGGTAGCCGCCACCATCATCATGCTGCTTTTGCTGGCCTGGAAAGAAGAGATGGTGCTTTTCACCCATCACCTCTCGAAAGAAGAAGTGCACGCCGGCATCACCCTGCTGCTGCTGGCCCTGGTGATTTTACCGACGCTGCCCAACGTCGGGGTAGACCCCTGGGGACTGGTCGTTCCCCGCCGGATCTGGATTATGGTCGTGATGATCTCCGGCATCGGCTTCACGAACTACTTACTGCTGCGATTCTACGGCGCTCGCGGCGTGGACTACACCGGCTTCCTCGGCGGCGTCGTCAACTCCACCGCCGCCGTGGGTGAACTGGCCAATCAGGCCCGGGAGAACCCCGCCCTGGAAGAGTACACGTTCCGGGGCATCATGCTGGCGAAGACCGCCATGTTCCTCCGCAACGGCCTTATTCTCGCCATTTTCGCCCCGAGTGCACTGCAGGCCGGGATCATGCCCGTGCTGCTGATGCTGCTCGTCACTTTCAGCCTGGCCCTCTATAGCAAAGGGCGCATCGCCGGGCCGGCCCCGGAGATCAAACTCACGTCCCCGTTCTCGTTGCGGGCGGCCCTGGAATTCGGCCTCGTGTTCCTCCTGTTGACCATCGTGGCCGGTATCGGCGAGCGGTTTGGCGGCAACTCGGGTTTCTACGCCGTCAGCTTTCTCGGTGGCCTGGTCTCGTCCTCTTCCACGACGGCAACAGCGGCAAACCTGGCCTCCCAGAATGCCATCAGCCCCATAACCGCCGGGCGCGGCGTCCTGCTGACCTCCATCGCCAGCGCCGTGGTGCTGGTGCCGCTGGGTGGCGGGCTGCCCCCCGCTTGGGACGCCGAATGGCATTCGCCACCGGCATGGTGATTCTGGCGGGTACAATCGGGTGGATCTTCAATCCCTGGTTCCTGGATCTCCTGCGCTGAATGCCTGAACCGGCCCGAACGGGAGCGGGCCCGACGCCGCACCCACTTCACGACTCCAGCGGGTAGTGATCGGCAATCCAGCGGACCAGGTCCTGCAACTGCTGGTCCGCCGCCCGGTGCCGGGGGTAGACCAGCAGCGTCGGGCGGGTGAACTGCCCGCCGGCGATATCCAGAACGGCGAGCCGCCCCGCCGCCGCCTCGTCGCGGACGGTGCGCCAGGGCAGCATGGCCACGCCCAGGTTTTGCATGACCATTCGCTGGACGGCGCGGGTCGAATCCAGTTCCATGCTGATATTCGGAAAGACGCCGTGCTCGGCCAGGAACTTGTCCACGCGCCGCCGGAAAGGCACGGCACCGTTCCCGAACGCGATCACCTCCTGGCCGCCCCACCGGTCAAAGCCGGGGAAACCTGCCGCCCAGAGGTGCTCCGGCGCCGTGATCAGGAGTATCCGGTCGCTGGGCAGGGAGACTGCGCAGAGCTGTGGGTGGTAGACCTCTGAGCCGAGAAAGGCCAGGTCGGCGACCCCGTTCAGGAGGGCGTTCACCGCCTCCTCGTGGAGCGCCGACTTCACGTAGCAGGTGAATTCCGGGTGGCACCGCCGGTAGGCCCCCAGGATCACCGGCAGGTCGTAGGAGATGAACGCCCGACCCGACAGGAGCGTAATCGCCCGGGCCTGTCCGCTCTGCCCGGCGAAAGCCCGGAGTTGCTCCACCACCGACGTGGCTACCGGCATCAGCCGGCGCCCGTCAGGCGTGAGTTCAACCCCGTCCGGCCGCCGGACGAACAGGGCCACGCCCAACTCCTTTTCCAGACGCTGCAGTCGGTGGGTCACGGTGGACTGAGCCAGAAAGAGCGCATCCGCGGCCTTGTTAATCGATCGGGTCCGCGCTACCGCCAGAAACGTCTCCAGGCTTTCCATCTCCAATGGTCTCTGCCTCCTTTGGACTCTGCCTCCCGGTGCTATCGAAATATCGCATAGCTCGCTATCGACATTCTATAACACAACCGCTTGTTCGGGGAGTAACCTGAGGAAGGAAGCGGCATCACGGGAGGAAACAACCATGGATGAGACCAAGAACCGGGTCCGGCACCAATTCCAGAAAACAGCCGAAGCCTACGCCACCAGCCGGGTTCACGCCTTCGGCGACGACCTGGAGTTGTTGCCCGACCTGGCCGGGGTGACGGGCTCGGAATCGGTGCTGGACGTGGCCACCGGCGCGGGCCACACCGCCTTTGCCTTCGCCCCGAAGGTCGCTCGGGTCGTGGCGTCTGACCTGACGCCGGCCATGGTGGAGCAGGCCCGGGCGGGCGCAGCGAAGCGGGGGCTCACGAACCTGGAGTTCCAGGTCTGCGACGTGGATGCGCTGCCCTTCCACGCTGCCACGTTTGACATCGTGACGTGCCGGATCGCCCCCCACCACTTCCCGCACCTCGATTCAGCCCTGCGGGAGATGGCCCGGGTGCTGAAGCCCGGCGGGCGCTGCGTGATCGTGGACAACATCGTCCCGGAAGACCCGGAACTGGACCGCTTCGTCAACGACTTCGAGAAACGGCGGGACCCGTCTCACGTTCGCGCACACACCGTGACGGAGTGGGAGGCCGCCTACCGGCAGGCCGGGCTGGCCTTTACGGTCACCCGGACGTTCACGTCGGATCATGAGCTGGATAGCTGGGTCCAGGCCTCCCAGACCCCGGCGGACGACGTGGAGCGGCTGCGGGCCGACCTGACCGGCGCCTCGCCGGCAGTGGCGGCGCACATGGCCGTCCGGACGGAACCGGTGCTGACCTTCCGGCTCCACAAGGCGATTTTCCTGGGCGTCAAGGCGTAAATGCAACAGCCCCGCCGCTTCCCGGGTTCGGGAACGGCGGGGCCTTTTGCTACCCGAAGCCTTGCGTGCGGCCCCACCAGGCGCCCAGCGCTTGCACCAGGGTGAGAAGCGGGATGCCAAACGCAAAGCGGGGCTTGCGCGTCTTGTGCCGCCAGACCAGCATTCCGAGCAAGGCGCCCGGCCCGCCCAGGCATGCCGCCATCCACAGCAGGGTCGCCTCGGGCGTCCGCCGCCCGCCGCGCACCGCCTTGAGCTTGTCCCATCCATAAGCGAGGAAAACCAGCGTATTGTAAAGCAGAAGCGCCAGCCAGGCTGTACTGATCGCCGCCACAACCCTTCGTTTCGCCCTACGTCCACCCTTTTCCACACTCGCGCCATAAACCCTGCGACCGTTACAGACCGTGGTTTGAGAAATGAGCGCGGAAAGACCCGCGAACTTCGCCGCGGGTTTTTCCGTATGTATCGGTTGGGGCCGCCTCGTTGAGCGAAAGGAGGTGGACGCATGAGCAAGCTGGATGATCAGCTGTTTTGGCTGGTTGTGTTAGCCCTCTTGCTGAAACTCCTGACCTCTAAGCTGTAGGGGTAGGAGAGCAAACCTTACCCTGCATGCAACCAAACAACGGCGGTGCCCCACCCGGCGCTTCACGGCGCCGGGTCGTTTTCATTGTGCCCGGAAACCGGGACGATATACGCTAGTACTTCTCTTTTCCGGCGGGTTGCGGCTTGACCCGCTTGACGATGTTGACGCTGGCGCTGACGCCGATACGGCTCGCGCCCGCCTTGACCATGGCCATGGCGGTATCCCAGTCCCGGATGCCGCCGGACGCCTTGACGCCCATGGCCGGGCCGACCGTCTTGCGCATGAGCGCAATATCTTCCACGGTGGCTCCGCCAGGGCCGAAGCCGGTGGAGGTTTTGACGAAGTCCAGGCCGGCCTCTTTGGCCAGCTCGCAGGCCTTCACTTTCTCCTCGTTGGTCAGGAGGCCCGTCTCGAGAATCACCTTGACCAGCGCCTTGCCCTGCGCCCCCGCTTTGACCGCCTTCATGTCGTCCAGCACGGTATTGAACTCGCCGGACTTCATGGCACCCACGTTCATGACCATGTCCACTTCCGTGGCGCCTTTCTTGACGGCGTCGGCTGCCTCCGCCGCCTTCGAGACCGACGAGGTGGCGCCCAGCGGGAAGCCGATGACCGTGCAGACCTTGACGCCCGAACCCTTCAGCAGATTGACGCAGAGCGGCACCCAGCCGGGGTTGACGCACACCGAGCAGAAGCCGTACTCCCGGGCCTCGTGGCACAGCTTGATGATCTGGCTGGACGACGACTCGGGCTTGAGCAGCGTGTGGTCGATCATTTTGGCCAGTTCCCGGTCGAAGTCCCCGGTCCTGGGGTCGGCGACCGGCCGGTAGGCCGGCACGTACCCGCCCGTTCGCGGCGCGGCCCCTGCTTCCTTGCCCGCTACGGCTTCCCTGCCCCCCACGACTGCTTTGCCCACCACGGCGGCCTTCACGCCCTCCAGGTCGGTGACCGCGAAGCCGAGGGTCCGGAGGCCGTTCACCACTTCCTCGACTTTCTTCTTGACGGACCAGGAAGCCCCGGAAGCCGCGGCGATGCCATCTTTAGCGACGACGACTTTCTTGCCTGCAAGGGCGGACTGCACCAGCACGCTGGCGGGGAAGCAGTCGGAGATCAGACCGCCGACTTTCGCCGCGGTGTTGGTCGAGATCAACGGGACCGCGATCAGGTCCGCCGCCTTTACCAGCCGGCGGGCGACCTCTTCGTTGCCTTCGCAGTAGAACCGGCCGCAGGCCTGGACTTCCGTCAGGCTGTCGCTGTTGGTGGCCGAGCCGATTACCGTTACCTTTCGGTTCGCGGCCATCGCCCGGATGGCCGCGAGCACTTTCTCATCGACCGCGGACCCGGCCACCACGACCAGGACTTCGGTCTTGAAGTCGGCGCCCACGTCGCAGGCCGGGAGCGTGGCGCCCAGGCCCGGAATTGCCGGCGCCCCTGCCGGGGTCTGGGCCGCCGGGGTCAAGGCTGCCGGGGGCTGGGCCATCGGGGCGGACGGCGTCGCGGCTGCAGCCGGCCCGGGGGGAGCGGTGGCAGGCGCCACTGTAACCCCGTCGGCTTTCAGTTGCTTGAGCACTTCTTCCGTAACTTTCTCCTTCACGCGCTGCCAATCCATATCCCAAACGCCTCCTGGCGACTATTGCGTGACCCGCACGGCGCCGAGCGCCGGGCGCTTTGTCACTCAAACGTATATCCGATCAATAAAGGCCACGACGAGCGCCTCGATGCCCAGGTCCGGCTTGCCCATGACCTGACGGGCCGACCCGCCTTCCTGGAGCAGCAACACAATATCGCCCACGCCGGCATCCGCCCGGTCGCAGGCGATCACTTCCGTGCCGTCCGCCTTGCCGGTGAGCGGGTCCAGCGGCTCTACGATCAATAGCTTTTCGCCCTGAAAGCCGGATTGCTTGATGGTGCAGACCATTTGCCCTTTCACCC
Source organism: Symbiobacteriaceae bacterium (assembly GCA_036504075.1). GTDB lineage: Bacteria > Bacillota > Sulfobacillia > Symbiobacteriales > Symbiobacteriaceae > DASXVX01. The sequence goes on along the minus strand of DASXVX010000045.1, from coordinate 7,435 downwards.
GCGCCAGCAGCATGGTCACGGCCCCCCTTCGGTCGCCGGGAGCTTGAAGCCCAAAGCTTTGAGATCCATGGCCCGGTGCGGGGGCGTGGTCATGTGGTCGGCGATGCCGACGATCGCCAGGTCCACCGGCGCGCCGCCGGCCGCCAGCGAAGCGTCGCGGGATTTGGTGAGCAGAACGACTTCCCCGGCGCCCGCCCCGACGAGATCCACGGCCAGGGCCGGCTTGCCGGCCGGCGAGCCGTCGGACTTGATCGGCTGCACGGCCAGCAGCTTCCTGCCCACCAGTTGCTCATCCTTGCGGGTACAGACGCAAACCCCGATCACACGGCCGGACATCACGGGGTGGCACCCCCGTCCATCGCTTTAATTTTGTCCACCCGCCGGGAATGGCGTCCGCCGGCAAAAGGCGTGTCAATGAAGGTCTTGGCGATTTGCCGGGCCAGGCTCTTGCCGACCAGCCCGCCGCCCAGGGTGAGCACGTTGGCATCGTTGTGCTCCCGGGCGTTATTGGCGGTCGACAGGTCATAGCACATGGCGGCGCGGCAGCCGGGCACCTTGTTGGCCACCATGCAAGAGCCGATACCGGCCCCGTCGACCATGATGCCGCGGTCCACCAGACCGGCTGCCACGGCCACGCCGACCTGGACGGCAAAATCCGGGTAATCCACGGGCTGCGTATCCGCCGGCCCCAGGTCCACGACGCTGTGCCCCAGTTCTTTCAGGTAGACTTTCAGGTCTTCTTTCATTTCATAGCCGCCGTGATCGCCGGCAATGGCGATGCGCATGAGGGATCAACTCCTAGTCAGCCGCCTTGGCCGCCGGGACCTTGGCCTTCGGCAGGATCTTCTCGACTTCGTCGTGCGGCCGCGGAATCACGTGTGCGGAGACCAGCTGGCCCACCCGCTCGGCGGCGGCAGTGCCGGCGTCTACGGCGGCCTTGACAGCGCCCACGTCGCCCCGGCACATGACCGTAATGTACGCGGCGCCGATCTGGACCTGACCGATGATCTGAACGTTCGCCGCCTTGGCCATGGCGTCAGCCGCCTCGACCGAACCGACAAAGCCACGGGTTTCAATCATGCCAAGCGCCTGTAGAGCCATCTTAACGGTTCCTCCTCAGAGCGGGTTTCAAATCTTCATGCGGGGCCGGGATCACGGTGGTCGCCAGCAGTGCCCCGTCCGCCTCAGCGGCGGCCGCCGCGGCCTCCACGCCGGCCTGAACGGAGCCCACGTCGCCGGTAAAGGTGACGTAGCCCTTGCCGCCCAGGCCCCGGGCCATCCGCAGCTCAATCAGATCAACCACGGCGCACTTCACGGCCGCATCGGCCGCTCGGATCACGCCGGCCACGGTCGACGTCTCCACGACGCCGATCGCCTTTACTTCCACAGGCGGAATATTCCCCTTCATGGCCGGCAGCACCTGCGGATGCAGGTGTGCGATTACAAGCTGCCCGAGCAGCGAATCCGCCGCCTCCGCAGCCCCCGCCTCCACCGCGGCGGCCACGGAAGCCACGTCGCCCGCCACCAGCGTCAGGTACTTGCCGGGGCTGGTGGCGAAGGTGTCCAAAAGCTCCACCGCCGCCATCTTCAGCATGGCGTCCGCGGCCTTGATGCCGTAGGCGATGCTGTCGGCTTCGACGATGCCGATGGCGATGCGGGATTCCGTCATGCGGTCCACCCCCGGTCAGCAGCGGGTCAGATAATCCGGAAAGCGCCGACCAGCACGCAGCGGTGCTCCCGGGTAAAGGTCCGGGCCGAAGTGATGCCGTCGCCGCTGGTACCGGCGATGGAGAGCGAGCAGAACCCCTCTCCGCCGATGCCCAGGCCGGCGTAGTGCGGCCCGTTCTTCACGAAGATGGACAGGTTGGACTCCCTGGCCATCCGCGACATGTTCCGAATGTCGTTGGAGTGAATGGAGCCGGTGTGGTGATTTCCCTTCTCGGCTTTGATCGCCAGTTCGATGCCGGTATTCACGTCCGGCACCCGGACGATGGGCAGGACCGGCATCATCATCTCGTTCTGGACGAACGGATGGTCAAACGGCACCTCGCAAATCGCCAGCCGGGTCCCAGCCGGGGCGGAAATCCCCGCGTCCTTGAGAATCAGGGTGGCGTCCTTGCCGATGTACTTGCGGTTGATCCCGTGCCCGGAAAGATCGCCAGTGGGATAGAGCAGCCGCATGAGCCGGTCGGTCTCGGCCCACTTCACCTCGTAGGCGCCGTTCGCAACCATGAGCTCCTTGAGCTTATCCGCCACGGCGGAGACCACCAGGCATTCCTTTTCGGCGGTGCAGAGCACGGTGTTGTCGAAGGAAGCCCCATCGACGATCTGTTTCGCCGCCTTCGCGAGGTCGGCCGTCTCATCCACCAGCGTCGGCGGGTTGCCGGGACCGGCCGCCCAGGTCTTTTTGCCGGAAGTCATGGCCAGCTTGACAACCGGCCCGCCCCCGGTCACCAAAAGCGCATCAACGGCGTTATGCTTCATGAGCGCCTGGGCCGACTCGATGGTCGGCTCGGCCACACAAGTGAGCAGCGAATCAGGGCCGCCGGCCTCTGAAATGGCCCGGTTCAGAACCTCCACGGCCGCGGCCGAAACGCCTTTGGCCGCGGGATGGAAGTTGAAGACCACACCATTGCCGCCGGCGACCAGGCTGATGGCGTTGTTGATGACGGTCGCGGCCGGGTTGGTCGTGGGCGTAATCGCCCCGATGACGCCGAACGGCGCCCGCTCCACGATGGTCAGCCCATCGTCGCCAGACCAGGCAGTGGTGATGATATCCGCCACGCCCGGCGTCTTGTTGGCGGCAAACAGGTTCTTCGAAACCTTGTCGTCCACCCGCCCCAGCCCGGTCTCCCGCACGGCGTGCTCCGCCAGCGGGCGGGCATGAGCACGGGCGGCAGCCCGCATCGCCTCGATGATCGCCTTGCGCTGCGTCAACGGCAGCGCCTGAAGCTGAAGAAACGCCGCCCGTGCGGCCGCAGCCGCCTGATCGATGGCAGCATAGATCCCCGACGGGTTGACGTACACAGCGCCTTCGGCCACCGCCCGAGCCGCCTCCCGAGCACCCGCATGGGCGCCAGGGTCCGCAGCCCCCTGGGCCGCCAGCTTCTGCATGACCTCATCGACCAGCGCAGCGATCTGTTCTTTGGCAAGCATGCAATCACCTCACGGCCGGATTCCCAGCGCTAAAAGGAAGGGCCTGCTCGGCCGAACCGCCCGACGGCCGGCCCAAAGAGCCCTGACGCCGACCCGGTGCCGCCTAACGCGGAATGCCGAACGCTCCGATTGGGGGTTTTATGAGCATCGGGGCGTCAGTTCAAGATTCGCAGCAGCACGTGCGCGAAAGGAGCGACGACGACATACTTCGCCTACCAGTGAGCGAGAGAGCCACGGGCGGCGAGAATCATGACAAAGGTAAGCGCCCCACCGCGAATGCCTGGCCCCCAATCGGAGCGTGTCCGTCATGGAGCGCCCCGCCGCGAATGCCCGGCCCCCAATCGGAGCGTGTCCACCAAAATGCGGACGGTTCTACCGAAAGAGGCTAACTTTTGGTGAACGTCCGACGACCATCCACATCCAAAGAGTCCACAATCGCCATGATGACCGCATCCGTCGGCGTGTCTTTGGTCCGAGACGTCTGCCGGGCGCTCGACCCAGAGCAGACCATGACGATCTCCCCCTCGCCCGCCCCCACGGCATCTACTGCGACCAGCGGCTTACCATCCGGGCTCATGTCGGCCAGGGCAACCGGCTGTACAATTTGCAGCTTAAACCCCGACAACTTCTCATCCTTGCGTGTGGCAACCACCGTGCCGATAACACGGGCCAGGATCAAGGAACTCACCGCCTTTTCGGAGTTGCCGGCGAGCCGGACCGGGCCTCCCCGCCCACCCGCCGGTAAGAGCTTAGTCTTTGAGTGCGATCGGAAGTGTGACGTCCAGATCCGAATGCGGGCGCGGGATCACGTGCACGGAGATCACTTCGCCGACCTTGGCGGCCGCAGCCGCACCGGCGTCAACCGCCGACTTCACGGCGGCAACGTCGCCCCGCACGATGGCGGTGACATAGCCGGACCCGATCTTTTCGTACCCCACCAACCGCACGTTGGCGGCCTTGACCATCGCGTCGGCCGCCTCGATCATCGAGACCAGGCCGCGGGTCTCAACCATGCCCAGAGCCTCCATACCCATTCAAATTCCCCCCTGCGAAGGTTTACTGAAAGCGAACCAACCCCGCCCGCCGGAGCGCCGGCCCTGCCGCACGCCCCCGCAAAGCCTTTACGCCAGAATTTCCATCAGGTCGCCGTCCCGCACGGCGGCGGCGTTGCCCTCGTCGGTGTCCACGTGGAACTCCGGTACGAACCGCTCGCTGACCCGGACCACCACGCCATCGAAAATGAGCGGCCGGACGCCGGTCGTCCGCACCTGCACCTGCTGCCCCTGCTGCATCCCGAACCGGGCGGCAGTCGCCGGGTCCAGGTGAATGTGCCGGGCCGCCACGATGACCCCCTGCGGGACGGTCACCCGCCCCCGGGCCGTTTCCAGGGTGATGCCCGGCGTCCCGGCGACGTTGCCGCTGAGCCGGACAGGCACGTCCAGCCCCAGGGTTCGGGCGTCGGTGAGCGATAGCTCCAGTTGGGTGTCGCCCCGGGCCGGCCCTAGTACCCGCACTTTTGGGAACGCGCCCTTCGGTCCGATTACGGCCGCCGTTTCGTTGGCGGCGAACTGGCCCGGCTGCATGAGCGGGCGCAGCACGGTCAATCCGGCTGGCCCGAAGAGCGCCTCCACGTGGGCCGGACTCAGGTGCAAATGCCGCGCACTGATATTGACCGGCACCATCTTCCGGGGGTCGGGGTCGCGGGGGTCCGGGGCGCGGCCCTCCGGGACGCGGGCCTCCCGAATTCGGGCCACCACCTCGCGGGCGATTAGCTGGACGACTTCCTCTTCAGTCATCGGCGGTTTCGCCACCTTTGTGCAGGCGCAGTGCTTCCCGCGCCGTGGCTTCATCGACCAACAGTTCATTCAGGAGTCCGCCCCGGAGCGCACCCAGGACGCCGGCCGCCTTGTGCACGCCCACCACGACGGCGATGGCGTGCTCGATGTGCCGGAGCCCTTCCAGCGGCAGGCCGATGGTCCGGGCGTAAAGTTCCTCGTCGCAGACGGCCCCCAGGGCCGTGAAATGCCGGGAGCAAATGTCGCCCACCGCTCCCCGCCGCCGCAGTTCGGCCACGTGGTCGGGCGTGAAGTACCCCGCCCGCACCAGCACCGAATCGCCGGCCGGATAGCCGATGCCGTAGACCGCCACGTTGGCCCGCTGCCCCAGTTCCAACACCCGGGCCGTCTCCCGGTTCTGCAACAGCGCCTGCTTTACCGCCGGGCTGTCCACCACGGTGGGTACCTGCAGGTAATACGGGTCCGCCCCGAACGCCCGCCCGAACCGGGTGACAATCTCCGTGGCGTTGGTGTCCGCACCGTGCGCCACGCCGCCGTTCAGCTGCACCACCGTGGCGCCCGCCAGCGGCTTGGCCGGGAGGTGGCGGGTCAACTGCTCCAGGGTGTTGCCCCAGGAGACGCCGATCACGTCCCCGTCTTTCACGGTCCGGGCGATGTACGCCGCTGCCATCCGGAGCACCGTATTCGCATCCGAAGTTCGAATTACCTGCGCACGCCGGAGATTCGGAAACACGTGCATGAGTTCGGCCTCGACGTCGGCGGCGAACCGGAACGGCGTATTGATGACGATTTGCACCACGCCCTCCTCCCGAGCCTCCTTCAGGAGCCGGGAGACGGTCGGCCGGGAGATGTTGAGCGTGGCGGCAATGGCCTCCTGGGTTGCGCTCTGCTCGTAGTACAACTGGGCGACCTGGCTGAGCAGAAGCATGCGCTGGTCGTCGGCCATCGGGCCTCACCTCGCTCTGGTGTGAACATATGTTCAAGCCGGCGTACAAATGTGAACTTCCGTTTGAAATTTCTCCAGCCGTCCGCCAAATCCTGCCTGCAGCGGAAAGTTGGGTTCTTCGACAAAAAAGCACAGTTGGCGTGCCGGTCTCCCCGTGGCTGCTGTTGACCAGACCAGTTGATCGTCATGGTCAGGTACTTTCAACTCCCTGGCGATCTTTTTCAGGTCGGCAGGACTTTGGTAGAGATGCACGATCAGTCCAGGCCAGTTCTGGTATACCCTGACGGTGTTTCCTTCAGCCGCAAGGCTGTTTGCGACTGGCCTGATATCATCACAGACGTCCAACACTACGGTTCTCCACCTCCGACACCAACTCGCAGTTGGACCCAGTTAGTCACTCGAACGGTGATTGACCAGGCAACAAGCCTCCATGTTGTCACTTATACGACGCAAGAGGCGCCACCCTTCGTAGGGTTTTGGCGCCTCTTGTGCATCCATGTCAAGGCCGTCACACCGAGCCGGTCGCCGGCAACCATTACAAATTGCCATGACAGAGACTGCTGGAGCAGAGCCCATCTCACCTCCGATCAAGGAATGATCAAATGCGGATAGTTGAGGCAGGGCTGCCGGCTGGTGGCGTCCGGGTTGGCCTGGCAGTCGTCCGGCACGATGATGACGTCGTCCCTGCCGCCGGCCGGGCTGGCCGCATCGACAACGGCCGCCTCATCCACCGCGGTGGTCGCCGACGCCGAGTTGTTCCCGTAATCGGTCTCCTTTACGGCGCCCGGCTCCGGCAGGTTGACCCGCACGGTAACGGTGTAGACCCCGCCGCAGGTGCGCAGGGGGACGTTCATGCTCCCCGGCGTATCGCCGGGCGGGAAGGTGCCGGTGCGGGCGAACGGCCGGGTGCCCAGCCCGTCGGTCACCCGGATCTCATAGGGGATACCTGATACCGTCCGGGTGGAGCGGTTGCGGATGACCCAGGTGACGGGGAACGGCGGCCGGTTGTCGGGGCAAGCGACCGCGGCCGGGGCGGAAAGATTCGCCACGGCCAGATCGACCGGCGCCTTGAATGGGATGGTCAGGAAGTTGTTGGTCAGCCCGCTGGTGCCGTCCGGGCGGGTGACCATTTCGGTGACGTTAGGCGGGGTGAAGGCTTTCTTGGGGTCATAAGCGGCGCCCAGCAGCGCCCGCGCGGCGATCGCCTCGGGCAGGTTGCCCATGCGGGCCAGACCCTCGGCGTCGATCACGCCGATGAGCAGCCCGCCGTCTGGGGGGAGGCTGTCCAGCTTCAGCGAAACGGGTGCGGACCCGGTCAGGGTCCCGGGCAGGCTGGTTGCCTGCTGCAGATTCACGACGCCGCCGGGCTTCTTCACGGCATCCCAGTCGGCGGGCACCAGGAACCAGGAGACCTTGAAGTCGGGCGTGGCCCGCAGGCTGCCCAGCGGGCCGGGGGCGAACTCGAGCTTTACCGTCCCGTCCAGGGCGAGGGCGGCGAGTTCGGCCGGGGTCGGACCGGCCCAGGCGAGGTCGTAGG
>DASXVX010000044.1:0-39862 GCA_036504075.1 Symbiobacteriaceae bacterium | reverse complement strand
AACTGGCGGAGCCCAGAGGTTCGGCCCTGGATCGACTGCTCCCCTGGTCGGAATCGCTGCCCCAAACCTGCCGACTTGCCAAATCATAGCGTACCATCAGGCAGTCCTCACCGTCACGGTGGGGACTTTTTGACGCTTACGAGCGGGGGAATATGTGGACCCGCACAATCGGGGAGCGATGATACCGATGTTGAGATCTACTGGCGCCAAGGCGCCAAGGAAGTCAAGGAGGCCCTCAGCGTGAGCTGAGGGCCTCGTGCCTTTGGAGGGGAGGTCTCCTGCTGTTGCTGGCGCAGTTACTGTGAGACGTTAAGTCCGGGTGCGCGGCGTTGAGCCAGAATGTGGAGTAAAGCACCAAGGGCAACAACAGCACCTGCGACGGCGAGCAACAGTCGGGCTCCGACCAGGGACAAGACACCGCCGGCAATGAGTGAACTCACCAAAAAGGCGCCGCGACACATCGACTGGTAGGCGCCGGCAACCCGCCCTAGGTACTGAGGCTCCACCTCAACTTGCATCAGAGTGCCTCCGGAGATTGAGGCGGCGGTATCTCCCACTCCCAGGATTACGCCGGCACCCAGAAGCACGAACAGGTTCGGAGCGACTCCTGCTGCCATCAGTCCAGCCGCTGTGATCAGAAGGCTAAGTGAGTACCCGACCGCGGGTTTGGGCAGTTTGGCCGCCAGGGCACCGAGTCCGAGGCTTGCTGCCAACATGCTGGCGCCCTGGACTGTTTGCAGCCAGGCGACCCGGCTTTCGGGTAGCCGCAGAACATCTGTCACCAGGAAGATGTCTGTAACGGCGGATAGTCCTGTCCCAAGCAGAAGTGCCAGGGTTGCCCCGAAGAAGCCGTATAGAGCCGGTCTCCCCGCAACATAGCGGAGTCCGTCCTTGAATTCCATCCATAAGCCTTTCGCCGGACCTCGGCCTCGTGATCTGGCCGGCGGCGCTGCAATGACCATCACACATAGGGCCGAGGCCAGAAACGTAACGCCGTCAAGCGCCAGAACGAGAGGTCCGCCCAGGGCAAAGTACGCGACAGACCCCAGTGCGGGTCCTATGATGGTCATTGCGTTATAGAGCGAGTTGCTCAAGCTGTTTGCAGCGTAGAGTTGGTCTTGCGGGACAATCTCACGTGTGAAGACTGACCGGGCCGGCAAGAAGAACTGTGCCGCAATGGAACTGGCAACCATCAAGAGCATCAGAGCCTGGAGGCTGCCTGCGGCGATCGCCCAGACCTGCAGACCGGCGATCAGGCCGCGAGTAACATCGGAGTATATGAGTACGTTGCGGGCACGAAAGCGGTCGACGAGAACGCCGGCGAACGGGCTGATGATCAACGACGGACCGAACTGGGCCATCAGAAGACCTGCCCGTGCCATCGGCGAATGCGCAGTGGTGTTGAAAACCCAGAACAGGAGCGCCATGTCGCGTCCCCAGTCTCCGGCAAGTGACAGTACCTGCCCCGCCCACAAGTAAACGAATCGGCGGTTCGAAAACAGCACCTTCACCGAAAGTGCATCCTCCTTCAGGTGTCAAGTTTACTCCTCATAAACTAATACGGGGCCGACCCCGAATCGGGTCGGCCCCCTCAGGAGGAACGTTACATGGCGGCTTCGGTCTGGGGCTTCGGGTTGCTGTCGGCGTCCAGCGCCTGCCGGATGGAGCTGAGCGGAATCTGTACCATGCGGATGACCAGGCGGCTCATTTCAGAGCCGGTAAGCGACGTAAAGCCGGTGATGGTGGTGGCGCCGATCACGACATCGGTCCCGCCGATGGATGAAGTCGCGGTTACCTCAGCGGCCGTGCCGGCCTCTTCCAGCCACCAGACGGCCATGGCGTTCAGCGTGGGAGAGCACGTGACAGCATACCCGGGGCCATCGAGGAACAACTCCCGTTTGGCATTTCCGGACCGCACGCAGGCAATGCCGTCCGAGGCTGAGTCCCTGGGCACATCCATGGGCTCGTTATTGAGGCAGTACTGAGGAAAGGCCGAGATGATCACCCGGCTGCGCCACCACAGTTTACGGTGTGTGCCGCGAACGGACGTGTCAAGCTGGGGGACCGAAACCATGTCCAGGTCATTCACCTTGGGGTTAGCGAGGCCGAATGTCAGGCTGCCGGCGAAATCATGGCCGTCAACCTCGAAGGTGAGGCTGGCCTTGTCCGTCGCCCCGCAGTGCTTACGGATTTCATCGTACGAGACGGCGAACATCCGGAGGACCATGGTGGCCTGCTCTGAGGAAGAGGCAGAAGTGAAGGCGGTGCTGGTCGTCCCCTGGACCGTCGCTGAACCGTTCGCAAACCGTACCCGGGCGGTGAACCGGTCACCTTCCTGGGCTGCGGCATCGTCCTCCAGCCACCAGAACGTTACTGCCTGGAGGGGGGTGCATTCACGAACAGCAAAACCGGGCCCTTCTTCCAGGTCGGTATCGACCGTTTCGCCAAAGTTGAAGTCGGCGATCTGGTTACCGGTCACGTTGGCGGGCGGGACCGTGGGGAACAGGCTGTAGTTAAAGTGGGCGGTGTCGAAGATGCGCGCCCGGCCTAACCAGACCACGTCGTGGAAGCCTTCGGTCTGCATCTCCTTGGTCACGCTCGGGAACTTGGCGTCTTTGACGCGGGTGACCTCCAGGGTGCTGGGATTGAACTCGATGGCGCAGCCGTAGCCCCGGTCGGTTTTCACCTGCAGCGTCTTTACCTCCGAACGTGTACCAGCCATGTACTTCCGGTCCATTTCGAGGAGCACCTCCGCTATTGATTTAGGGTTTGTTGATCCAACCCTTCCATAGATTGTATTCGACAAGGCGGGCCGTTCTCCTACCTTTAATGGAAACCGATTACTATTATCTAGCAAACAACTTGATCGTGGGGAGGCCCCAGCACTCAGCTGGGGCCTCCTCAGGTTGATGACAAATCCGCCATGCGGGAGTTCTAACGTCCAGTGGCTCACCTGTGGCGGCCGTTCGAAGAACCCTTCCTATATGTAGAACCACTCGATAAGGCCGGCATTAAGTGCAGCCGCGTGTTGAGCAGGCCTGGGCGAAAGCTTGCGCCTACTACACCACCTCGATGAGGGTGTACCGAGCACGGGAAAACCCTATGGATCGGGTAGCACCCGCCACGTTTCGGTTTCGTCAGTCGTTATCCAAGGGATGAACCAAGGTCAACTCAAGCGGGAGTTGCGCATCGTCCAGGATACGGAGCACGGTCGGCACATCCAAATGGGTAGGCACAGCAAGGTAAGCTCGTCCCCCCTGCCTGTCCTGTCGCACGAAGGCGCCCTCGACCATGATGTCAGCCGCTTCACCGGCAAGGTCAAGCTGGCGAAACGCGGCCTGAAGCTCGTCGGTCGTATCCCTGCGAAGTCTGTAATCGACGATCATCGCCCAGCGACCGCCATCCTCATGTATCCGGGTGCCGATCTCACTGAACGGTACGCCTTGGCTGTCCCAGGCAAGCCGTCCAAACTTGTCGTCGTGTTCCACCGCGATCACATCCCTAAACGTTGGCTTCGCGTGGAGAAACGGTACGTTGCCAAGTCGGACCAACCGGACCCCTGGCCGAGTCGGGTCCGGACCAAGATCTTCGGCCCACGGAGTCTCAACATCGTCGCCCTCAGAGTGGAGGAGCACCTTAACTAGTTTTGCCTTGTCCGGGGTCCACATGGTTGTCCTCCTTGCCTGGGGGCACGACGGGCGCACTTGTTCGCCGCCTGTTAGCCGGGCGTAGATGGTGCATCGGGTCGGCTGTCGGCGAGAACGAGCGCCTCACTTCAGCCTCGCACTGTTGTGAGTCAGTTGGAAGGGCTTGTTTGCCGTGGCCCAGACAGTTGCACTCGCCGCTCAATCTCTTCCACCAACGCATCCCGGTCATCGAGAGGAACCAACCGCAAGTAGACCTTTGTCCGAGTCCCATCTTTCAGGAACAAGTCGATCCGGCGCTCCCCAACACGCTGTGTATGGTCAATCCCGTTCCAGGGGATCGTCTTTCGAGGAAGAGCCACCGCCGCAGCCACGATCATTTGGTCAGGTGTCATGCGGATGTATGGTGTCTTGGTACTCCAGAGGAAGTTCGAAACCCACAGGGCTGACCCGACGAGCCAGATTATGCCTAGCCAAACATTGCGGAGATCGACGTTCAATATGCCAACTATGAAAAACAGAAAGGCGTTGAGAAGGAATCCGAGGACCATATCGGCATTGCGGCGAACAACCCAATCGCCCACGCTGTTCACACTTCTCCCCTCCACCGGCCAAAATGAGTAGAATGGTCAGTATATCTTGCCGAACCGACACCTATCGTCGTCATATAACTCGCCGGAAGAGTCGGATGCTTTGCTGAAACTCGGTGTCTGCAGGGACTACGCCTCTACCCGCTGTGAACGGGGGCTCGAGCCTGACCCGCCGAAAATCCGTTCACAGCCATCGCACTCGACGTTTAGGTTTTCGTCTGCACCATCTGAATAGTACGGCTTTGCGGTACTTCAATAAGGGTATGAGCAACTCCTTCCAGGCGCAAGAGCCAGGGTTCGCCCTGAAGACGAAGGCAACAAGGAGGCCCCAGCGGTTAAGCTGGGGCCTCCTCGTCTGCTTTGGCACCTTTGGGCTTACCACGAGCGGCCTCGTGCAGATGCGTGGTCAGCATCCGGCGCCACAGGTCCAGCGCCCGGTCCACCCGCCACTCCGGGTCGGCTACCTCGATCTCCCGAACTCGGAAGCGTGCCTGGCCTTGGCCCATTTGGCAACTCCCTCCCATGACCACTATTCTGTCCTGTGGCTGTTGATACTGCCGGAGGGAAATGCTGGGGCACTACCGACTCGCCCGACCCCGCTCAGACACCTCCCGGGACTTCATCCGCTCGTACTCCTCCAGCACGGCGTGCGCCATCATGGCCCGCATCTCCGACGTGACCGGGTGCGCAACATCCCGATACCGGTCCCCGTCCTTCCGCTGCGGCATGGCCACGAAGAGCCCCTTCTCGGAGTTCACGACCCGCACGCCATGCACCACGAAGGCGTCGCCGATCGTCACGCTCCCGATCGCTTTCGTCGGACCCGCATCCCCTACGTCGTGCAACTGGACGGCAGTGATGGGAAGCAACTTGCTCCTGGCCTCGCTCAAAGCGCTCTCTCCTCTCAACATCATTCTTTCGGCGGACGAGGGGGGGAGCCGGTCGGGCTTGCCCGATTGTACCCGTTGGCGCCGGCTGTCAAGGTCCCGTCGTTGCTATCCCGCGTGAGCCTTGACAGCCTCAGAGCGCCAACGGGTAAGCTGCAAGTAGCCCGACCGGTTCCCTTTCCCACGCCTGGCGGTTGATGTTCTCTACCGGGAACGCTGCCGCTCAAGCTGGCGGCCCAGTTCGTGACCGGACTCGCTCAACTCCAGGGCGGCCTGCCGCACGTCCGGGGGCTGGTCGACGGCCACCGCCGTAGACGACGCCCAGGCGGTGATCTCGGACAGGCGGTCGTTCACCTCATCCAGAGACCGGCCGGCCCACGAGAACGGCGGATCGGGCACGAAGGGGATGTCTGCCTTCCGGACGAGGGCGTTGCCGGCCTGGTCCGCCGCTCGGGCGAAACCCAGGTACGACTTGACCAGCGTGCGGTCCTCAAGCTCCGCCGCCCGGCGCCTGAGCGATTCCGAGAGGTCTACCAGCAGGGCGCCCTGCTGCGCCTCCGTGTAGGTCTGCCAGGGCCGCCGCACGTCCACCAGTTGGTCCTGGGTGATCTGGTCCCGGATCTCCATCTGCTCACTCCTTCCCGGTGCGCTGGCCCAGCAGCAGCATCGGATGTGTGGTGCTCGAATATGAGGAAATGCCACACACCCCTTGTGCCACTTGACTTTGAACCATGGAATGTCCTCCGCATTCAGAGAAGGGTTGTCTCTCATAAAACGGAGCGCCTTGGACAGCGGCTAGTCCGTCTGGGGCAGGGGGGATCCGCCCCCCTTTTTCTGAAATCGACGCAACCTGTCCCGAATGCTCACGACCCGTTTGGCGAGTAAGTGTAGCCGAAGCTCGCCGACGACCTTTTCGGACGCCTCAGCTCGTCCCAGGGCCAGTTGAAGTGCCTGCCGCAACTCCGGATCGCCTGAACCACCTCCCTCTACGACGTGGAAGTTAACGCTGTTCTTCTTCTGCGTTTCATGGATCTGCATGTCCTGGGCACTGGCTACCGCGGCTTTCTGGTGGGCCAATGTCCGTTCCAAGGCGGTGCACTCTCCCCGAAGTCGGTCCAACTCTGTCTCAAGGACCGTGCGCTCCCCTTCCAGAAGCTGCACCAGGCTGACCTTCCTGGCAAGTTGGGCTTTCAGCGCCCGGGTTTCTTCTTGGATGACTTTCAGCGCGTCCAAGGCCTGCTGTCGGGAAATGTTCCGTGGAGTTGCCTCGCCAGCGGTGCTAGACTGTCCGTCCTGGTTTTGGATGTCTGCGAATTCCTTCTCCCACACCGCCAGCAGCCGTTTCAGTTCCTTCAGGTAGGGGGCCTTGTCGGACCAAAGCGTGCTCTCGGACACCTGGAGCCGGGACGCAATCACTTGTACAACCTCAGTAATGTCGGGGAGCCGGCGGTTGGGCTTGAAGTCGTGGTACTTGAGTTCAGCGAATTTGGCGCGGACCTTTCGAAGCCTCTCCAGGACATCCTTCCGAAGCGCTCCCTGTGTTGGTTGGCGTCCCACGTGCTGCATCTCCCCTGGTAGGTCGTAGGCAAGGATGAGGGCGGTGTCGCCTTGGGGCGGGTAGACGAAGTCCCATGCGGAATCAGAGCCCATTGGAGGTCGTAGAACAGGCGCATCGTCGAGCCACCATTTTTTCAGCTACCGCGATCAAAAGCGGTGCGACGCCCGTTTACCTCTGTAGGGGGTGAACGTTTGAAACGTCGTTTGTTCAGCTTGTTAACGGTAATTTCGCTGCTGCTTGCGTCGGTCGCCGGCGTCGCTCAGGGTCAATCGTCGCTGCCCATCCGGGTCTTTGTGGATGGCGACCAGGTCAACTTTCCGGACCAACTCCCGACCATCGTCGACGGCCGGACGTTGGTTCCGCTTCGGGGCGTCTTCGAGACCATGGGCGCCACCGTGGACTGGAATGCTGACGCCCTGCGAGCGACCGTCCGGCTGCGCGGCCACCAGGTCGCGGTCTTCATAGGAAGCCGGACGGCCTGGGTAAATGGCAGCCAGAAGACCCTTGACGTGGCGCCCCGGCTAATAGGTGGCCGGACAATGGTGCCCCTGCGGTTCATCGCCGAGGCCTTTGGGCTGGAGGTTGGTTGGGAGGACCGGCAACGGGCCGTCATCATCGGGGCGTGGCCGGCCATGCCGGTGCTGGCCCCCTATGGAGACCCCGACTTGGAGATGCCGTGTACCTTGCGGGTTGCCATGCGCGAGATGGGCTCCGACGAGCCGGATCCGAACGGCAAGTATGTGGTGAAGGAAGTGGACCTGGCCAACTACGTCGCGGACGTGCTGGGTCAGGAGTTCGGAGACTTCAAAGAGGATGAGGTCATCCACCGTTTCGGTAGCGAAGCCTTGAAGGCTGGGGCCATGGCCATCCTCATGTATGCCTGGTACCACGCCTGGAACCCGGCCAAGCCGAACTACGACCTCGACAACTCCAACAGCTTTCAGGTCTACATACCCGGGAAGGCCGAGCAGAAGCACCGGGACGCCGTAAAAGCAATCTGGGGCCAGTTCATGGTACTCAAGGGCGACGGGGACGTCTTTGCGCCTCAGCACGGTCGGGGCTGGTACGGTGGCCGCAGTCAAGGGACCGACTGGATGAACCAGCGGGGTTCGGCTTACCTCGCTGACAAGGGGTACAGCTGGGACGAGATTTTGCAGTACTACTACAACGGTATCGCGATCCTTCAGCATCCCAACCCGTGCGCGGGGTTAAACTAGTCCCAGAAGAGCGCACGGGAGGAAGCTAACATTGCGCTGGTGGCACGCCGCAATCGTAGCCGGCATCTTGTTCAGCGTGGGCGTTGCTCACGCTGACAGCATTTTCTGGCCCTCCTACAACGACACCCCCGGTCCAGGTGGTCTGGCAACGGTCGTCTTGGACTATCCGCGGCATGGCAGCCGAGTAAAGGGTCCAGACCTCTTCATTCGTCTGCGATCCGACAACCCGAAGGCTGCAGTTCGGGTCAAGCTGGACCGCCGGTACATCGACTTGAACGGGAAGCCACACACGGCGCCCCCCAGCAATCCGCATGACTCACCCCAGTGGTCATTCCGTGACGCAACGGGCCCGGAGCTGAAGATTCCGGTCCGCGGGGTAGCCCCAGGTTTGCACTCCCTGGAGATCATCCGGGGAGCGTTTGGCACGGAGCTCCCTGACACCAACGAACAACGGATCACGTTCATCGTTGAGTAGAACGGGGACCTTGCGCCCAGGCGTTGGGTCCCTTCACTCTGCGTCGGACCCAGCCGGTGAAGCCCTCATGTTGTACCATCGCCTGGACGGCACTGCGTCAATCCATTTGGTTCACCCCCTGTTCAGGTAGAAGTCCAGTAGTAAGGAAAGCGGCCGTCTCGTCGCTGGATGGATCGGGCCGCACTTTGCCGTACTTGCGCCAGTATGCCAGAGCCTTGGCCTGCAGCCTGGTTTGAAGCTCCGCAATCTGCTCCGGAGAGTATCCGTACTTGGCGCAGAAGGTGTGCTGCACCATGGCCGCGACATCGTCCACCAGTCCCGGTTCTCCCGGAGTGCCTTCTAACTTCAACCTGACGAGTTTCTGGTTGCGAATCGGGGCCGGAAGGTCCTTCTCGGCCGCCTTGCAGGAGTGCAAGTACACGTAGACCCGAAACAGGTACAACTCATGCTCAAGCTGCTTTCCAGGTTCCGGGTCATAGTGGGTGCATCCGCCGCAAGCCAGGTCGTTATTCCGACACTTCACAAATGCCGGCGCTGTACAGCTCCACAGGTGAAGCGGTAACCCACCCCGCAGGGGAGCGAGCGGCCCAGGGACCGCCTCTGTTGTCCTGGCTGCGGTTCGCGATGGCAGATCACGCAATTCGGGGTGCTCCGCAATGTGTCGTATCAGCGTGTCGACCAGACCTGACACGGCCGGCGAGGGAGCCGCCTGCTTGACAGCCCCGTTCAGAAGAGCATCGGCTGCTGCTTCGTACGGGTCTATGTCGTCCTCAAGCATGGCTGCAATCGGGCTGGCGTCGGAGATGTCACGGAAAAGCCCGGCGATCCAGTCTCGGTTGCGGAGGTATTCCTGTTGCGTTTGGATACTCTTGTGGTTGAGCGCCCGGGCTATGTCCCGCTCCGGTACCCGCAGCATTTTTAGCGTGCTGACTCGGACTCGCCGCAGGTCGTGTGGCTTCAACCAGGAGCGGAAAGCGATTTTCTCCCCCTCTTGCTCATGAGCATGAACCGCTGACCGTTGTACTCTCACCATCCAGTCCGACAGCGTATGCTGGGAGAAGCATGACAACTGCTCGGGCTCGGCGGGGAATAAGCGGAAGGCTGCCCGGTCGTCACCCCACTCGTTGGCATCAACGGGACAGGAGATCGAATTCTTCCGCGGAGTCGCCCGCTGCAGTTCCGTGACCAGTTCGGCCACGTCTCGTCCCACCCTCACCTGCACGCCGAGTGGGTTTGTCTTTGTCTTGTTGACCTGAAGCAGCCAATACTCGTCGACTGTGCCATCATCCAGTTTGTTGCGAAACGGCGCGCCGGAGTTGTCGGCGGACCGCAGACAGTCCCAGTCAAGCAACATCACCTCGTGGGCCCGTAAGCCCGTGAGGGCAAGAAGCATACAGGCGCGCCGCAGATAGAAGTCCCGGTGGCGAGTGTCGTCAATGAGTCCGGATTGGTTGGTTATGAGCTGGTGAAGTAACACAATGACGAGGCCGCGAGCGGGCGGTGTGGCGTATTTCTTGACGCCCTTGGTGACTGCGGGCGGCATGTGGACAAATGGATCGAGATCCGGCTCGGTCGAGCAGTTGACCCAGCGAAGCCATCTGAGCAAGGTGTCCTTGTGCCCCCGCAGCGTGCCTTCCTGTAGCACTGACCGCCCGCCCCGCGGAATCCAGGTTCCATTCCGACGTGCTTCAAGGTAACCGGTGAATGCGTTTGTCCGCAGCGCGTCCTCCCAGGTTGCGACACCCTGCTCATGACACCAGCCAAGAAAGCTGGCCATCGTGCGCGCCGATTGCGTGCAGTACCCCGGTTTACGTCTGCCCACAGTGAATGTCCCTGCTGCGTTGGATGTCGTTTGGGCCTCCTTGGTGGAGCGAAGCAGCACGTGTATAAAGTCAACGGCCTTGGCCTTCAGCGGGGTTTCCTCAATTGGAGCCCATACGCTGTCAACTCGGTCCTCGGTGCTGTACGTGACTGGACGAGAAAACCCAGGATGACCTGCAAGGTGGAGGCCCTTGGCAATATGAGTCAGGGCGATCCGGTCCATCCGTGAGTGGAGTTCCAGCATCGCCCTCCGAAGCGACTCAAGCGTCAGGTCAGAGTACCCGAACCCCATCACCACAAGCCGCCGGGCCGTTCCCACGGTGTTTCCTAAGACCATCTTCCGGAGGTTTGTTAACCGGCCTTCGGTCACCGAGGACTTCCAGCCGTGGATCTGAAGATGGTAAAAGTACTGGGAGAGTGCTCTCTCAAAGGCTTCCAGCGTGCTCGGCAGGATCGGAGCGTCGAGAAGTTGGGTTACCAGTTGCCCGTGCAGACGGCACCGGCCCAGTTGGGCAGAGATCATCAGTGTGGTTTGTTCAGCCTTAGGAAGGGCGAAGAAGGACTCTGCGGTTAACTCACCGGCAGCCCGCAGCAGCTTTTCATTGACAGCCGGAACCAAGTGGCCTGCATCAAGGTCCGGCAGCTCTGCCTGGACGACTTCCCACTCCCGCTTGGTGAGGGGAGCGAATAGATCCCGGGGGAGCGCAGCGGCTTTCTGAGCGAGCAGTTCGACGTTGGCGGAGCGCACTGGCAGCATGTCAATCAACCCCTTCTTGCCCGGACTGTCCGGCTCGGAATTCTGCGACCAGGTCATCGACGTCGACGCCGGCCGGAAGCGTTTTTTCGAGGACTTCCGAGATCTCCATGTCCACGTCCAGCAGGCGCTGAATCGTGGCCTTAATCAGTAGCAACGTCTGCTGCGTCATGGCGTTGAGATTCAAGTCCTGCCCCTGTGGGAGTTGCCTTTTCGAAGAAGACCGGGTCAGGTAGGCAATCAAATCTCCCCACAGTTGTCGTAGCAGTATCAGGCCGTTCTCGGCGTCTTCCTGGCGGAAAAGCTGCCACTGACACGCCATGCATGCGTAGTAATGCTCGCAGTCTCTGTCGTATAGGCACCGACCCAGCGGCGTCTTACGAGACCACTTTTTCTCGTACTCGTCGAGATCCGCCGCCACAAAGAGGTCCTGCAGCATCGGGCTGAAACAATCCGTGCTGTTGGCATGGTCTTCAAGGGCGGCGATCACCTGTACAAAGAAGCCGCCTGTCAACCGGTTCTCCTTGTAAGCACGCGCCATGTGAGTAATGACGAGATCGCGGGCAGCCGGCCCCTGCAGGTATGTGTCCGTCATCGCAAGGTTGCCGTGGTCCAGGGCGACCTGGACGGCATACGGGTCTTTCGTATAAGCCAGCACCAAACCGGCAACCAGGTGGCGCAGGCTGTGGCAAGTACTTTCAAGCGTGGTGGCGTCCAGGGCTTCCAGATCAATCCCCGGGTGCTCTCTCGCCCAGGCTTTGACCTGCCGTACGTACTCGTAAACCCGGTCTCGGTTCAAGACCCAGGATGGACCCGACAACGAGAACAAGTGGACGTATGTCCGGCCGTTGTCCGGGTTCGTCAGCGGACCGAAGTCACCGGTGCAGATCCGCTCCTGCAGGCGCTTCAGAGTTGCGACTCCAAGGCGCCTGTCTAGCACCGCATACGTCGCGTTGAGATCCTTCTGCTTGGTCAGCGACTCTCGGGAGGCGAGGGCGACCAACCCCGGCGCCGACGGAGGCTCGACCATGCAATCCCACTCAAGATTGAGGTAGTATCCAATCCGCTGCCCGGTGCAGGCAATCAACAGGATCAAGTCCCGGGCGAGGCGTTCCTCTTCTCGCTCCACCGGCATGTTGTACACCGCTTTGAGGAACGCTTTCAGGTCTTGCAAGGGTGTCCCACGCGACTTGACATCGGCTGGCCTGGTAACCCCCAAGGCGAACTCCTCGACATCCACAGGCACCTTCGGTTTGGTGGGAGGAAGAAGGGTAGATCCCAGGCGACACCCCCAGTCCAACAGGTCCATGACCCTCATGAATTGGCGAAGTCTGGTGCGCGGTGTTAGGGCCGGGGGTAAAGTGGCAAACCACGCAGAGAGGTCAACGGAACTCAAGTTGTGTGCGCTCTCCCGCCCGGAGTCTAACAGCCACCGTACAAACCGCCCAATGGGGACCATCAGGGTCAGTCGAGACGACTCTGCCAGCCCCGCAGTTGCCAGGTACGCGTTGTAATCGCGCAGGAGCGCAGCCCATGAAGCTGACCTCTGCTCCATCCTTGAAAAGCGGTCCAGAAAAGCAGCTTTCCGGGGTTTGGTGGTGTACCTCATGCGCACCCGCACATTCTGAATCGTCTTTGCCGGGACACGGCTTCCTGAACAGTACCGTTCAGCATACAGTTGCTCGGCCAGTGCATCGGTCCATTCCGAGAACGGAACCCCAATACTGAGGGCACCCCTGACAACCTCCCGTTTGGTTTCATCAAGTCCCGCTGCTTTGAGTTCCTTGTCCGTTACAAGGCCGGAGCGCTTTGCTATGCCTACCAACTTCAAGGATCCATGGTCAAGAAGACTGGGCGGGACTGGTGTCCGAGTTACGGTCGCCCAGGCAATCCCGCAACGGAGCGCCTTCTGTTCGTGTTCGCGAACGAACCTGTTCCTCAGGGCTTCGGGTGAAAACAGCGGAGTCTCAGTATGCGCCACCAGCCAGTCCTTGCCGGTAGGGTATATGGCTCGCAGCACCTCGTACTTGGCGTGGTAGCTCGCAATCCTGGATCTGTCGCGCAGACCGAGGACACCCTCGATCAGTGGCCACGGAAGCCAACTGCCTGGAGACGCTTCCTTGAGCACTGTCTCGTACTGGGACAGGCTGAAGGAGCTCATAACAGGTCCCTTCCGTTGGCGCTTCACGAGACCGAGAGAGTGCGGTTCGAATTGGGCTCGCGTCAGGGAGCCCACCCGGCGTGCCGGCAGTGTGGAGTAACCGAGATCTCGTCGGACTTTCTGAATTCGTGCTGTCGCCACCGTATGTCCCTTCGGCTGTCTCCAGGAAACAAACTCGGCGTCCGACCACTCACGAAAAGGCTTGCCTAACACCAGACAACGCTTCACAACGGCCACCGCCGCCGGGCGTGCCCCTGGACTTGCCTGTTCCAGGGCCATCAACTCCATCTCAGACAGCAATCCCGTATTGAGGGCAAAAACCTCATCGTCGGAGATTTTTACGGTGGATACAAATCCTTCCGGAAGCGGTGTACCTGTAAGAGCACTCCAGATCAGCGCTCCCCTTCGCTGTCGATATGCTAGCTTGGTTGTGGGGTCAACCCCACTGCTGAGGCCCAACCCACCGGCAGCCACATCTTGGACCCAAAGCTGGCCGGATGGAAACGTCTGAGAAAGCCTCTGAAAGGCCCCTTTTAGCTTCCAGTACGTTTCCTTGCTCATCGGTGGCAGGGCTTGTGCGATTACAGACCAGGGTAGCCACTCGCCTTGCTGGGTAGTCATTGGCCACCTCGCAACCTCAAATCGAGTTCACGCCACAGTTCCAACATGGAGCGAAGGCTATGCGCCTGCTCCGGGACTGTGCGGCGGTTCTGAACCCAGTGGTAGTAGGTCTCCACCAGGGTGGTGCCGCCAACCTTGTGCCCGACTCGCTTCTGGACCTCAGGAACCGACCGCCCTGCGACGGTCAGTTCATTTGTCACGAACTTGTGGCGCATGCCATGCGGTGTCGCATGGTCTCTCTCCTGCTTCAGATCACGCCCGGTGCTTTCCCGAACCCGTTCAAGCAACCGGTTGAACACCAGATTAATCGCGCCTTCACGCAGCGGTCTTCCCCGGTTGGTGCGACTCAACCCGACGAACAGGTAGCCGTGGTCAGGTTGCCCGGATGTTGCCATAATGGCCTGGCGCTCAGTCATCCACAAGAAGAGGGCTTGCGTGAAGGGCCCCTGGTTGAACTCGTAGCTGACGGAGTACGAGGGCTTTCCTTTGTGCGGCCGCACGGTCAGAACCCAGCGGTGCCCTGTCGGGTACCGGACCCATTCCAGGTCGCCTTTAAGCCGATCCCGCAGACCGTCCGGCCCCTCCGAGACCATCCGGCCGGCATCAACCGGGAGAGATTCTGGCCTTATCCGAATGTTGACGACCGCCGTCCGCCGGATGCCGACCCCTTCCATCAGGGCCAGGATAAATTGGTCGCGGTAGGTACCAGATCGGGAGGGATCGGCGGCGCCATAGAGTTCTGCCACCTCCTCGTCCGTGAAAATCGTATCGGGCCGCAATTCGGCGGACTCCAGGTGCGGATGAAAGACACCGGCCAATTCAGCTATGTCGGTGACCGTACGGGTGGTTGCACCTGCGGTTCCCGCGATCAAGCTTCGCCGAGTGACGGTCCTGGTGGGTAGCTTGGCAATCTCTGCTTCGAGGTGTTCATATCGGGCTTTTGCCCTGCTGATCCACCTGAGGTAGGTCAGGGTGAAGCTGAGGCAGTCGTAGACTTGAGAGCGGGACATGCCGGCGACAACAACGCCGTCCTTTTCTCGCACCTCAAGCTGGAGGACGGCCGGCCCGAACACGGGGTGGAGTGGCAGCGTCCGAACGGTCACCCAGTCCAATCGGTTGCGAATCATGGGCTTGGGATGAAGAACCTTGACGTAGTCAGCAAACCCGCGAAGCAGCGGTTCCAGCGGCACCGGCCCGCCCGGCTCCACCCCCCACACCAGGCAGAAGTCCGCAAACTTCTTGAGTGCTTGGGCGTAACGGTTGCGTGTGTTCGGCCTCCGCCGCCGAAGCACACTCAGGAAGTGTGTAATCTCGTCATGGAGCGTGAAGTCCGGCCGGCGCAGGGCTACGGCCCCGCCATCCAGCATGACCAGGTAGTGAAGACCATCCACCTGCTTTTGACGGTAGGCTTCCGTGAACTTGTCCCGGCGTACGACGGGGTCGTCGTGAAAGGCAATGCGGAGGAACTCGAAGGACCCCATGATGCCACCTCTCTGTTGTCCATCAACCCGGACAAAATTGCCCTGATTCTACAGGGAACTCTTAGCCAGGTCAACAGAAGTTGGAGTAAACCCCAACAGAGAGTTAATGGGAATACAACGCCCAAAACACTACTCGCAGTAAGCATCATGGGTCTGCAAACTGGAGTGCTATGGAGATAGCCACATCAGCGGATCGACCGGTGTGCCGCGGTAGTGGATTTCGAAGTGCAGATGCGGCCCGGTGGATTTCCCGGTGCTGCCGGACTGTGAAATGGTCTGGCCTTGCTCGACTCGCTGGCCCACCGACACGTCAAGGGCCGAATTGTGGGCGTAGAGCGTGCTGTACCCGTCGCCGTGGTTGATGACCACCATCAGCCCGTAGATGCTGTCCGTCTCCGCCTGGACCACCTTGCCGGCCTTGCTGGCCCGGATGGGGGTGCCCAGGACCACGCCCAGGTCGACGCCGGCGTGGAGCCGCCGCTGGCCGTCGATCGGGCTGACCCGCATCCCGAAGCGGCTGGTGATCGGAGCCACCGCCGGCCAGGCGAAGCCGTCTACCGGCGTCCAGTTCGGCGGGGGCTCGGTCGGGTCGACCAGGCTTTCGTCGGCGTCCTCCTGAAGCTCGTCCAGCAGTTGATACCCCTCGAAGAGCTCGGCGGCCCGGGCGGCCGTCGCCGACCCCAGGAACTTGCGGTAGACGCCCTCGGGGTCCTGCGAGAACGCCTCCAAGTCGGAAGCCAGCGCCGCCGCATGGCCCTCTACATACTGATTCAGGCGAGCCCGCCATTCGGCGTAGGCATTCATCCAGAGTCGGTGCTCGTCGGCGGGCGAGAGTTCGGGCGGGTCCGGGGGGCACGCTGCGTCCTTCGGGTGCGCCTGGCACCACGCCTCGGCCTGACGGCGCCGGCGCTCCAGTTCAGCCTGGATCTTGGCGGCGTAGATCTCGTCAACGGTCGGAATCTGGATGGCGAAGTGGTTCTCCGCCCCGTCCCAGGCGGCCAGAGCGGCCCAGTGGACCCCGGTGCGGTACCCGACTTGCCGGTAGGCTGCCTCCAGTTCGGGCGGGATGGCGTTGGAGGGGTCTTGGGCGTCCATCATCAGCGTGCCGGTGAACGCCGTAAACCCGCCTGCGAAGAGGAGAGCCAGCATCACGAGGAGGACTGCGAACGCCGCAACGAGCTTCACGGCTACGGCTCCTTCATTTCGCCCGGCTTGGTGGTGAAGTACTCGTACTGGTAGGACGAGAGCAGCAGCAGGAAGGGCAGGCGGTACGCCCCCAGGACGTACAGGCCCCGACCGGGGGCGCTCCCTTTGACGAAGGAGGCTTCGGCGTCCGAAAGCTGGCAGTGCGCCTGAATCTCCGGCAGCGCCTCGCCCTGGTCGAAGAGGACTTTCAGGTCACTGGTCTTCACGATGGTGCGGCCCACTTCGGAGGCCATCAGGCGCTCCAGCAGTTGGCTGACCGCCGCCGGGCAGCAGCGCCACTTGCGCCCTCGGGTCCAGATCATGCTGATGTACTCCGCGGCGATGGGCTCCTGGAGAAACCAGAGGATCTCCTCGAAGTAGAGATGCGTGTTCCGCTTGTGGTAGCGGTTGAGGCCCACCCGCCCCCACATCCAGTTGACGATCCAGGGCATCGCCATGTGGCGGGTCGCCGGGTCCAGTTCCCGGAGGTTCAGGCTGATCAGCCGGGCGCCGGACAGGTCGAGGTTGGTCCGGGCGTTAAAGAGTTGCATCGGGCCGAAGCGGAAGAGGCCCATGGCCTCGGCCAGGTCCGGCTCCACGGCACGGAGTTCCTCCTGGAGGTCGTCCAGCACCGGCATGGCCTCGGAGCGGTACCGACCGCCGGCGATCAGGTCCGACTGGTTCTCCGGGGTGATGCCGTACCGGCCGTAGGTCCGGACGATGGCGTGCATCACGTGCGCCTTCTGGACCGGGTCGAAGCGGCGGAGACCGTCGCCGCCGGGCGCCCCGATCTGATACTCCAGCCAGTAGGTCAGAAGCGGAATGAACTTGTCCAAAGGGCGGCCCTTCTTGTAGCCGGACCGCTCGTCGTCCCAGTCCAGCGCCAGGTCCATGATGTTGATCCGGTGCGGCGAACTGCCCCCGAGGCGGACGACCACCCCGCCCATGGACTCGACCATGGCGTCCATTTCGCCGTCCGGGTCGCCGATGATCTGCTGGTCGTCGGTCATGGTCTGGACGTGCTGGATTTTCGTGCGCAGCCACATGGTCTTTCCGGAGCCGGGAACCCCCATGACGACGAGGTTGTAGTTCTTGAGCGCCCACACGTCGAGCGAGATCAGGCTGTTGTTCAGGCGGGAGAGGCCGGCGTACATGCCGGCGGGATGCATGAGCTGCTGCGAGTCCAGGGGCGCCAGGTGGGCCAGGCCGTCCGTCAGCATGTTCCGGCTGGCCTCGATCGGGTCGTAGGCGATGGGGAGGCAGGCCAGGAGCCCTTCTTTCTGCTGCCGCAGGGCGACGGTGGCTTTGATGTCGGCCTGGTTCAGGAGGACTTCGACCGTCCGGACGTCCTGCTGGAGCTGCTCCTGGGTATCGGCCGTGACGGCGATGTAGAGCGCCGAGTAGAACCATCGCTGGTGGCCCTGCTCCAACTGCTCCCGGCAGTAGACCGCCTGCTCTTTGAACTTGAGCACCCGGTGGTCCGGGGTGTAGCCCTCGAATTCGTCTTTGGCGACGGCGACCGTGAGCGTCCGGATGCGCTCGTCCAGGTGGCGGAGCGCCTCGCCGGTGTCCACCGGCTGCACGTGCACGCTGATGTCCAGGTTCAACTGGCTGTTGGTGAGGTGGCGAAGGGCGTTGTACTGGAGGTAGTTGGGCCAGCCCCGGACCGCCAGGACCGCCCGGTAGACCCGGTTCAGGTCGATGTGGTCCCGGTGGAACTCGCAGTCGATCGGGGCGATCACGTCCAGGAACATCTGCCCGGCTTCAGTGAAGTCGTCGTCGTGGGCGAAGTAGTCGGCGGTCTGGGCGATGTTGATGCCTTCCGGGCTGACCATGGTCACCAGGCTGTTGGGGTGGGCCGGCGTTTTGTGGGTGACGACCAGGTCGGGGTTCAGGTCGGACCAGAGGAGGCACTCTAGCTCCCAGGTGTTGAGCCGTCGGGCTTCGAGCCCGATCGCATGCAGGTCGGAGACGGCCAGGGTGCAGATATGCTGGAGGTTCTTGGCGACCTGGTCGAGGCTGTCCGGTCCGGGTTTGCCGGTCGGGTGGGGCGTCCGCAGCACCAGGTACAGGCCGGCCTGGGGGATGTTGTTGATCCGGACGAGGCTGGCGATGTGCTGCTTGTGGTCCTCCAGCCAGATGCGCCGCTCGTCGTACTCCGGGAGGCCGGCGAGCCGGCGGTCGATGGCCTCCAGCATCTGGCCCGGGTCGACGGGCCGGGAGGAGAAGCGCCACTGGAACACGTCCGACCGCCCGTTCAGGAACTTGAACAGGTGGTACAGCGCCCGGCCTTGCTCCTCTTCGCCGCAGGTGGAGAGATTACGGGTGGCGACATGCAGCACGGCCACCCAGAAGCCGGGCTGGCCCGGCGGGCAGACCTTGATCATGTCCCGGCCCACCGCCCGGACGGGGATCTGCTGCGCCGCCATGATCCGGCGGAAGTTCTGCAGCCGGCGCTTCAGGACTTTCCGGGACGGCCGGAACGGGACCACGTTCTCATCGGGCATCCGCCTACCGCTCCTTTCGGGAAACCTTGCGGGGCCGCAGCGTCCGCAAAACGCCCCGGATGATCGGGCCGATCTGGGCCGCCCGGATCTGCCACCGGGGCCGGACGGCTTCCCGGTTGGCGGTCACCAGCCGGGGCGCCGTGTAGTAGCGCAGGAGCACCCGCCCCCAGTACTCCACCGGCTTGCCCTGCGGCTGGTAGTACCCGTACGCAAACCCGGGCAGGCCCATCAGGAAAGCCAGGGCGTATCCGGTGAAGTCTTTCATGCCAAAGAGCCAGAGGCTGATGGCGGCCCCGGACAACCCCAGGAGGATGCCTTTGAGTTGCCGCCCGCGGAACGACTTGTAGACCCGGGGCTGCGCGTCCGTCAGGGGAACCGGTACGAAAGCTCGGGAAGGCACGGATATCACCTCACTCAGGCTTGATCGGTTTGGCCAGGGACTCCTCGCCGTCGCGATAGGCGTGGAGCGATGTCACGATGTCCCACTGATTCGACCCGGGCTTGGACTGCCCCATTTCGAACACCCAATCCGATGCTTTGGGGATGTAGGGCTCGCCCAGGGCCGGGGCGCCGGCGGCCTGCATGCCTGCGCCCAGTTGCCTGGGCGCTCGGGCGTAGACGTGCTCCGGGACGTTGGGCGCCTGGGACCCGGCAGTCGTGGCTGAACTGGGAGGGACTGAAGCGAGCGGGTAGGCCGATGCCCCGGAGGGGGCCTGGGGGACTGCGGCTGCGGACGGCGGGCGGGCGGCAGTGGCGGCGGACCCACTGAGCATGCTGATTCCCTTGAGCCCGGCCAGGGCGTACCCGACGGTTGAGACCAGGCCGGCGCCCGTGTTGCCCTGTCCCACGATGCGCTTGACCATGGAGGGGAGGAAGATGGCCAGCATCAGGAGCGAGAGGGCCGGGACGAAGTTCCAAATGGTATCCGTCATTGCCCCGCCGCCGGAGACGACCATCCGGACGGCCAGTCGCACCATCGCCACGATGATCAACAGGACCGCATTCAGGCCGAGGAAGCTGCGGAAGGCCGTCTTGGGAATGTCCTCCAGCGACGGAATCAGGTAGACCGGCCAGACCAGCGGAGCGATGATCACGGCCAGGGCCAGTTCGGCCAGGCGCACCCCGCCGATGAGGAACCAGAGCACGAAGAGCACGATGATGGTGATGGCGCCGAAAAGCAGAACCAGCATCGTGTTGTCGCCCTTCAAGAACTGCAGCAATTGGGTGTAAAGGACGGTGCTGTCGGTGGCGCCCGACCAGTGGATGTCCAGGTACTGCCGAAACCCGGCCAGCAAAGCGTTGAAGATCCGAATCCAGAGGCCGTAGAAGTAGATGCTGCCCATGGTCATGAACGTGGCGGTGCAGAAGCGCTTCACCCATTCGGTCAGGCTGCTGGACTGGCCCAGCATGCCTGCCTCAGTCACTTCGGCCAGCGAGATCACCGTGCACAGCCCCAGGAGCATCAGCCCTGCCACCCGCATGCCCTTGTACACGTCCCGGATGGCGCTCATGGTGGTCACGTCCTCGGTCTGGCCGAGAAAGACGTTTTCGGCCTGCTGGAGTAACGCCACGGTATTGGGGGTTTGCTGCTGCATCCGGTTGGTGGTGGTGCTCAGGAAGGAATCCCAGAACCGGCCGACGATGGTGCTGCCGACCTCCGCATGCGCCGGGACCGGGACCAGGAAGCAGCCCAGAACCAGCGCCGTTAGTGCCAGGAGCCTAAGACGGGGGTATTTCATGCCGGCCTCCTTACTGCCAGAATGCCGGGAGGCTGGAGGCCGAGAGCCCGAACCACTGGCTGACCCCGTGGGCAAGCATGCGGTCGCCGGCGAGGATCAGGAAGACGACGGCCGATTTGATGAGCAGGTCGGTCGCCCGGGCGTGTTCGTGGGGCTGGTCGGTTGCGCCCACCCGGGCCAGACTCACCAGAAAGGCGATGGCGGCCAGAGCCAGGCCGACGCTGCGGACCAGCCGGTAATCCTGGATCAGCTCCAGGGAGTCGTTCATGCCGTTCACCGCTTCCCAAAGAGATGGCCCCGGGGGTGAGGCCCCCGGGGCCTCGCTGTCACTGCCAGAGGAACTGCGGGATCGTGGCCGGATCGACGTTGAACCAGCGGACCAGGCCCATGAGGATCAGCTTGTAGCCGATGACGGCGATGAAGCCGGCCCCGGTCCAGATCATCTTCTTGTTGGCCCGGTTCACATCGTGCGGGTTGTCCGGGTTCTGGCCCCGTTCCGCCCAGGCGAGGCAGAAGACGATGGCCAGCATCAGTGCGGCCGTCCACCGCCCGTACTTGATCAGCTTGCCGAAGCCGGCGTAGATCGCCGTATCCAGCTCGGAGTCCTCCGCCCGGCCTCGGGCCTCGGTCACCAGCAGCACTGCAGGAACCATGAAACCGAGTTGGACCAGGTTGGTCCAGAAACGCTTCGCCATACTCATCAACGAGGTTACCTCCCTTCAGGTTTGGGGCCGCCGTCAACAAATTCCGTCGGGTCCGGAGACTCATCCGGGGCCGGGTCGGGATCAGACTCCTGCTCCGGCGGGTTCTGGGGGAGCACCGAGGCGAGGAGTTGTTCCACGTTGGTGGTGACCGGGGGTTCCCGGTCGGGGCCGGTAAAGGCCATGGGATTGCTTTCCACGATCTGCGGAGCCAGGGGGTGGGTCGTAAAGTCGACCTTCTGGACCCGGGCCGGATAGCTCCCCTTGGGGAAGAGAACGGCATCCGTGGAAGCCAGCCGGCGGCACTCGTCTGGGGTCAGGAGCGCCCGGCCCGTGTATGTCTGGCTGGAGCTGGCGGAGCCACCGGTGGTGCCTTCGGTGTTGCCGGTCCCGGTAATGCTGATGGTGGTGGTGCCGCTGAGCTGCGATATGTACTGCGATGTGTCCAGGTCGTTGGCGCCGAGCAGCAGCAGGTGGTCGCTGTTCGCCAGCAGTTCAGACCAGGTCTGGGGGTAGCGGTTTTTGATCTGCCCGAGGCTCTGCCAGATCTCTTCCGTGCTGATGCCCCGGCTCCGCATGGTGCTCTTCTTCTGGGCGTAGTCCGGGATGTAGCCGCAGTTGGCGATTTCGTCCATGACGCACCGCACGGGGATCGGCAGGGTGCCGCCGTGGGTGTCCGCCAGCCGGTAGAGCACTTGAAACGTCTGCTGCCAGAAGAGCGCCAGGACCGGGGCGTAGGTTGCCTTGGAGTCCGGAATGACGAGGAAGAGCGCCATCTTGCGGGTGCCCAGGTCGGTCAGGGCGAAGTCGCTGGTGGCCGTGAGTCCGACCACTTCGGGGATGTTCCAGAGCTGGAGCCGGCTACCGATGCCAGCCATGACGCCGGACCGGACCTTCTCGTCGGCCCGCAGGAACGTCCGGTAGAAACGGCGGGCCGGGG
The DNA here is from genome assembly GCA_036504075.1 of Symbiobacteriaceae bacterium. Lineage (GTDB taxonomy): Bacteria > Bacillota > Sulfobacillia > Symbiobacteriales > Symbiobacteriaceae > DASXVX01. Next base: position 17,581 of record DASXVX010000044.1, on the reverse strand, counting down.
CCTGCTTGTCCAGTCCGAGAAAGAGGTAGTCCAGGTTCTTGGGGTGCAGTTCGGCACCCAGTTCCAGGACCGAACCCATGTGTTGCTCGGGCGGCGGCCGGTGGTTCTTTACGTAGAGCACCAGCGCCGTGATGAAGCTCTGCTCCGCCTGGTCCCAGAAGGGATCGCCGCCGGACGGCCGGTTCGGGTTGATGGTGTTGGCGACGATGTTGACGGCGATGTCGGCAGCATCGGTGGTGGTGGTCAAGGCGTCCAGCGGGTTCCAGCGGTCGGAGTGGCTCATGTCCAGGAAGTTGAGCAGGTGGACCTCGTACCCGGCCTGCCGGAGCAACGCTGCACTGCGCCGGTAGTTCTCGCCCTTCGGGTCAACGCAGATGATCGACGCCGTCCCGTGCTGCGCCTCCTGCAGAAGCCCTGGCTGCACGTAGGCACGAGTCTTCTTGGAACCGGAGGAGCCGAGCACAGTGACGTTGCGATTGAAGGGCAGCAGCGGGTCCGGCGGCAGGACGAGAAGCCCGCCGGCCTCCCGTCCGAGAATCAGCCCGGGGCCGTCCCGCTTGAGGTAGGAGCGCAGTTCCCGGCTGCGGGCAAACCGGGCGCTCCCGTGGCTGGCGTACGCGCTGGCGTCGTCGGGGGCCCGGTGGCTGCGGGGGCGTTCGGCCCACCAGAGAAGGGCCGAGAAGCCCACGATGAAGTTCAACACGATCCACTGTCCCAGTGCTGCGCCGATGTTGGCGTTTTCGCGGCAGACAAGGGCGAAGAAAACCGCTTCCACAACCACGAGCACGCCAACGATCAGCAAAGGCCGGGGCAGGTTCCTGAGCCGGGTAATCAGGTCCATCGTCCACCTCCAAAAAGCGCTAGCGGCCTCTGTCGTCGGTGTCCCGGTCCGGCTGCGGGCGGCGTTTCGGGCGGCGATGAACGAGACTGTCCGTCTCCCGTTCGTCGGCCCGGCCGGCTTCCCGAAGGCCCCGGACCAGGGCCATGGTCAAGTCCCGTACGGCTTTGTCGAAGGCTCGCTGCTGTCGGCGTTCTTCGTCTGCCCGGGTTCGTTCTCGCTCGATGACCCGCTCCACGGCGGCCTTGAGGGCCAGCCGCATGTCCTGGGTGATCACGAGCCGGTGCCGGGTGCCGTCCGGAGCGGTGTAAACGCTCTTGACGTCCACGTGAGCATGTGGGTGTGTGGCCGAGAGGTGCTCCGCCGCGACCCAGTCCAACTTGATGCCCTGCTCCCGTTCGAAGCTCTCTAGCGCCTCCCGGATGACGGGTTTCCAACTGGTGAAGCCACAGGCCACAAAGTCCCGGCGCCGGAGGCTGAACATGAGCCGGTGCATCTTGGGCGGCTGAATCACCCGTCCGCCCCTGGTGGTGCGGTCCCGGGTCAGCGGGTCGTCCAGGGAGCGAATGAACGCCTTGATGTCGGCATGGTCGGTGCTGCGGTTGAACATGCCCCGCTCGTCGATGGGGACCTCGCGGGTTCGGAACGCATGGTACCGGACAGATTTGGCGGCCCGGTCCAGGCTCTTGGTGTAGTTGATCTTCAGGACCAGCGTCGCCATCAGCTATCGGGCGGGAGCTTCGTGCCGGCTGCCAGGTCGGCGACATCCCGGCGGACGATCTTCCAGGCCCGCCCCCGGATCAGTTCGAAGTGCTGTTGGGCCTCCTTGGGGTCCAGCGTCTTGCCGCACAGCAACTCCAGGAGCAGGAGCGCCGCCGTGGTGCTATAGGTGGCGCCGCCCCAGACGCCCGACCGGAGCCACGCTTCCTGGTTGTCGAATTTCTCCGCCAGGAGGCGCTCCCAGACCGGCGTCATGGCGGCTTCTTCTTGCCGGGCTTTCTGCCTGCGGATGTGCTCCCGGAGGGCGATCGTAACTTCCCGGCTCAGGGAGTTGCCTCGGGTACGGCCGCCTTTGGCTTGCACGATGCGCTCCAGTTCCGATACGTCGGTGGAGTCAAGGTGAAACTGCTTTCGGACCAGCCGCGACACCGTCATCCCTCCTACGGCCAAGCGCATTTCCGGCTGTGTGACACCCTCAGGTTGATGGGGCGTAACCCCCTGCAGGCCATGTGGGGCACGGGCTAGAGAATCAATGACACCCCCCTTTATCCTGCGTACCGTGAAGGGAGTGCCGGGCGGGGGGACGGAGGGGGGCGGCAGCCCCCCGAAGCCGGCCCGCTCAGAAGCTCCCGACCAGTCGGGCGAGCTTGTTCGCAGCGGACCCGGTTCCCCGGTCGGCGGGCACTGGTGCCGGCTCGACGGACCCGGTCTTGGTCACGAATAGGGGCGTGGGCACCATCCCCGGCGGTACCACGGGCAGTTCACGCCGGTCGTTTCGCTGCAGAAACTGCTGGTGGAGCGCCTGGCGGATCTCTTCGGACAGACGCCGCTTGCGGCGCAGCTCCAGCACCCAGGCGAGGAACTCCCGATCCTCTTCGCTGGTCAGGTCGGCCTGAACGATCAGGCGTTTACGCCGGCGGCCCATCGCTGCATCCCTGCCTTCAGATAGCCCCGGCCGTTGGCCCGCTGGGGGTCTTGCGCCATGATCTTGGCCGGCTCACCCGGCAGAATGTAGGGGAAGAGCAGGGCCGCTCCGCCGCCGGTGACGAGGTAGAAGGCAAAGCGCTGATCGTTCCAGGAGCGGACTACCCGGGTAATCTGGCGCCCCAACTCCTCGAAGGCGGCCGCCTGACCTTCGATCTGCCCTTTCCGCAGCAGGTCCTGCACGTCGATCTCGCTCAGGCCGCCGGCCGCCCGGCCGATAAGCTGGTAGGCGTAGGCCATGCCGAGCTTGGGGGAGGTGCTGAAGCGGCGGATCGGCTCCATGTCATCCAGGACGTACGTGTTCAGCGTGTTGAAGCCGATGTCCAGCACGCACCAGCGCCAGTTAGCGACCTCTTCGGCCAGCCAGGACTCCCGTCCGGCGATCTTCTGCGGAAAGTCCACCAGGTGGTCGAGGCTGCCGTGGTCGTCCAGAAGGAAGTCCATGGCCGATCCGAGCGGCTGGGGCATCACCATCGCATCATCGACGGTAAGGGCGACCCGGATCTCCTGGTCCCCGACCCGGAGTTCGACGACCTCCTGCCGGATGCCGAGCAGCATTTGCCTGAGGGCGTCCTTGTACCGCTCCCAGGTGTCCACCGGCAGGCCGGCCACGACTTTGAAGCGGAAGGCGCCGGTGTGGCCGGCCAGGAAGGCCAGGGCCGCCAGGTAGAGCAGCCGGCTCTCGTCGCCTACGGGCGCTTCATCGGCCAGGTCGGCGTGGCTGGCAAGTCCGCCTTGCTTCGCCGCCGTGTTCCCCACCAGATACGTGATGCCCCGGTAGGTCATGGTCAGGTGGTCGTCGGAGAGTCCGGGGATCGTGGTACCCGGCATGATCAGGCTTTGGGTCACGAGCGCCCGGTCCGATTCAGCCCGGCCGGCCTTCAGAAAGCCAAAGCCCCGGTCCACATAAACCACATCGACGATGTCTCCGGTCCAATGCCAACTCAATGATGCTGACTCCTTTCGCTGTAGGGCTGGAGGTCCGTGGTCATACATGGTCATACCATGTCATACCACAGGCTTTCGGCCGTACTGTCACATGGTCAGGCAGGTTCCAGAAGCAACTGTCTGCTCCGGGTCGGAGGCCAGGCGTCCAGGTGGCGGAGGTGGGCCAGCGCCTGCAGGGCCTCGGCCGTGTGCTCCTCCCGGCAATCCCCTTTCCGCCAGAGCGCCAGCCGGTCGGAAGACACCTCGCACCCGAGGGCGACTTCGTAGGGCGAGTACCGGCTCAGCGCCTCGCCGATCAGCGATTGCAGCTCTGCAAGCTGCTGCTCCCAGGCATCCGGGCCTGCCGCCTGCAGGCGCTCCAGCTCCGCTCGGGCGGCCAGGTAGCCGGGAAGCCACATTTGCCAGGTCCGCACCCGGGGGAGCGTGTGCTCGATGGTCCGGGTGAACAGTTGGCCGTTGCTGCGCTGGAGCCAGGTCGTAACCGAGCAGCGGTGGCATCCGGCGAGCAGCGCGACCCGGGACTCTCCAAGTTCGGCAACGGCGGGGATGAGAAGCTCGCGCAACTCCCGGTACGCCGCAAAGCGGTTCATGTTTTAGCCCCCTTTCCTAGCCGGCGGCCCCGAGGTGCGCCCGGCAGGCCTTGCAGACCCGCTTGTTGTGATGCTCCACCAGGGGCCCGCCGCCGCCGCAGAAGACGCAGAGCGGCTCGTAGCGGCGGAGCATGACCGCCTCGCCTTCGGTGAAGATCTCCAGGGGAGAGCCGGACCCGATGCCAAGAGTGTTCCGGAGCTCCTTCGGAATCACGACCCTTCCCAGATCGTCCACCCGCCGAACAATGCCCGTTGACTTCAACACGCCTTCATCCTCCTTGTCTCAATTCCTGTGGCAGTCGTTATCACCATGATATCGCCCCTGCCTGTTGTTATCATAATGACGCCGAAGAAGGAAGTCAATCCCCAAGAAGGTGTTTTCAGTAAAATTCATTCGACAAATCTGGAAGGGTTTGCACAACGATAACGGTGGGTGTACAATAGAGCCAAAGATCAGGAGAGGCCGGGTGCACCCTATGACCAACGAAGGTTTAGAGGCGGAGCTTTTGCCTTTTCTACCCCGTCGACTTAAGGAACTGAGGCTTGAAATGGGCTGGTCGCTGGAGGATGTCGCAAAGCGCACCGGCGTCACCCAGAGAGGGGTCGCCAGCAACTGGGAGGCGACCAACCAGCGGCGCCGTACGCCGCCGCTGACGACTTTGATCGTCCTGCAGCGTTGGTATGGCGTCTCCCTGGATTATCTGGTGGGACACCCGAACGCGGAGCGGGAGAGTCCAGCCGTCAAGGCCGCCAAGCGGGCCTTGCGGGAGCGCCTGCAGGCCGCCGCCAACGTGGTCAACGCGCCGCCGGCCGAGCGGGCCAGGCTGGCCCTGTCGCTGGCGATGGAGACTGCCCCCGAGGCGTTTTTCCGGGAACGCGCCGAAGCTTTTCTATTGGTGGGGACAGACCAGCTGGAGAGCATGCTGTACCGGGACGGCGTGTGGCCCGATCCCATGCTGGAGCGGCTGGCGGAGTTCCTGGGAATCAAGTCGGAGTGGTTCTACTCACGTGAACCTGCAAAGGTCCTGGAAGGCGCATAAAGACGTATAAAGACGCAGAAAGGCCGGACTCCCCGTAATTAGGGAGTCCGGCCGCTTTATTTAACGTTACCGGGCCACGACTACGCCTTCAGATGGGACGTGGTCATCATCGTCGGCCACCAGGGGCCGGCGACGCTGGCGAGCGAGATACTGGCCGTCAACGACAGCGCAACCGTCACCAAAAGCAGGCCACCTAGCCAACGTTTCATAAACTACACCCCCTTCGACATGCGGTTCATGAACCGAGAGATGCGTTCGCAGAGACGGTTACTGTGGGCCTGGGAAGCCAACTGCATGGCCTCCAGCGCCAGGTCGTGGGCGGCGGCTTCCTGCCCGTGGGCGTGCTCGATTTTCGCCTTGGTCAGCATCAGCGCCGCCCGGGTTTTTGGGTCACAGGCGGGATGGCCGAGTCCGCTTTCGACCCAGAGCACAGCGGCCTGCAGGTCGCCCTTATCCAGGGCGTAGATGGCCCTTCGGTCCCGCATCTGCGCCCCGAAGACGTCGTCCGGGAGGGTGGAGTAGGCCGCCTCCATCATTAACCAGGCTTCGTGATGGCGGTCCATTTCCTGATAGACGTCGACCAGGTTGTGCTGAATATAGGGGAGCTTCTCGCGGACGTAGGGGTCGTTCGACCGCTGGACCTGGGCCAGCACGATGAGGTAGGCCTCTTCGGCTTCTTCGAGGTCGTCTACCTCGTGATAGGCAAGGGCGAGGTTGTAGTTGACGGCCGGGTAGTACTTAGCCAACCCCGGGTCCTTCGTGGAATTGAACAGCTCAAGGAAGGCGTTCCGGTACTGCCGGCAGAGAACATGGCTGGCGAGGCCGGCGTAGGCCGCCGTGAAGGCGCAGAGAACGCGGCCACGCTCTTCGGAGCCGGGCTTGGTGAGGTCGAGCGCGTCCTGCAGGCACCCGATGGCGGGGCCGCGCCATCGACCATCGGCGGCGACCAGGGCCTGGGCTTTAAGTTCGAGCACTCGGACCTTAGCCGGGCGCGACAGCGTCTCCGCCAGTGCGTTGTCGCAGGCGGTTACGGCGTCTGCGGAGCGACCTTCCCGAAGCAGTTGGGTGCAGAGCTTGACAAGCTCGTCCAGCAGCACACGAAACCCCCCATTTCTGCACATCAATATGGGGTTCTTGGGGGTAGAAGGAAATTCCTGCCAAGCTGGTAGCGAAAATGTGGCGGCGGGGGCGGGCCTTTCTGACGCAGAAATTTCAGAGGCGTTGATTTTGGGTGAGAGGTTGTATTAGTTGGAGCGACTTGTTGTAATAGAGGTAAGTAAATTCTGAAGTGGCACGCTAGCAGAGACGGATGGACCGGGGACACTGTTGGATACTTAGAGGGGTCCCTTAAGATCGCGGTGGCGGCGCAGAGCCATTTCCGAAGTGTCGTCCCCACGCACGTGGGGGTGGACCGCGCGTCCTCCATCTCTCTGCCCTCCCCTTTACGTCGTCCCCACGCACGTGGGGGTGGACCGTCCCAACCCGCTTCCACGGGCCAATGGTAGCCGTCGTCCCCACGCACGTGGGGGTGGACCGTCCGGGTAGGCCTTGCGGAGGGCGTCAAGCGAGTCGTCCCCACGCACGTGGGGGTGGACCGTTGTGATACTGCGACGGGATGCCCGGCACGTCGTCGTCCCCACGCACGTGGGGGTGGACCGTAACACCCCCATGCCGCCAGCGGCCGCGCCGGGTCGTCCCCACGCACGTGGGGGTGGACCGTGGATCAGGGCCAACGTGGACGCATCCGCCGTGTCGTCCCCACGCACGTGGGGGTGGACCGTTCAGCGAGACCCCCGTTATCAGACGGTTAATGTCGTCCCCACGCACGTGGGGGTGGACCGGGTGTTGATGGGCTCCGTCATAGTCATGACGCGTCGTCCCCACGCACGTGGGGGTGGACCGGACCGCTTAATCCACCGTCGCTCTCACCCAACGTCGTCCCCACGCACGTGGGGGTGGACCGTGGCGCTCGAACACGACGTTTCCATGTTGTCGTCGTCCCCACGCACGTGGGGGTGGACCGGGCCATCGTGCCATCAGGCAGTCAAGGGCCATGTCGTCCCCACGCACGTGGGGGTGGACCGTGTCGGGCGTCCTGTCGCCGGGGTGCAAACGGGTCGTCCCCACGCACGTGGGGGTGGACCGTTGTCGGAAACCAGGATGTAGAACTTCTGACCGTCGTCCCCACGCACGTGGGGGTGGACCGCAGTGGGACCACAACGCCGCCGAGCCGTACTCGTCGTCCCCACGCACGTGGGGGTGGACCGATGATCCGGCGAGTCAGAGCGTCAGCCCGTTCGTCGTCCCCACGCACGTGGGGGTGGACCTGGGTCTGCGTCCATCGGTGAGCGCGGCTCGAAGTCGTCCCCACGCACGTGGGGGTGGACCGCGGTACTGGACAAAGGAGGCGGAGCGGAATGAGTCGTCCCCACACACGTGGGAGTGGACCGGCCCGGCTCGCCAGTCGGGCCTGTGCTCCCCCCGTACCCGCCGCACAACCAGCGAGGAAGTGAAACACTTGAAGAATCTCCGTATCCTCCCGAAGATCCGTGACAGTTGGAGCTACCTTTACGTTGAGCACTCCCGTATCGATCAGGAAGACAAGGGGATCTGCCTGCACGACGAGAACGGCCGGGTTCATGTTCCCTGTGCATCCCTGTCCCTTCTGATGCTCGGGCCGGGTACCACTGTTACCCACGCGGCCGTCATGAGCATCGCCGAAGCCGGCTGCCTGGTGGCCTGGTGTGGCGAACAGGGCATCCGCTTCTACGCGCAAGGCATGGGCGAGACCCGCAGTGCGGCAAATCTTCTCCAACAGGCCAGGCTGTGGGCAAACCCCACCCATCGTCTTGAGATCGTTCGCAGGATGTACGAGCTTCGTTTTCCCGATCCCCTTGAAGAGGGGCTTACCCTTCGGCAAATCCGGGGCAAGGAGGGCGCCCGTGTTCGGACCGCCTATGCCCAGGCGAGCGAGCAATACGGCGTTCCCTGGTCCGGTCGAAACTACGATCGCCAGGACTGGGACCAGTCCGATCCCGTGAACCGGGCACTCTCGGCGGCCAACTCGTGCCTCTACGGCGTTTGCCATGCCGCCATCGTCGCAGCCGGCTACTCTCCATCGCTCGGGTTCGTACACACCGGGAAGATGCTCAGTTTTGTCTACGACGTGGGGGACCTGTACAAGATGGAACTCACCGTCCCCGCTGCCTTTATGGAAGTAGCCAAGGGGACGCAGCAGCTGGAATCCCGCGTCCGGCATCGGTGCCGTGATCTCTTTGTGGAGCATCGGCTCCTGGACCGTGTGGTCGCAGACCTGGACGACCTCTTTCACGTGGGCGTCGAAAGCGACCGGAGCTCGGGCTTGGATCTGGAACTGGCCCGCCCCGGCGAACTTTGGGACCCGGAAGGCAACGTCGGCGGCGGACACAACTTCAACGGAGGACGCAGCTAATGGTCGTCCTGATTCTGGAGTCCGTCCCAATCGGCCTGCGCGGGGAACTCTCCAAATGGATGCTGGAACCGAAGGCCAGCGTCTTTGTCGGGACCATTTCCGGAGCAGTGCGAGACCTGCTATGGGACAAAGCCTGTGAGGCGGTGAGGCAGGGCGGGTGCACGATGATCTACCGCACCGCCAACGAACAAGGCTTCGCCATCCGGTCATTCGGAGACACCACCCGTGCGATCGAGCAGTGGGAAGGGCTATTCCTGGTGCGCCGCCCCACGCCGAAGCCAGAAACGACCACCGCACCCGCCGATAGCCCGCCGATTCCGGTTGACTGGGAGCAACTTCTGCACCTGGAGTGCTGGGCCAAGAGCCCGGACCGAGTCGAACTGGCACCTGGTGAAGGTCACTACCATCCGTTAATCTGCCACATGATCGACGTCTCCATGGTCGCCCTGCGGCTCTGGCAATACGTTGTGCCACCGGCACTTAAGGAGCGGATTCGTGCCCAACTCGGCGTTGCGACCATGCAAGAAGCAGGGCGCTGGGTGGCATTCTTTGCCGGACTTCACGACCTGGGCAAGGCGACGCCGTCCTTTGCCCAAAAGTGGGCTGATGGCTGGAAGGTACTCGTAAAGAAGGGGTACCGACCCGCCCGGACTGATGAGGCGAAGCCCCACTACATCCTGAGTACCCATCTCCTCAGAACACTTCTTTCACACGCAAAGTTACCGGAGAAGATTTCTCGCCCTGTGGCACAGATCATGGGGGGCCACCACGGCCTCTTCCCGTCCGCCCAGGATCTCCGCTTTGCAGAACGCTTTGCGGGTGAGCAACCGTGGACGGCGGCCCAGGCAAACCTGGTCCGGCTGCTGGCGCACACCCTTGGGCTAGACCAGGCGCCGACGCCTATGGGCGATCTGACGCAGGAAAACGGCCTCTTGATGATCTTGTCCGGCTTGACCAGCGTGGCCGACTGGATCGCATCTGACCACCGCCTTTTCCCGTTTGCCGGCGACGATGTTCATCTTCCCCGGTACCCGCGCCGGGCACGCTGGCTGGCGTGGAAAGCGCTTCATCGGCTGGGGTGGTTTCACCGGCCGCACGGGTCGGCAACGCTTTCCTTTCAGGAACTCTTTGACAAGGTGCCGAATCGGCTCCAGGAACAGGTCATGGCCATCGCCCCCGAATTGAAGGGACCCAGCCTGGTCCTGCTGGAGTATCCCATGGGCGGGGGCAAGACGGAGGGGGCGCTCTACATTGCCGACTACCTGGCCGCGACGGCAGGGCATAGCGGCGCCTATTTCGCCCTTCCGACCATGGCCACCAGCAACCAGATGTTCGGCCGGGTCAACACGTATTTGGCGAACCGGTTTCCTGACTCTACCGTCAACGTGCAGTTGTTGCACGGTCACGCCTCGCTAAATGCGGAGTTTGAGGTACTGAAGCGGGCCGGTGCTGATCTGGTGCTGCCTGCCCACATATCCGGCGGTAAGGAATCGGGCCTGTTGGCCGCTGAGTGGTTTACCTTCAGGAAGCGGGGCCTGCTGGCGCCATACGGCATCGGGACGATTGACCAGGTGCTCCTCGCCGTCCTTCAGACCAAACACTTCTTCGTTCGCCTCTTTGGACTGGCGGGCAAGGTGGTGATCCTGGACGAGGTCCATGCCTACGATACATACATGCAGGCCCTGCTCTCACGGCTGCTCACCTGGTTGGCCGCCTGTGGCACGTCCGTAATCCTGCTCTCGGCAACCCTGCCGGTTCGAACTAGACAGGGGCTCCTCGCTGCCTATGCGGCAGGACGCGGGCAGACATCGCCACCGGATGGACCTACCGTCGCCTATCCCCGAATCACCTGGGTGACAGAAGGCGGAACGGACGCCCGGCACATCTCGGGAGCAGCAGAGCGGACCGTGGCCGTTCGCTTATGCAGCCAAACAGAGCACACCTGGATCACTGAACTGAAGGACGCCTTGGCCGGTGGCGGATGTGCCGCGGTCATTCTAAACACCGTCACGCGCGCTCAGGCGATTTATGGGGAGCTGAAGGAGCATTTTCCGACCGAGGAACTGATGCTCTTTCATGCCCGGTATCCCTTCGATGACCGGATGGCGCGGGAACTATCGGTTTTGGAGCGTTTTGGCCCCGAGGCGCCCGACCGGCCCCATCGGGCCGTCGTGGTAGCCACGCAGGTGATCGAGCAATCCCTGGATTTGGACTTCGACCTCATGGTGACTGACCTGGCCCCGGTGGACCTGCTCCTGCAACGGAGCGGCAGGGTGTGGCGGCATCCTCGCCCTTGGCGACCCCCGGGGTTGACTTTGCCGCCTTTGTGGGTGCTGATGCCCCCAACCGATGAAGTCGGCCGGCCGATATTCGAGAAAGGCTCCGCCCGGATTTATGAGATCCACACACTGCTACGAACGTGGCTGGTGCTGGATGGCCGGGAGCGCCTGGTGATCCCTCAGGACGTCGAGGGAGTGGTGGAGGCGGTTTACCGGGAGGAGCCGGCGCTTCCGAATCTGCCCGAACCACTCCGCGTGCTCTGGGCCGAAAGTTGGGAGAAGCTGGAGGAGGCCGAACGGAAGGATGCCGGAAAGGCTCAGAAGCGGTACATCCCCGGCGTGACGGGCGATATGTTCCTCATGGGAATGGAGGCACTGGACGAGGAAGACGAGACGCTTCATCAGGCACATCAGGCAATTACGCGCCTGGGTGGTCCATCGGCCAGTGTCATCTGCCTGTTGGCCGAGGAGGGCAAGCTTTGGGCCGTCGGCCCTGAACGCCGGGAGATTCGCCTGGAAAAGCAGCCCGACGCCATGGATATCCGTGCTTTGCTGGGTCGTTCCGTTCGCATCAGCTTCGCCCCGGGACTCGTCAGGCGAATCCTGGCTGAAGAGACGCCGCCCACCTGGCAGGCTTCGGCATATCTGCGGCGGTATCGGCTCCTCAGGTTCGGGCCGGACGGTGCTTGTCTCACGGCCGACCTGCCCCTTCGCCTGGACCCGGTGTTAGGGCTGCAACTGGTATCGGTGCGAGAGGAGGAGGATTCGTGACCCGCTATTCACTGTGGGAGGAACCATGGATTCCCGGGGTGCGAAAGTCTGGAGAACCGTTCGTCGCCAGTATTCGCGCCGTTCTGGCCGAGGCTCACACGTTTCGGGAGGTATATGACCCATCTCCGCTGGTGACTGTGGCGATCCACCGACTGCTCCTGGCGGTTCTCTATCGGGTCTGTCATCCACGGACCGCAACAGACTGGGCCGGCCTCTGGCGCAACGGCCAGTTCGACGCCGGCCGCTTGGACGGGTATGGCGCCGTCTGGGGGGATCGGTTCGATCTGCTGGACCCCACTCGCCCGTTTTATCAGGTGGGGCGGATCGAAGACGAGAAGGTCCATCCCATCGGGGCACTGGTTTTGGAGGCCGCCGCGGGCAACAATCCGACCCTCTTCGACCATGGAACGGTGGAAGGCATGGAGTCGCTGCCCCTGGACCGTGCCGCCTGCCATCTCGTCGCCCACCAGCTCTTTGCCGTTGGCGGCGGCGTGAGCAAGCCCTTCAATCGGATGGATGGTCCGCTGACCAAGGGCCTGGTGGTCGAGGCAAGGGGGAACAGCCTCTTCGAGACGCTTCTGCTCAATCTCATGCCGCTGGATTACTGGTCATCGCTGGTACCCGAGTCGGGTGAAGACGCACCCTTCTGGGAACTCACGGAGCTTTCCGAGCCGGCAAGGGACGGGACAACGCCGTTGGGGCCGATTCACTATCTGACCTGGCAGAGTCGGCAGATCTACCTCTGCACGGACGACACCGCGGGCAGGATCACCGGCTGCCAAATTCGGCAGCGGTACTGCCTTCCTAAAGGCGGGGAGCGGGTCGACCCAGGCAAGGCATATCGGAAAAGCGAGAAAGAGGGCTGGTTGCCGTTCAAGGTGGACAAGCAACGGGCGGCCTGGCAGTTCACGCATGTCCTTCTGCAAAAAACCGATGCCGACATGGCGGGGCCTTACTTAACCACCTGGCTGGCTGCGGTTGAGGAGCTCGGTCAACAGGCGGAGTTGGCCGTTCCCAGGGTGATTGGACTCAACGTAAGCGGGCTTACCACCGATCCCAAGAAGGCCGCCAAAATCGAACTCTGGCGCCGGGAACAGTTGCCCATTCCCGCCGAGTTCCTGGAGCGTCCGTCCCTCGTGGGAGATCTCGCCGACCTCATGGCACAGGCCCGGCGGGTCGAGTCGCTACTCCAACGCACAAGTCAGGCACTGGTTTGGGCCCTTGGCGAGCGAAAGAAGCTGCCTGTGGCCCTTACGTACGTCTGGACCGGCAAGGTAACCGAGGGGAAGATCCCAGATGGATTGGTTACCCTTGCGAAGAGCCTGGGGATGGTCACTCGTTACTGGCCTGCCCTGGAGTCATCGTTCCGCCTGGCCCTGGAAGAGTTGCCGCACAGGGACTATACGGAGGCCCAGGATCACTGGCGGGCGGCTATCCGGCGGGCAGCCAGTCAGTCGTTTATGGCCGAGCGCGACAGTCTGCTACACGCTGAGGCTCCGTTTGAAGTCTTAAGCCGGATCGAACACGCCTTTCAGTCACGTCTGGCCGGCATCTTTGCGGAGAAGATGAAGGAGGTGCTCCCGGATCATGAGGACCCCGACGAGTAGGGACCTTGGCTTCGCCGCCTGGCTGTCCCGGTTGGCAGAGGAGGAGAACCGTGGCACTCTGGCGGCCCTGCGCCGGGGGTTGTTGGTTGATGAAGATCGACTCTTCGAGTTGTACGGCTATCTGCCGCCTAACTTCCTGGCGGGGCTTTCGAACGCAGATGAGCAGGTCTACCTGATGGTGGCCGCCCTCTTTGCTTACCACCCCGCCTACTTCACCAAGGACGAACTGAAGGGGCGGCCCCGCAACCTCGGGGAGTCCCTGCGCCTGTTGGCACAGGCAAAGCAGCCGGCCCAAGGCGAGGCTGACCAGCCCGAAGACCTCTTGCCGGAGTCGCTGAAGCGCCGGGTGGAGGCGCTGTTGGCGGCTCATCGGGAGGACCTGTTTGGCTATCTTCGCCAGGTGGTCAGCCTGCTGAAGTCAGAGGACATCAAGGTGGACTGGGCACAACTCTTGAACGATCTGCAGGCATGGGAGTGGTCGGGGAACCCGGTTCAGTGGCAGTGGAGCCGTTCGTTTTACGTTGGTCACCAAGAAAAGGGAGGGGACGAAAGCCATGTTTCTTGAGATTCACCTGCTGCAGAACTTCGCACTGTCCAATTTGAATCGGGACGACACGGGAGCACCCAAGACTTGCACGTTTGGTGGTACCCGCCGGGCCCGTATCTCCAGCCAGTGCTTAAAGCGGGCGATCCGTACGCATTTCCGGGAAGAAGGCATGGTTCCGTCTGAACTACTCTCCTTCCGGACCAAGTGGCTTCTGAAGGAGTTGACTACGCGCCTGGTGAGCAAGGGGCTGGACCAGGAGCCGGCCGGACAGGCGGCGGCGAAGGCGCTGGAACTCCTTGAGTTCAACCTGAAGAAGGGCAAGACCGAGTATCTCTTGATGCTCGGTGATCGCGAGATTAGCCACCTGGCTGCATTGTGCCAGGAGCATGCGGAGACTCTGGTCGCCAATGAAGGCGCAAAGAAGGGCAAGAAGGAAGCGGATGGGCAACTGGCACAGCGCTTCCTGGAAGCGATTGACGGGGGCGAGGCGCTCGACATCGCGCTCTTCGGCCGGATGATCGCGACTCACGCCGAGAAGAACGTGGATGCTGCCGTTCAAATGGCCCATGCCTTTTCCACGCATGCGGTGGCCACGGAATTTGACTTCTATTCTGCGGTCGATGATCTGCGGCAGTATGCCGATGATGAGGGGGCCGGCGCCGGCATGTTGGGCACCACGCTGTACAACAGTTCCTGCTATTACCGCTATGCCAACCTGGACATCAACCAGTTGCGGGAGAACTTCAACGGCAAGGTGGACCACATGCAGTTGGCTGTTCGGTCGTTCCTGAATGGCGCGATCAATGCCGTTCCGACCGGAAAGCAGACCAACTCCGCCCCGCAAAACCCGCCTGCGTTGGTCATGATTGTGCTCCGGGAGAAGGGGCTCTGGTCGTTGGCGAACGCGTTTGTGCGCCCCGTCTTTAGCGGCGTCAAGGGCGATTTGGTCCAACTCTCCGCGGTACAGTTGCTGCACCACTGGAACGAGTTGGCTGGCCTGTATGGAACGGAAGGCATCAGTTACGCCGGCGTGGCGACATACATCTCAGATCTCCCCGTGGGCAAGACTGAGGGGTTGGTGCTGGAGGCCAAGGTCCCCACCCTGCTTGATCGGGTCATGCAAGCCGTTTCGGCGGCGAACTGAGGTGGTGGGGATGAAAACGCTGCTCTTGCGGCTGGAGGGTCCCATGCAATCCTGGGGCACCTCAAGCCGGTTCAGCGAGCGCGACACCGGGCTTGAGCCCTCCAAGTCGGGCGTGATCGGACTCCTGTGCGCCGCCTTGGGCAAGCCCCGCCTGGAGGAACCAACTGACACAGACCGCTGGCCTGAGCTCTCCCGCCTGACGAGCATTCGCATGGGGGTGCGCGTGGATCGACCCGGGAAAGTCGGCGTCGACTTCCAGACCGCTGGCGGAGGCAGATTGGGGCACCGGGAGTATGGCGTGGCCAAGGCCGACGGCAGCAAGGGCGAATCGGTCATGAGCTGGCGGTACTACCTGCAAGACGCCTCGTTCCTGGTGGGGTTGGAGAGCGGCGAGGACGACCTGCTCCAACATCTGCAAGCCGCCCTCAAGCAGCCGGTGTGGGCGCTCAGTCTGGGACGCAAGTCGTACGTGCCAAGCGTTCCGGTCTTCCTGCGCGATGGACTGCAGGATGGCGATCTCGAGACGGTTCTCGGTCGTTACCCCCTCGCCGACCAGGCGAATGGCGAAGCGGGCGGGCGGGTTCGGGTGATCCTGGACGATCCCCGGGGCGGGGAAGTGCGGGCAGACCTGCCGCTGGACTTCGCCCGGCGCCGCTTTGGGATTCGGCCAGTTCGAGTTGAGTCGATACCGACCCCTGGTTCGACGCTCAAGTAGGAGGTGGACCGATTGTACTTGTCACTCTTGCGTCTTAACCCGGCCTCGGCGGCGGTCCAACGGGACCTCCGTGACGTGACGGGACTGCATCGGACGATCATGAAGGCATACCCGGACGTTCTGGACCCGGAGATGGAAGCCCGGGCATTCTTTGGGGTGCTCAACCGGCTTGAATTTGACCGGCTCACCGGTCGGATTCTGCTTTACGTCCAGTCCCAGGCGGCTCCGGACTGGTCCCAACTGCCTCCGGGGTACCTCCTTCCGGACGAGGACATGCCCAATCCGTCGGTCAAGCCGGTCGGCGAAATCTATGCTGGCCTGAAGGCCGGCCGGGTGCTTCGGTTTCGGTTGCGCGCCAATCCGACCCGCAAAATCGACACCAAATCCGATTCGGACGGTACTAAGCGCAACGGGCGCCGGGTGCCGGTTGGGGGAGTGGATGATCAGATCAGCTGGTTGGCGCGCAAGGCGGAGGAGAATGGTTTCGGCCTGTTACAGGCGACTGTGGCGGCTTCCGGCTCGGCAGAATTGGTCAAGAGCCACGGGACTGGGCGCACGTTCCAGGGGGTCGTCTTTGAGGGGCGGCTATCGGTGCGGGACCCGGAGCGGTTCCAGGCGGCGTTAGCCAAAGGGATCGGGCCAGGGAAGGCATTCGGGTTTGGGTTGCTGTCAGTGGGACCGGATTAACCGGTTGCTGAAATGATACTTGAACGCTCGGGAGTCGAGTAGATCCCTGTCGTTACGCCGTTTCCGTTAGTGTCGTCCCCACGCACGTGGGGGTGGACCGCGGTTCGGTGGCGCTACCCAACGAACCGGACCGTCGTCCCCACGCACGTGGGGGTGGACCGTACGGGGGAAATTCTCTCCTTCGCCGAGTGACGTCGTCCCCACGCACGTGGGGGTGGACCGGGATCGACGCCATCATGGCTGACGACGTTGCCGTCGTCCCCACGCACGTGGGGGTGGACCGGCATCGACATGCGCCTGCTGACCTCCGTCGAGGTCGTCCCCACGCACGTGGGGGTGGACCGGCGTGTACCACCGGAACGAAAAGCCGGCGATGGTCGTCCCCACGCACGTGGGGGTGGACCGGTGAAGGAGAAAGGGTCCCGTAACTCGTTGCTGTCGTCCCCACGCACGTGGGGGTGGACCGGCCGACAAGATCGACGAACTGCTCACGCAAAGGTCGTCCCCACGCACGTGGGGGTGGACCGGTTTGACTAGTGGAGGTGCCACCGTGGATGAGGTCGTCCCCACGCACGTGGGGGTGGACCGGAGTACAAGGAGTACCTGGAAGACCTGTGGTAGTCGTCCCCACGCACGTGGGGGTGGACCGCGGGAGGCGGGGTAATTGGCAGCACCGATGCAGTCGTCCCCACGCACGTGGGGGTGGACCGCTGCCGTTGCCACCCCTGTCCAAGCCCTTCTGGTCGTCCCCACGCACGTGGGGGTGGACCGGGAGGAAACAGCATGAAGCCCGACGAGCGGATGTCGTCCCCACGCACGTGGGGGTGGACCGGCTTTTGGCGGCCTCAAAACGGTGATGTCCGCGTCGTCCCCACGCACGTGGGGGTGGACCGGGCGATGAGTCCTTCCGCGTCAAGGAGCGCATGTCGTCCCCACGCACGTGGGGGTGGACCGCTCATCGAGATATTCGAACGGCAGCGGAAGGCGTCGTCCCCACGCACGTGGGGGTGGACCGATGGGCACCATCCTGAACACCGCCCGCACCCGGTCGTCCCCACGCACGTGGGGGTGGACCGTACGGCTCCATGGCAAAGGCCCTCGCGATCGCGTCGTCCCCACGGTAAGCGTCAAAAAGTCCCCACCGTGACGGTGAGGACTGCCTGATGGTACGCTATGATTTGGCAAGTCGGCAGGTTTGGGGCAGCGATTCCGACCAGGGGAGCAGTCGATCCAGGGCCGAACCTCTGGGCTCCGCCAGTT
>DASXVX010000043.1:0-1550 GCA_036504075.1 Symbiobacteriaceae bacterium | reverse complement strand
GCAGTACGCCGACGACATCCAGGGCTACATCTTGTGGGGCGTGATCATCTTGTTCGCTGTCGGCATCGTGGTCGCGATCGGCTCGATCGTGGCCGGACGGATCTTCAACATGCCGCACGCATCGAAGGCCGGCATTGTGGGGATCTTCGTCGTCCTCCTCGCCGCAGTGACTTTCGTAGTCGCGCCGGGAATTGTGGATGCGATCCTCGGCAACGGCTGCATCTAGGACGACTGCCCATGTTCCGCCGTCGCCCACACACCACCGAATCTCGGCCCTGGAGCCGGGAACGGCTGCTGATCATGCTGTCCGGAGTGGCGCTTATCGTCGTCGTTCTGATCGTCGGCCTAGCCATGTCGGTGAGGTTCGCCCTCACCGAGCATGGCGCGACCGTCACCCGCGCCGATGATGGGTCGTTGATTCGCGGTGACCTGCCCCTTCGTGACCGGATCGCCGCCGCGCCGATGGCGGACATGGACCCGCAAGCCGCGTTCAGTCCGGACCCGGCCACGATCAGCGCCGGCACCATCGAGGTCCCCGCGCCCACGATCCTGACCGGTCCGGCCGGGGTGGCGACCGGGTTCCCGCAAACCGCTGAGGGTGCTGTCGGGCAGCTGGCCGCGATCGAGCAGCGGGTTCTTGAAGCGATGAGCCTTCCGGTCGCTCGAGAGGTGCACGACGCATGGGTGCGTCCCGGCGGGCCGTCGTTTGCGGAGTGGGGCCTGACCGGGAACGTGACTTCCTTCCTCACCCACGCCTACCAGGGTGGGCAGGAGAAGGATCTGACCACTGTGGTCTCCGCCTCACCGGCCGCGGGCCAGGTGAAGGGCAGCGACGGTCCGTCCTGGACGCTGGCATGCGTCTTGCTGGATGTGAAG
This sequence comes from Symbiobacteriaceae bacterium, assembly GCA_036504075.1. Classification (GTDB taxonomy): domain Bacteria; phylum Bacillota; class Sulfobacillia; order Symbiobacteriales; family Symbiobacteriaceae; genus DASXVX01. The sequence goes on along the minus strand of DASXVX010000043.1, from coordinate 674 downwards.
GCCTGGATCAAGACAGAGTCCCGAATGGGCTACGGCTTCTGCTCCCGGATGGAGTGGATCGAAGGCCGCTGGCAGGTGGCCGCCGGCACGGCACCGGCGACAGCTCCGTCGTCTTGGCCCGGGTCGAACGCCGCGGTGGCAGCAGGCTGGCTGACCTGGACCGAACCGCAGGTGCGCTGATGCCGTGGGATCCGTTCACCAAGCTGGCCTCGACTGCCGCCCAGATCGTCACCGACGCTTGGACGGCAGCCTGGCTGAGTGTGTGGAATGCCGGGTTGTGGGTGCTGCGGTTGATCCTGTCGTGGATGGATGCCTGGCTCACCCCGGACCTTTCGGCCAGCGGCCCGGCGCATGACCTGTACCAGGTCACGTTCTGGATAGCCGGGGTGCTGGTGGTGATCATGCTCGTGGTCCAGATCGGCATCGCCGCAGGCCGGCGGGACGGCAAGGGCCTGGCCAGGGCTGGGATCGGGCTGGCTCAGTTCGTGGTGATCGCTGGCGGTTGGGTGGCTTACACGGTGGCGGTCACTGCTGCGGTAGGTGGCCTGACCCGCGGGGTGATGGCGTCGTTGATGAACGTCACCTCTTGGAACGCATGGGAGCCGTGGAAGTCGTTCGACCCGAAGTCGATCACCGATGCCGGCATGGCGACGGTGCTGGGCCTAATGGGCCTG
>DASXVX010000042.1:0-45496 GCA_036504075.1 Symbiobacteriaceae bacterium | reverse complement strand
GACTTCCAAGGACATGCTGGCCACGTTACGCCGAATACGGTACAGCCTGTGGTCAAAGGTCGAATCGGCACCCCAAGCGGGGTGCCGATTCAATGTCGCGCGTTTCAATGGTTTCAATGCACTCTGATGCTACAACCCTGCGCCTGGCGGGGGTCTTCATGCTATGATACCCTCCGACGCTCCCGGTACCCCGGCCCCAGCTAGCCGGCCCGGAACCGCCGCAGCCGACTGGCGTTAAGCACCACCGAGACCGAACTCAAGGCCATGGCCGCCCCCGCAAGGATGGGGCTCATGAGCCCGACGGCCGCCAACGGCACGCCGATCCCGTTATAGATATAGGCAAAGAAGAGATTCTCCTTCACATTCCCCATGGTGGCCCGGCTCAACGAGATCGCCTTGACCACCCCACGCAGGTCCCCGGTCATCAGGGTGATGTCGGCGGCCGCCATGGCCACGTCCGTGCCGGTGCCGATGGCGATGCCCAGGTCGGCCTGCGCCAGGGCCGGGGCGTCGTTGATGCCGTCGCCGACCATGGCCACGATCTTGCCTTCCGACTGGACTTTCCGGATCGTCTCCGCCTTGTCGCCCGGCAGCACTTCCGCCAGCACCCGGTCGATGCCCACCTGGCGAGCCACCGCTTCCGCCGTCCGCCGGTTGTCGCCGGTCAGCATGATCACTTCCAGGCCGAGTTCCTTCAACCGGCCGATCGCTTCTGGCGAGGACGGTTTCAGCGTATCCGCCACGGCGATCACGCCGGCGATCGTTCCGTCCACCGCCACGTAGAAGGGCGTCTTCCCTTCGGCAGCCAGCGCTTCGGCTCGGGCCACCAAGTTGCCCGGATCGACTTCCAGCTCCTGGAGGAGTTTCCGGCTGCCGATGGCCACCCCGTGCCCGTCCACCGTTGCGCTGACGCCGTAGCCGGGAAGGGCAGTAAAGTCCTCCGCCTTCGGCACGTCCACCGCCCGGTCCCGAGCCCCCGTCACAACCGCCTGCGCCAGCGGGTGCTCCGAGCCGGCCTCCACCGCAGCGCAGAGCCGCAGCAGTTCTTGCCCGTCCACGGCCTCGGCGGGAATCACGTCGGTCAGCTCGGGCTCACCTTTGGTGATCGTGCCGGTCTTGTCCAGCACCACCGCCTGAAGCCGGCGGGCCATCTCCAAGGCACCGCCGCTCTTGATCAGTACGCCGGACTCGGCGCCCTTGCCGGTGCCAATCATGATCGACGTCGGCGTCGCCAGTCCCAGGGCGCACGGGCACGCAATGATCAGAACCGCCACCGCATTGATGACGCCGGCGTTCAGGTTCCCGGCGACCACCGCCCAGTAAATGAAGGCCGCTCCCGCCACCCAGAGTACGGACGGCACAAAGTAGGAGGTCACCCTGTCCACCAGCCGTTGGATCGGCGCCTTGGAGCCCTGCGCCTCCTCCACCATCTTGACGATCTGCTGGAGGACGGTCTCCTTGCCGACCCGAGTGGCCCGGAACGTGAACGAGCCGGTTTTATTCATGGTCGCCCCGATGACCTGATCGCCCGCCGCCTTCTGGACGGGTAAGCTTTCGCCCGTGATCATGGACTCGTCCAGGGCAGAGCTGCCCTCGACGATCTCACCGTCGACCGGAACCTTTTCGCCCGGCCGGACCACGACCAGGTCGCCCGGCACAATGGCATCCGCGGGCACCTCCTGCTCCCGGCCGTCGCGGATGACCCGGGCCGTCTTGGCCTGCATGCCCATCAGCTTCCGGATGGCCTCGGAGGTGTTGCCCTTCGCCACCGCCTCCAGGACACGACCGACGAGAATCAGCGTCGTCACCACGGCAGCCGCCTCGAAGTAGTAGTCCGGCATGGCGGACGCCCCGTGGAACAGCGATGGGAACATGAGGGCCACCAGGCTGTATACATAGGCGGCAAACGTACCGATAGCCACCAGGGTGTTCATGTCCGCCGTCCGGTTCCGGAGAGTGGACCCCGCGCCGGCAAAGAAGGAGGCCCCGCCCCAGAAGACCACCGGCAGGGCAAGCACCGCCTGAACCCAGGGGTTGCTCAGGAGCGGTATCCCCCCTTTGAGTCCCACCATGACCGACAGGCTGCCCAGCAGGATCGGCAGGGTCAGCGCTGCGCTGAACCACATGCGGGATTTGAAGTACCGAATTTCCGCCAGCCGGGCCCGCTGTTCGGCGTCCGGGCCTTCGGCGGCCGGTACCGGTTCGCCCAGGGGGTACGGTGAAGCCCCAGCCACGGAAGCTTGAATCGCATCCGGACTGGTAGCCGCCGGCACGTACTCCACATGGAGATGCCCGGTGGCCGGGTTGCAGTGGGCCGACACGACGCCCTTCTGGCACTCGGCCGCCCGCTCCAGGTCGGCGGCGCAGCTGTTGCAGCGCATCCCGGCGACCGGGATGCAGCAGGTCTCTGTGTTCACGAGCGGCCACCTCCCTCCACCACCAGGGTGCCCTGGTACATGCCCATGCCGCAGGTGAAGGTAAAGGCGCCATCCCGCTCCGGGGTGAACGCAATCACCGTCTCCTCGCCCTCGGGCAGCCGCCGGGCGATGTCGAAGTCGGGAAACACCACACGCTCCGAGCAGGAGGCGCTCTCCAGCCGCCGGAACTTGAGCCGGACCGGGATTCCCTGCTGGACGACAATGCGGGCAGGCGAATAGCCGCCCTGCACGACGACGGCAAGCTCCTGGATGCCGCCGGCTGCGGCCTGCGCGGCCACCGTCTTCCGGGGGCCAAAGAAAAACCACCAGATGAGGCCAGTCCAGGCGGCCAACAGCACAACTGCCAGAATCCATGAGTTAGTCACGACGAATACACCTCTGCTTTCCAGATGAAGCGAAAATGGCCGCTCCAGCCCGATCTGATCGGGACCGGAGCGGCCTCCGCGCGTCTCTAGCCGTGCCCGTGACCGTGCCCGGTGTGGTCGGGTTCAGCGGGAGCGCCGGTATACTTGGACGGGTTCATTGTGAACTTCGACTTGCACATGGGCGAGCAGAAATGGTAGGTCTGCCCCTGGTGGGTCATGGTCGCCGCTGCCTTCTCGCTCTCAAGCTCCATCCCGCAGACTGGATCCTTCACCTTCGACATGGTAGCGTAGCCTCCTCAGTCGCTTCTATTTCCCCCAGGAGAGCTTGGCACATCACCTGTAGGATGACACCCGGCGGGGAATCTGGCAAGAGCCTGCTCCATAGCGGGAAATCGTCAGGGTTCGAAGATGCCCATGGGCCGGAACCGCTTGAGCAGGCCGGAGTTGGTCACCACCGAGACCGAACTGAAGGCCATCGCCGCGCCGGCCAGGGCCGGAGCCAGGTAGCCCAGGGCGGCAATCGGGATGCCGAGGGCGTTGTAGGCCAGCGCCCAGAAAAGGTTCTGCTTAATCTTGCGCATGGTCTGGCGGCTGAGCCGGATGGCGGCCACGATCCCGCGCAGGTCGCCCCGCATGAGGGTGATGCCGGCCGCCTCCATCGCCACGTCGGTACCGGTCCCGATGGCGAAGCCCAGGTCGGCTCCCGCCAGGGCCGGCGCATCGTTGATGCCGTCGCCGACCATGCCCACCATTCGGCCCTGGCCCTTCAGCCGGCTGACCTGGGCCGCCTTTTCCTCCGGCAGGACTTCCGCCAGCACGTGCTCCGGGCTGATGCTCACCTGCCCGGCGATGGCTGCCGCCGTCCGGCGGTTGTCGCCGGTGATCATCCAGACTTCGATCCGCATGGCCTGCAGGGCGGCGATGGCTTCCCGCGAGTGTTCCTTCACCGTATCTGCGACAGCGATGAGGCCAACGGTCTCGCCGTTAATGGCTGCGATCATGGCGGTCTTGCCCTCCGACTCCAACCGCTCCTTCTCTGCGAGGACAGGCTCCACGTCGATGCGGTTCTCCGCCATGAGCTTGGCCGTCCCCACCCAGACCTCGTTGCCGTTGAGGACGGCCCGGACGCCCCGGCCGGGGATGGCTTCAAAGTCCTGCGGATCGGCCAGTGGTAAGTTCCTGGCTCGGGCTTCCCGCACAATGGCTTCGGCCAGCGGGTGCTCCGAGCGCAGTTCGGCCCGTGCGGCCAGCGCCAGCAGTTCATCCGCCGAGAGGTTCCACTGGATCGCTCCCGCCGGGGTTCGCATCACGTCTGTGACGGCCGGCTCACCCCGGGTGATGGTCCCCGTCTTGTCCAGGACGATGGTATTCAGCTTGCAGGCCTTCTCCAGGTGCTCGCCGCCGCGGATCAGGATGCCGCTCTGGGCGCCCAGCCCGGTCCCCACCATAATGGCAGTCGGCGTGGCCAGCCCCAGCGCGCACGGGCAGGCGATAACCAGTACCGCTGTAAAGTAGAGCAGCGCCCGGGTAAAGTCGCCGGTGGCCAGGTACCAGCCCAGGAACGTGAGGACGGCGATCAGGATTACCGCCGGCACGAAGTAGCTGCTGACCACATCGGCCAGGCGCTGAATCGGCGCCTTCTTGGTCTGGGCCTCCTCCACCACCCGGATGATCTGGGCCAGCGCCGTGTCCTTGCCCACCTTGGTCGCCTGGAACGTAAAGGAGCCGTGCCGGTTCAGCGTGGCGCCGATGACCTCATCGCCCGGCTTCTTCTCCACCGGCATGGACTCGCCGGTCAGCATCGACTCGTCGACCGCCGACCGCCCCGCCCGGATGATGCCGTCCACCGGCACCTTCTCGCCGGGGCGTACGACGACCAGGTCGCCGACCTGCACGTCTTCGACCGGGATGTCCTGCTCCTGGCCGTCCCGCACGACCCGGGCGGTCCGGGCCTGCAGGCCCATCAGCTTCTTGATCGCCTCGGAGGTCCGGCCCTTGGCCACCGCCTCCAGATACTTGCCCAGGATGATCAGCGTAATGATGACGGCCCCGGTCTCGTAGTAGACGTCGCTCCGGCCAAGCCGATCGCCCCAGAGGGTGACCGCCAGGCTGTAAGCATAGGCCGCCGAAGTGCCCAGCGCGATCAGCACCGACATGTTGGCCGTCCGGTTCTTGAGGTTGTGCCACGTGTCCACGTAGAACTGCCACCCGGCGTAGAACTGAACCGGCGTGGCCAAGGCCAGTTGGAACCACGGATTCATGAAGAGCATCGGCGGATGCAGGCGGAGCAGTTCGCCGAACATGTAGACCAGGAGCGGCACCGTCAGGACAGCGGAGATGAGGAACAGCCGCCACTGGTGCTTCAGTTCCCGCTCCCGGGCCTCCTTTTCGGCGTCACCGGCCCCGGCGTCTTCCTTGATGAAGGCCTCGTACCCCAGGTCCGCCACGGCCTGCTTCATGGCGCCTGCGTCCACGGCGCCCGGAACGTACCGCACCAGGGCCGTCTCGGTGCCGAAATTGACCGTGGCCGACAGAACACCCGGGAGGCTCCCCAGCTTGCGCTCAATCTTCTGGGCGCAGTTGGCGCAGGTCATACCGACCAGGCCCAGCTTCACCGTCGCTTCGGCTACATGATAACCAAGGTCCGCGACCGTTTTCGCCAGCGCCGCCATGTCGGTTTCGTTCCGGTTCGTGGTCACCGTAGCCTTCTCGGTGGCCAGATTGACTACTGCCGCCTGAACCCCGGGAAGCTTGCTGAGTCCGTTCTGAATGCGGGTTGCGCATGAGGCGCACGTCATCCCTGAGACGCCAAACGTTACGGTCGTCGTTGCACTCGCCGGTGTCGTCATCGTCCCTCACCCCTGATCTGATCGGTCATTCGCTTGATTTCTGCACCGGCCTGATGCGGCACAGTTGCTGGAGATCCATGTCACGCTTCTTCATGTTCGGTTCACCCATACCCCGTATGGGTAGATTGTGTTCTGGATTTAGCGTAAGCGGAGTTTGTGAAGAAAGTGTGTAGAACAGCCCAAAATATTCCCTCATTCCCGTTCCACCGGCCAGGGGGCGGATCGGTACTGCCGATGGTATAAGGATAGGCCAACGACTACATGATCTGGCACGAAAGTGCCATTTTGCTCCGTTAGCGTTGCGAAATGCATGTGCGAACGGGTATCATCGTCGTTGAGAATAATTCTCGTTTGGAGGCGGATCACTATGGCTGAGGCCCTCATTATCACGTTGCGGGAAGGGATCGAGGCGGCCCTGATCATCGGCATCATCCTGGCATTCTTGAACCGAACCGGCCGGAACGAACAGCAGCGCTTTGTCTTTTACGGGCTTGCGGTCGGCGTCGTGGCAAGCCTTGGTGTCGCGTATCTGTTCAAGTCGATCAACTTTGATCCCGAAAACGAAATCCTGGAGGGTTCCCTCTACTTCGTAAGTGCCCTGATGGTCGGTTCGCTGATCTGGTGGATGCAGCGCTCCGGCAAGGGGCTCAAGCAGGAGATCGAAGGCAGGCTCGCGCAGGCGGGTGCCGGGTCGACCCTGGGGCTGGTGCTGCTGACCGCCTTCATGGTCTTCCGGGAAGGGGTCGAAATGGTCCTCTTCCTGGCGGCGGCGGCCCTGGACAACCCCTCCGCCACCACCGCCTCCGTCCTTTTGGCCTGGCTCGGCGGATTTCTGGGCATCAGCCTGTCCGTGCTGCTGGGCGTCTTCCTGGCCCGGGGCGTCGTACAGGTCAACCTGCGGAAGTTCTTCGGGGCCACCAGCATCGTCCTGGGCGTTCTGGTGGTGCGACTCGTCATCAGCGGCATCCATGAGTTTGCCGAACGGGGCCTCGTCCCCATGACGGCGTGGCTCATGCGCATCTTCGGGTACGTGGTGCGTGATGCCATCGTCGACGGCATCACCATGCTGGTGGTCACCGTGCCGGTCTTCTTTGTGCTCTTCAGTGCCCGCTCCGAGAGCAAGGGCACCGCAGCGGCCTCCGGCGCCGAACGGCGGAAGGCGCTGGCCGTGGTGGCCCGGGACAAGGCCTGGCGGGCGGCCATGATCGCCTGCAGCGTGGCAGTGGTCGTCCTGTTGGGCTGGAACACGGTCGCCACGGCCATGCGCCCGGTGTTCGACCCCCCGGTGCTGAATCTGGCGGCCGACTCGCAGTCCGTGGTGGACCAGCATGCCTTGCACATCTACATGGGCAACATCGCCGATCACTCTATGCACAAGTTCAGCCACAACCATGAAGGCCACATGGTGCGCCTCCTGGTGGTCCCGGGCGCCGAAAAGCCCATCGGGGCCATGGATGCCTGCCCGATCTGCGGCGCCGCCGGCTACGTCTGGGACGGCAACCAGTTGATCTGCAAGAACTGCAACGCCCCCATCAGCCTGGACAGCATCGGCATGGAGGGCGGGTGCAACCCCATTCCGGTCCATGCCACGGTCGATGGCGACAAACTGGTGATCCCGATGGAGGATATCGCCCGATCAGCAGGCGTGTTCTGAGCCGGGGATGACCGACGAAGCGGGGGGGATGACAGATGCTCCTACGAACCGTCTCACGGTCCCTGCGGGTGCGGCTTCGCAAGGTTCTGCTGGTCTGGGTGGCGGTGGCGACCGGCGCGGCATTGGCCGCCGGCTTGCTGAACGTGCTCCTGGACCTGGGCGACAAGGTAGGCCGTGAATTGCGGAGCTACGGAGCCAACATCTCCGTGATTCCCGAACCCAAGGGCGCCCTCAGGGTGCAGGTGGGCAGCTCGGTTTACGGCTCGGTAGGCGATCAGGCCTACATCGACGAGCGGCAACTGGTCAAGATCAAGCAGATTTTCTGGCGGAACAACATCCGGGCCATCGCCCCCCTGCTCTCCGGACCGGCCGAGCTGATCCGGGGGGCAGACCCTGCCCCGGCGGCGGGTCCAGGCGGCACCGCCGCCACGCCCGTCACCGTGACGGGAACCTGGGTCGCACACACCCTGACGGTTCCCGCCGCCGGCACCGCCGCTTCCTATACCAGCGCCCCGAAAGAGGGGGCGGGTGACGCCGGGACCCCGTTTGAGACCGGCATCCGGCAGGTCGCACCCTACTGGCAGGTGAAGGCCGGAAGCTGGCCTGCCGGCCCGGACGAGGCCCTGGCCGGCTCCGGCCTGGCAAGCCGGCTGGGCCTGCAGCCGGGCGACCGGGTGACGCTGCGAAGCACGGGCCAGTCGGCCTCCGTCCGAATCAGCGGGATTCTGACCACCGGCGACGTGGAGGAGGGCCAGATCATCACGGGGCTGGAGACGGCCCAGGCGGTCCTGGGGCTGCCGGGCAAGGTCGGCGAGGTGCGCATCAGCGCCCTGACCGTCCCCGAAGGGCCGCTGGATCAGCTGGATCCGGCTGAGCTCACTCCGAAGCAGTACGAGCGGTTGGTCTGCCGCCCGACGGTGGCGGCCATCAACGCGCAGATTCAGCAGGCGATCCCCGGGGTCAAGCCGCGGGCCGTCGGCCAGGTGTCCAGGGCGGAAAGCCGTTTCCTGATTCGGGTCCAGACCCTGCTCCTGCTGGTGACCGTCCTGAGCCTTGTGGGCGCGGCCCTGGGCGTACTGGCCGCGATGAGCGTCAGCCTCATGGAACGGCGGCGCGAGGTGGCGATCATGAAGGCCATTGGCGCCGACAATCGCCAGGTGATGCTCGTGTTCCTGGCTGAAGCCGGCGTGATCGGCCTGCTGGGCGGAGCGGCCGGCTATTTCGCCGGCCTCGGGCTGGCTGAGTGGATCAGCCGCACCGTCTTCCAGATGCCGCCCCAGTTCCGGCCAGGCGTGCTGCCGGCCACCCTGGCGCTCGCCGTGGCCGTCGCCTTGCTGGGCAGCTGGTGGCCCGTCTGGCGGGCGGCCGCAGAGAATCCGGTCCTGGCTCTCAAGGGCGAGTAATGCCCGGGCCCAACCGTCGCCGCGGAGGAGAGATGCGCGATGTTCAAGCTGATGCTGCGGCGGGCTGCCGCTCACCGGCCCCGCCGGCTGGTAGCCGGCACCCTGGCCGTTACCGTTGCCGCCATCATGGTCACCGCCCTGCTGGGGGTTTCGCTGGAGATCCGGTCAAAGATCGGGCGGGACCTGCAGGCATACGGAGCCAACATCCTGGTCCTGGGGCGGGCCGCCGCCGGGGGCGGCGACCTGCTGTCGCCGGTCCCCGAGGATTACCTCCGTGAAGGGGACCTGGGACCCCTGGACGCCCTGCCCGCCTCTCCCCTCCTCTACGGTGTGGGGCGCATGGGTGAACGTCCCCTGGCCCTTGTGGGAGTCCGGCCGGAACGTGTCCGGCAGGTGAGCCCGTGGTGGCAGGTCAAGGGCGAGTGGCCGTCCGGGGATGGGGCTCTGGTAGGGCGAAACGCCGCCCAGGTGCTGGCCGTCAAGACCGGGGACCGGATCGACCTCCAGGTGGGCGGACAGCGCCGGTCGCTCCAGGTGACCGGGCTCCTGACCACGGGCGGCTCGGAGGATGACCAGGTGGTGCTGTCGCTGCCCCTCCTGCAGGAGCTGTCCGGGCGGACGGGGCTCGTCAGCCTGGTCCAGGTCAGCGCCGCGGGGGACAAGGAGCCCGCGGACCGGGTCGCCGCCCAGCTCCAGGGGCAGGTTCCCGGCGCCACGGTGCGCCTGCTGGCCCAGACGGCCCACGCGGAGGAACGGGTGCTGGGCAAGGTTCGATTCCTGTTGATCCTGGTGGCGGCGGCGGCCGTGGTGACGGCCCTGCTCTGCCTGCTCAGCACCGTGACGGCGGGCGTGCTCGAGCGCGGCACGGAAATCGGAGTCCTGAAGGCCCTGGGCGCGCCGGACCGGTTCATCGCCGGGCTGTTCCGCTGGGAGGCGCTGGCGGCGGCCGGCAGCGGCGGGCTCCTGGGCTGGGCGCTGGGGCTCGCCCTGGGCCAGTTCATCAGCCGGACCGTCTTTGAAACCCCCCTGGGCTTTCACTGGGTGACGCTGCCGGGCGCGCTGGGCGTCTCGCTGGCGGTGGCCCTGGCGGCGGCCTGGGCACCGGTGCGGCAGGCGGTACAGATCCAGCCGGCGACCATTCTGCGAGGAGAGTGACACCATGTCCGAGATCATCGTAAGCGCCCGGGGCCTGTCACGCCAGTATGGTCCCGGCACAGCAGTCCTGCGGGAGATCGACCTGGACCTGATTCGCGGGGAGTGGACCGTGCTCATGGGCCCGTCCGGGTCGGGCAAGACCACCTTGCTAAACCTGCTCAGCGGCCTGGACACACCGTCATCCGGCACGGTGACGGTGGCGGGGGAATCGCTGCACAGCATGAGCCCGGCCGGGCAGGCCCGGTTCCGGCGAGAGACCATCGGTCTGGTGTTCCAGCAGTATCATCTCATCCCCTATCTGACGGCCCTGGAGAACGTCATGCTGGCTCAGCACTTCCACAGCGTGCCCGACGAGGCGGAGGCCAGAGCGGCGCTGGAACGGGTAGGCCTGGGCCACCGCCTCACCCACCGGCCGTCTCAGCTGTCCGGCGGCGAGCAACAGCGAGTGTGCGTGGCCAGGGCCCTGGTAAACGAACCGGCCGTCATCTATGCCGATGAACCGACGGGCAACCTGGACGAGGCCAGCGCCGCCGCCGTGCTGGAGCTGTTTGCTCAGATCTGCCGCCAGGGCTGCACCGTGGTCATGGTGACCCACAACCCCGAAATCGGGCGTCTGGGCGACCGACTGATCCAGATTCGGGATGGCCGCATCGTAACGGATCTGTACAACAACCGGCTGGCGGTGGCCCGCGAGTGACACTGCCAGGCCTGTCATAGAGAGTGTGCGGGACAGACCCGCACGGGAGAGGGAGGCAATTTTGATGGAACGCAATAACCGACGGATGCTTCTTGCCGGCGCCGCCCTGGTGCTGGCCGGCACCCTGACGCTTGCCGGATGCGGCAGTCAGACCAGAACCGTCACCGTCGCCATGGGGCCAGGCATGATCTTCGCTCCGGCCAATCTGGGGGCCAGGGCAGGGGACACGCTGGTCGTCCAGCTTTCCAACGTCGACAATGAGGACCACGACATCCACGTCCCAGCCCTGGGGGCGCACTTGCACTTACGCCCGGGCGAAAAAGGGCAGGTCCGGCTGAGTCCCAAGAAGGCCGGATCATACGAAATCGTCTGCACCCTGCCGGGCCACAAAGAGGCCGGCATGGTGGGCACGCTGCTGGTCCGCTAAGCCTTGCTCTCCGCAGCGGGAGTGTCTCATCGCAGACCAGGCATCCCCGCCGGTCAAGGACACGTGCCCACAACATCCCGAATCGGTACATCGCCAATCGCCTCGGGCTGAACCTGATGTTCCCTGGCACTCGCCAAAGGGCGGGCTGACGCCAGTTGCACACAGGCCAAGCCAAGACACGCTCGGAGCCGGACACCCCAGGGTGGCCGGCTCCGAGCGTGAGCGGGACAATGTTTGGGCCCGGCGGCGCGGCCGGTCTCGATTCTGACCCCGGCACGAGGCCAGCGCAGAGCAAAAACGTCACCCGGTAACCAGGAGAAAACATGCCTCCAGAGACAAATCTCTGGAGGCGTGTTGCCACTGTTGCCTGGGTACTCACACCGACAGTGACCGCCACGCCGGTACCACGGGCGGACGGGTCAACCTGGTTTGAACTCCTTGGCTCCCGTGGTCTCACCGTCGCCACCGGTGTGCGGTATCCATCTCGCTCTCCCACAACGCCTCCCCCTATTTGCTGTGCATCTGAACCATCTTGATCATCACCACGTACGTGCTGGCCGACATGAGGGCGAGGTGGGGTAAGAACGCCTTCAGCACAGCCGCTTTTGTTTTCCCCATCTCTCGGGCGATCTGCAGGGCGATAATCGCCCCCCAGAGCACTGCGAGCCAGAGGAACCACGTATCGCTAAGGTGAGACCAAACGGAAATCGTGTGGGCGCTGGCCCAGGCCCCCCGCAAGTGCAGCGGAATCCCCAGCCCTTTGGCAATCACGTTCAGCACGGTGCCGCCATTTTTCATCAGACCCGCGATCGCCTGACCGAGCAGCGAGAAGGTGATCCCGAGCGGTGTATAGGCGGCGGCGAATCGGATGAAGGCAGTGCGTACATCGAGGCCACTCCACAGTGCGGCGGTCTTGTTGATCAGAGCGAAGGCGAGAATGGCGGCCGTGATGCTGATCAAGTACGGGACCGACTTGGCGAGCACGTACGGTAGCGCCTTGATTGCCGCAGTCGCAGCCAATGTCGAGCCCAGGATGTGGTCGATTGGGAAAACGGCCCAGATGATCAGTGAGAGCAGCGCCTCTTCCACCAGGGGGATCTTCTGCTCCACCGCGCCGGCGCCGGGCCACCGGAAACGCATGTAGACGGGGGTATCGGGTTGTCCGACGGTGCAGTTCATACAGGAAACACAGCGGCGGTCTGTGCTCAGGTAATTGCTCTTGAATTCAGCGGTCATGCAGTTCGGGACAGCGGTATCCCGATCCTGAAGAAACTCAATCGGGGACAGCTTCGCGGTGGCACTCATGACACCGGTTGCCGGGCAAATATAGCGGCAGAACGCCCGCTGCCTGAAGAGGAGGGTCGTTGCAGCGGCTACCACCAGGCAGACCAGGAAGTAGACGCCGGCTTTCCAGGGGGTGGAAGTAACCCCGAACTTGTACAAGAAGACGCGGGCGACGACGAAGGTGGGGACCGTGATCGCGAGGATGGAAAGGCTGAGACCGGCTACCTGCCATTTGGGCTTCGAGAAAATCGGGAATCGACGGTTGAGACTGAAGCGCTGTAGGAATTCCGTGATTGCGCCGACGGGGCAGACATAGCACCAGATCCGTCCGAACAGGACCAGGCTGATGACCATGACGGGCGACCACCAGAGATTAAAGAAGGCGATGGAACCGGCGTTCCTATTTACGTCCTGCGGCCCGGCGAACGTTTTGTAAATGGCCAGGAAGAAGAGCGCAACACTCAGGATCTGAATCACAGGTTGGACGTATTTGTTCGTGAAGAGGAATCGCATCATTCCGCTACGATAGAGGTCGATGCCGGGAGTCACCTGCACCTGATCCGATGTCTGAGAATGCGTCTGCAAAGCACCAGCCTCCAGTGGATTAAGTTGTCGCACACTACCCTGGCCCACAAGCATCGTAGATCACGATGGATAAGAAACGATGTACAAGGTGTGACGGTGCGGAGGAAAAAGTGTGGAGGAACTGTGCGGGTACTACTAGTCGCCCGTTGACCGCTCGGTCTTGACACATCCTGGACATTTCCTCCAATCGATCTCCACAATCTCTGGGTAAAGTACAGTTGCGAAACGATGTCCACACGGCGGCGGCAAACGCCCTTGCGAACGTCGCAAATCGCCTGCAGAGTCAGGTTGGCCAGTTCCGGATCTGAACCCGGGGCAACGGCCGCAAAACCCTACAAAATCTTGACATCTCGCTGACATTTGACCTACCCGTAGGGTCTACACTGGAATGTGCTTTCGCATTGCGTCCGGGCAGTAATGGCGGCGCGATCCTTGCTGATTCGCGGAGTCCGGGGACGCGTTCCTGATCGGACTCCTTTCCATTTTCATTCACGATTTCATCATATTTTGATCGTACAATGCACTGGAATCCACCACATGCAAGGAGCGGCAGCATATTCGTGGCAACCTTTAACGAACGAACCGCAAGGTGGCTGATCGTCGTCGCTGTCGTCAGTATCGCTCTGGCCACGGCCGGAAGCATCGAGACGCTCCACCGCAGTTCCGACCAACACCGGCAAGCAGAGGTCCTGATCGTTCAAATCGAGGGGTTCGCCCATCGTCTGAACAACCTCGAATGGAAGATCGAAAGTGGCCGGGAAGCCGCTGCCCAAGTCGCCCAGGAGTTCGATAACGTCCGAGCCGAGTACGACCTGGCCATGGGCCAACTACGGACACTGGCCCCGGATCAGTCCACGCAATCGATCGAGACTGCATTCAGCCAGTATGAAGCGGAGGTTCGCACGCAGGACGCGTCGGCCGATGCCGGACACGGTGCCCTGGACGCGCCAGAGGCAGACCGCAGTTATACCCGTCTTCTTGGAGCCACTTCAGGAGCCAGCCACCAGCATCGTAACCAGGTCCAGGACTCTATGACCCTGGCAAGCACGGGGTCGGCCGGGCTTTTGTTTGTCGGTCTGCTGCTGACCGCCGGCGTTTTGATGAAGTACGACCAGATCAGGCGGTCCGAACAGAAGCGGCAGCAGGAGGCTCTAAGGCAAAGCGAAGAGCACTTTCGGTCGATGGTCCGGCACGCTTCGGACGTCATCCATATTCTGGACCAAGATGGAACGATTCAATATGAAAGCCCAGCCACGCAACGGGTCTGGGGCTATCCTGCAGAAGGGCTGCACGGTCGGAACCTGTTGGACTTCGTCCATTCCGAGGATATCGATCACGTGTCCGGAGCGCTTCTGCGCGCACTCTCGCAACCAGACGGCACTGCCGTCGTGGAAGTCCGGGTGGGTCACGCCGAGGGTGCCTGGCGTTGCTGCGAACTGATCCTCCAAAATGCCCTGGACGATCCGGGACTGCAGGGCATCCTGGCCACCTTTCACGATGTGACCGACCGCAAGAACTTTGAGCAGGAACTGGCCCGCCTTGCCTTCCAAGATCCGCTCACCCAACTGCCGAACCGCGCCCGGTTCATGCAACAACTGGAGGCCGTACTGAGTGCCGCAGAACCGGAACAGACCTCGGCCGTGCTGTTTCTAGATCTGGATGACTTCCAGGTGATCAATGACAGCCTCGGACACCCGTGCGGTGATGAGCTGCTGGTCACTGTTGCGGACCGGCTGCGCAGTTGCCTTCAGGCTGACAACCTTGCCGCCCGCCTTGGCGGGGACGAGTTTGCGATCCTGCTGGTCGCGGTAGAGGACGCTCGCTCGGCTACCCAGACGGCCCAGACGATCATCGAGACGCTGAAGGCACCCTTCAACCTGAGTGGCCGCGAAGTCTATGTTTCTGGCAGCATTGGTGTGGCCTTGAGCAGCCGTGATATACATGACCCACAGGTGCTCCTTCGCCATGCGGATCTGGCCATGTACCGGGCGAAATCCAAGGGAAAGGCCCGGTGCGAAGTCTACGACCGCTCCATGAACGCCCATATCGTGCAGCGGCTGGAATTGGAGACAGACCTGCGCCGGGCGATCGAACACCAGGAGCTTGCAGTGTACTACCAACCTTTAGTGGACACCTTCACTGGCAGAACCGCGGGTCTGGAGGCTCTGGTGCGCTGGAACCACCCCCGGCGTGGGCTCGTTTCCCCCGCCGAGTTCATTCCGCTGGCCGAAGAGACCGGGCTCATTCTGCCCATCGGCGAGTGGGTGCTCCGGGAAGCGTGCCGGCACACGAAGGAATGGCAGGAAACCCATCCCGCTGACCCACCGCTGACGGTCAGCGTCAACCTGTCGGGCCGGCAGTTTCAGCACCCCCGCCTGGTGGAGCAAATCGCCGCCATTCTGGAGCAAACCGCACTCCGGGCGGCTTCCCTCACCCTGGAAATCACCGAAAGCGTCATGATGCAGGACGTGGCCCAAACCGCGGCGGTCCTGCAGCAACTCAAGGCGCTAGGCATCACCCTGGCGGTCGATGATTTCGGAACGGGCTATTCCTCGCTGAGCTACCTGAAGCGTTTTCCCATCGACATGCTGAAAATCGATCGGTCGTTCATCGAAGGGTTGGGGACTGATCCTGAGGACACGGCGATTGTCGAGGCCGTCATTACGCTGGCCAAGGCCCTCCACGTCCAAGTGACCGGCGAGGGAACCGAGACGGCGAACCAGGTTCGGCAGTTGCAGGCGCTGGGCTGCAACCGGTGTCAGGGCTACTACTTTTCTCGCCCCCTGCCCCGGGATGCGGTCAGTCTCTGGTTGTCGGCTGCTGCTGATCGTCTGACCGACTCGCCAACCTATACGAGTGCATAATTGTACAGGCAAGCAGGTCCGACATCGGGCGGCTTGCCTGTCTGTGCCACGTCAGTGCCAATGGATTCCCCGGTGTGGACACTTGAACTTACCATAGCCCCTTCGCGTCATCGCTCTTGGGGTCAAGGAAACCTGATGACCACATCCCGAATGGTTGCATCACCAATCGCTGTGGGGTGAACCTCATGTTCCTTGGCACGCGCATCCGCGATCTCCGGGCCGAGCGGACCCTGACCCTCGAAGAGGTGGCCGCGAAGGTTGCGATCTCCCCGTCATACCTCAGCGCCATCGAGCGGGGGCTCAAGCGGCCGTCCATCCCCATGTTGAAGCACATCGCCGAGGTAATGAACGTCTCGGTGACCTGCTTCTTCGCCGACGGTGCCGGGAAGTCGCTGGGACAGAAGATCCGCCTGATCCGGGAAGGCCGAAACCTGTCGCCGGAGGAACTGGGCGAGGTCTGCGGCCTCTCTCAGCAGGATATCACCGCTTTCGAGGAGAGCGGCCGGATTCCCGACCTGGACACCCTGCATGGACTGGCCGACGCCCTCAATGTGACCGTCCGGTACTTCCTGGAGAGCGGCGCCGCCTCCCGTACCACCATGGGGGAGCGGCTCAAGGAGTTCCGGGAGCGGCAGGGACTCACGCTGACGCAACTGGCTGAGCGGGCGGGGGTGTCGGCCGGGCTCGTCAGCCAGATCGAGCACAATACGACCATGCCCTCCCTGGAAACCCTGGAGACCATCGCCGGCAGCCTCGGCGTCTCGGTCTGCTACTTCCTGCTGGAGCAGGAGCGGATCGAGGACCTGCTCGCCTCCCTCGGCCCGGATGTTCGGGAGATGCTGAACGATCCCAGGGTCCAGTCGGTGCTGCGGGCCGTCCGCGATTTTAGTGCCGGTGAACTGAAACACCTCCTGAACTACATCCAGTTCTTCAAACGCTACCGCCACCTGTTGCGGTAATGCTCCCCACTGCGGCTGTCACAGCCGCTTTCTTTTTTGCACCGGTTTTTAGTATTCGCAAACTGCGACTTGCGGGAACCGGCAGGGAACCGAATGTCTGTGATGAAAATCACAAGTATAAACGAAATGTGGCCGGCCGGCCTGCCTCATCGTTGCCTGCCCCTGTAGTGCCCCGCCATCCACCGCCTCGCCGGAGCAGTCTGCTCCACGGGCGCGGCCAGTCCCGGAACCACGAAGGGGGGACATCCTCCGCATTGTGAACAGGCGAACAAGCCAGACCGCGTCCTCGTGTTTAGTCATGGAGCACAAAAACGTTGTGATTGAGCAGCTTTCAAAAGGAGTGCATCGCTATGCCCGCCCTGACCCCGGAAATTAAGGCCGCACTGACCGCCTTGTTCGGTGACCGTGCCCGGTTCAACAAGGTCGAGCGCATCGTCTACTCCCACGACATGGGCGCCCTGCCCGACTCCATCCGCAAGGCGATCGCGCCAGTCCCCGACGCCGTGGTGCAGCCCGTGAGCGACGAGGAAGTCGTCGCCCTGCTGAAACTCGCCGAAGCGCATGCGCTGCCGCTGGTGCCGCGGGGCGCCGCCAGCAGCGCCTACGGCGGTGCGGTCCCCGCCGCGAGCGGCGTCGTGGTAGACTTCACCCGGATGAACCGGATTCTCCGGGTAGACCGCGACCACCAGACCGTTACGGTGGAGCCGGGCGTCGTCTGGCAGGACCTGCAGAACAGCCTGGCGCAGTCCGGCCTCGCCCCGCGGCTCTACCCCACCAGCGCCCCCTCCTCCACGGTGGCCGGCTGGGTGGCCCAGGGCGGCTCCGGCGTGGGTAGCTACGAATACGGGTTCATCGGCCGGAACGTCCTGTCCGTCAAGGTCGCGGTCCCAGGCAGCGTCACCGAAGTCTCCGGCGAGGACCTGAAGCTGGTCGACGCCATGGAGGGCATCACGGGCCTCATCCTGGAAGTGACGCTGGCCGTGCGCAAGCTCTCGCAGGATGTTCCGGTGCTGGCCGCCTTCCCGAACCGAGAGACGCTCTTTGGCGCCCTGGAAGATCTGCGGGAGAAGCAGACCGGCCTGTGGTCGGTCTCAGTGGCCACCCCGACCATGGTTGCGATGAAGCAGAAGGCCAGCAACCATCACGACCTGCCTGAGGACAGGTATCTGGCCCTCATGGTCTTCCCGGCGGGCCGGGAAGCCCTGGTGATGCCCAGCCTGAAGGCGGCGGTCATCGCCCGGAACGGGGAGCTCCTCTCCCCGGCGCAGGCCGAGAAGGAGTGGGATGAACGGTTTTACCCCATGCGTCTCAAGAAGCTCGGGCCCTCGGTGATTTCCAGCGAGGTGATCGTGCCGCTCCACCGGGCGGCCGACTTCCTGAAGGAAGCCGAAGACCGGTTCAGCGGGGAGATCGCGTTCGAGGGGACCATGGTGGGTAGCGGTGAGGTCACGCTGCTGGGCTTCATCCTTGCGGATGAGCGGCGCAAGAGCTTCTCCCTGGCCTACTCCTCCGCCCTGGTGGTCATGGATTCCGTCCGGAAGTACGGCGGCCGGCTCTACTCGCTGGGCATGTACTTCACCGACGATGCACCGGCCCTGCTGGGTCCGCAGCTGCTCGCCCGGCTGGTGCAGCACAAGGAGGCGGTCGACCCGAAGCGGGTGCTGAATCCGGGCAAGATTCTGCCGCCGTCGGTGGACCGGGTCTCCCCGCTCTCCATGCTGAACGCGGCGGTCAAGGTGGCACGGGTCGGCAAGTCGGTGCTCAGCATGGCCTCCAACCTGTTGGCCCGGTTCGAGTCGGGCGAGCATGAGTCCGATCTGCCCGACGGGGTGGCCGAGGATTCGTTCGCCTGCGCCCAGTGCGGCTACTGCCGGTCGGTCTGCACCGCCTTCGACGCGGTCCCCTGGGAGACCAGCTCGCCCCGTGGCAAGTGGTACCTCCTGAAGGAGTACCAGAAGGGCAACATCCCCTTCGATGCGGAAGTGGCCGATGCGCTATACGCCTGCACTACCTGCAAGCGCTGCGAGACGGTCTGCCAGCTGCAGATGCCCATCGCCGAGGAATGGATGCACATGCGGAGCGTGGTGGGCGAGAAGGGGTTCGAACTGTCGGGCCTGGACCTGATCCGGCACAACGTGGTCGAGAAGGGGAACTTCTGGGGCCTGCCCAACGAGACCCGAAAGAACTGCATTCCGTCCACGGTCAAGACGCTGGACAACGGTCCGGTGGGGTACTGGCCCGGCTGCTGGGCTTCGTTCGTCATGTCGAACATGCCTACTAACATCAGTCGGATTCTGCAGAAGGCGGGCCAGGAGTTCGTCTACCTGGGCGAGCAGGAGACGTGCTGCGGCCTCTATCACGCCCTGGGCGGCTACACCCGGGAGCTGGGAGAGACGGTGAAGAAAAACATCGACCTGTTCCACGAACGGGGCATCAAGACGCTGCTCCTGGCCTGTCCGGGCTGCCACGCCACCTTCACGGAGACGTATCCGGAGGTGGCCCGCCACCTGGGCCTCAACTGGGACATCAAGGTCAAGCACGTGACGGTGCTGCTGGATGAGATGATTCGGGAGGGACGCCTGCCGTTCGAGAAGTCCCTGGACGGGCTATACACCTACCATGATTCCTGCCACCTGGGCCGCTGGGCCGGCATCTACGAGCAGCCACGGGACGTGATCAAGGCGATTCCGGGTGTCACGTACCAGGACATGGCGCACAACCGTGAAGACGGATTCTGCTGCGGCCTGGTGGCGGCGTTCAACTCGCTGCCCACTGTCGCCCACACCGGGGCAAAGCGGGTGGCTGAGGCCGAGGAGATCAAGGCCGACGTGATGATAACCGCCTGCGCCGGCTGCGGCTCACAGTTGAACGCGACGTCCCGGGCCATGGGCGCCCGGGTCCGGCAGCGGGACATCACCGACGTGGTGGCAGAGGCGCTGGGGCTGGAGGTCCAGGACCCGAGCGAGACCGTCGGGGCGTTCATGGGTAAGGCGGTCGAATTGCTCAAGGATAGCAAAGTCCGGGCCACCGCGCGGTAGAGCGAGGGCCAGGCCGGGATGCGCAGGGAGCCGTTCACCCCAGGGTGGCCGGCTCCTACTACATGCGGATCCTT
Source organism: Symbiobacteriaceae bacterium (assembly GCA_036504075.1). Taxonomy (GTDB): domain Bacteria; phylum Bacillota; class Sulfobacillia; order Symbiobacteriales; family Symbiobacteriaceae; genus DASXVX01. The sequence goes on along the minus strand of DASXVX010000042.1, from coordinate 25,704 downwards.
GCCTGTCCCCGGCCTCCATGACGGCTTGACCGCCGCTCTCAGATCCTCGACGCCGAGTAAGGGCCGTGGCCGGTCCCTCCCCGGCTGGATTGAGACGGATACGGACTGCTCGTCCGCTCGATCATGTAGCTTGCGCTGCCATTCCACACATGATCTCCACAATTTCATGCAAGACTGTATTGTCGGCATAAGCCCCTGCGGAGAGAAGGAGTGCCGCTTGTCGGAGCAACGCCCCGGAGAACGGCCCAGTCCCAGCCGGCGGCCACGGCGGACACTGGTGGCCGTGTTAGGCCTGCTGGTGCTACTAGGCGCAGCGGGCGGGACTGCCTGGTACCTCCAGGCCACCCGCCATGCGGAGCGACCGATCACCATGGCGGACAACGCCGTTGCCGGCGCCCCGGAGATGCCCGACTGGCTGATGTCTGCCAGTCCCCTCATTAAGACGGAGTACGTATGGGCGGCTTCGCACCTGCACGAACTGCAGTAACCGGCTGACCGAAAGGGAGATCGAAGCGCTGGCCGAATACCTGACGGCCTTACGGCTGCAGTGACACGCGGAAGGATGGGGCCATGTGGGCGATACCCCTGAGGTCACAAAGCGCCAGTTGCTGCGAACGGGCATGTTTGCTACCCTCGGGCTGTTTTTTGGCACGGCGGCCGCTGGAGGCGTGGCCCTGGTGTGGCCGCTCAAGCCGGCCGGATTTGGGGTGCGCCTGCCATGCCCGACTGGCTCATGACCGCCAATTCGGGAATCAAAACGGAGTACACCTGGGCGGCCTCCCACATGGCCGAACTGCAATACATGCCCTGCTGCTGCGGGTGCGGGCAGTCGGGGCACGCCGACAACTTCTCCTGCTACTGTAAGCGGGACGGTGACGGGAAGATCACCGCCTATGACGACATGAGTTTCACCTGAACGACCTGCCTCAACATCACGCGTGACGTGAGACAAGGGTTACAAAAGGGAAAAACACTGGCGCAGACCGGATACCTGACAGAACACCCCGGGGGACAGCCTCCGGGGTTTCGGATTTCCCTCCACAGAACCCTCACAATTGTCATGTAACCTGTATCCAGTAGCTGGTGTCACGACGGATCAGGGCCCACCTCATTTGCGGTTCAGACAGCACGATGCAGAGGCAGGTGGTCTTTATGCCAGGACGACCCGAAACCATGGAGCGTTGGATCGCTGCAGTGGTCTGGAGTGCGTTGGGCGTCGCGGCCTTCCTCCTATACTACATGACTACCCTGCACGTGCACCTGCCTGAGAGTTGGCAGGAATTCCACCGGACGGCGTACGTGCAGGGGAAGGACGCCATCGCAGAGATCGGCCGGCTCCACAAGCAGCCAATCGACCTGAGTCGGGGTTATCGGGCTGATTACGACGGTCGTTGCAGGCAGTTCACCGTCTGGGTGGCGGTGAAGACCAACGCCGATGAGGCACGAACGCTGCTGGAGGAGATGACTGGTCGCACCGGCTCTGGCTACGCCGTCCTTTCCCCTTCCGCACTGGTACGCCGGGGTGGTCTGACCGCATACCGCAGTGCGGGTATGGGGCAAACGGACTTCCACTACGTCAAGGGGACCGCGGTGTATTGGGTGGCGATCACTGCTCCCGATCCTGACGACCTGGTCATGCACATTATCCTCGACTTTTAAAGATCGTTATCAAACCAGGGGGGATATACCATGCCGATGTGGCTCATCGTCGTAGTAGTGGTGCTGGTGGTGGTTCTGGGGCTGCTGCTGTGGCTGCCCCCCGGGCGGATGTCTCTGGGACGGCGCCGGCACCGGGCGAAGCAGACGAGGGGTCGGCAATGCGTGTGCAAAGGTCTCGGGCAGAGGCAGCAGCAGAGGCAGCGGTGGCTGCCGCCAGATCGGCCCGCGCCACATCCCAGGTTCTAACCCGTCCCAGGGAGAGGCATTTCTGTCGGCACTGCGGCGCCCGACTCCCAAAGACTTCGGAAGCGTATTGCCCGGATTGCGGCATGAGCCTGTCCGAGGAGCGAAACCGGTGAGGCCGACACGCACCCGTCTGATGCGCCTGGTTGCACTTTGGTCACTATCGACCGGCCTGCTTCTTTCGGTTGGCGAGGCCACGGCCGCCACGGCACACACTTTGCTCAATCTGCGTCAGGATCAGGATTCCCGCCACCGTGCGCAACGCCTTTCGGGTCGCTTCCACTTGCATCAGTACGTCCACACAGTAGCGGTCTTCCGCCACCATGCGGTTGATGCCCCGCACCTGCCCCTCGGCCTTCTGCAATTGGGTGAGCAGGTCGGCCCGAACACCCGCCGGCAACGGCCAGCCAGAAGCCTGCGCGCTCGCCTGGCGCTCTTCCACCATGGACATTGGACTTTCCTCCCGGAAAGCTAGTTGTACCCGGTAAGGGTATCACTTACTGCTAGCCTACCAAGGAGATGTGGAGGAAATATGCAGATATTTTACATTTCCAGAGCCGGGTGGGCCTCGGCAAAATCAACCGCCTCCGGGCCCTTGTTGGGCGCCGGAGGCGGTTTGCGCTTTCACTAAAACAAATCTGAAGACAGGTACCGTTCGCCGCCATCGGGGGCAATGGTCAGGACCTGCTGTCCCGGGTCCAGCTTGCGGGCGGCCGCCAGCGCCACATGCACGGCTGCGGCTGCGGAGGCCCCCAGCAGCAGCCCCTCGCTCCGCGCCAGCCTGCGCGCCGTCTCCTGGGCCTCCCCGTCGGTCACATGACAGATGCGGTCGTAAATGCTCCGGTTCAAGACGGCGGGAATAAATCCCGGACCGGTCCCGGGAATCTTGTGCGGGCCGGGATTTCCGCCGGCCAGCACCGGGGACGAAGCCGGTTCGACCACATAGATCTGGAGGTGCGGCAACCGCTGCCTGAGCACCTCGCCGGTGCCGGTAATGGTGCCACCCGTGCCCGCCGTGAGCACGAACAGGTCCAGACGCCCCTCCATCTGGTCCAGAATCTCCAGTGCGGTGGTGCGGCGATGGACGTCCGGGTTGGCCGGGTTCTCGAACTGCTGGGGAATGAACGCACCGGGGATCTCGGCGGCCAGCTTTTCGGCCAGGTCGATGGCGCCCTGCATCCGCTCCCCCGCCGGCGTGAGCCGAACCTCTGCCCCGTAGGCTCGCAGGAGCTTCACCCGCTCCAGGGTGGCGTTGTCGGGCATGGTGATGATACACCGGTAGCCACGAATTGCGCAGACCATGGCCAGGCCGATTCCGGTGTTCCCGGAGGTCGGCTCGATGATCGTGCTGACCTCAGGCCGGATCAGGCCGGCAGCTTCGGCCGCCTGGATCATGTTCAAAGCCGGCCGGTCCTTCACGCTGCCGCCGGGGTTGCGCCCCTCCAGCTTCACCCAGACCTCCGCGCCGCCTTGATAAGGCAGGCGATTGAGCCGCACGACGGGGGTTCTCCCGATCATGTCCAGTACGGAATCGTAGCGCACCGTGCCCTCTCCCTTCGCCGTTCCAGCAAATACCGTTATTCCGATCTGTTTATATGATAATAACCATCAACGTTCCGCCTGTCAACGGGCAGCTGGCTATATGCTTTACACCAATAGGCTTGACAAGGCAACCTGGCAAAGACTAGAATAGGGAAAACGATTTTCATACATTCCGATCAGATTACTATGAAATAAAGGTGGGCATTTACTTGATTCATCGTGCAACGGGAACGAAGCTGATAACCCTCTTATTGTGTGCAGCGTTGCTCCTGACTGCCTGCGCCGGGTCCAAAGGCACCTCCCCACTCCCGGCCGACCCGCCGAAAGCCACCACGGAGGCCCCCAAGGCACGCAAGGGACTCAAGGTCGGCTACCTGAACGTGATGGACGACGCCCAGGCCATGCTGGCCAAGGACGCAGGCCTGTACGGCGTTCACGGACTCGACGTGGAACTCGTGCTCTTCAACAGCGGTACCGATCTGATCAAGGCGATGGTCGGCGGTCAGCTAGGCGCGGGCATCCTGGGCTTCAGCAACGCCGTCACCTGGGCGGCGCAGGGCGCAGACCTGAAGATTGTCGGCGGCGCCCAAATGGGCTACCACAGCATTCTGGTCCGGAAAGGCAGCGGCATCAAGACGGTGGCGGACCTGAAGGGCAAGCGGCTCGCCTCGCAAAAGCAGGGCAGCACGGCGGACATTGTGCTGAACGGCGTCGTCCTGCCCCAGGCCGGCCTCACCCGCAAGGATGTCAATATGGTGTACGTCGAGCCAGCGGTCGCAATCCAGTCGCTGGCAGCCGGGCAGGCCGACGCCGCCTTCGTCTTTGAGCCGTACGAGCAGATTGCCAAGGCCACCACCGACGTGGAGGCCATTTACGAAATCGGCAAGGTCTGGCCTTTCCCCTGCATGGTCGTCATGACCACCGGCGCCCAGCTCAAGTCCGACCGGGATGCGGTCGACCGCCTGCTGGACGCGCAGAAAGAGGCCATCACCATGATGCAGAAGCAGCCCGCCGAATCGGCGAAGCTCCTGGTCAAGCGGTTCGTGCAGGATGAGGAGCTGACCGGACCGTCCGGCAAGACGCCGGCCGTGGCCGTTGTCCAGAAGGCGATCGAATCGCAGATGTTCCACTGGGAGATTACGCCGGATCAGGTCAAGCGAATGGACGAACTGGTCGACCTCATGGTCAAGCAGGACGCGGTCAAGCAGAAGGTGGATGTCAACGCACTGCTGGACCTGACCTGGCAGGGAAAATGATGAACTCCGCCCGGTGGCGAGAACGGCTTTCCTATGTGGCAGCGATCGTGACGCTCCTGCTCGTCTGGCAGATTGCAGCTTTCTTTCTCCCGCGGTTCCTGCTGCCCGGGATTCCCCAGACCGGGGCACGCATGCTGAAAATGCTTGATAACCGCGACTTCCTCGCCGGTGTGCAACAGAGCTTTATCCGGCTGTCCATCGGCTATCCGCTTGCCTGTATGCTCGGCGCCGGGCTTGGGCTCCTGGCGGGTCTCTCCCCCCACTTTGCCCGCTACCTCCGGGGCCTGATTTCCATTCTCCAATCCGTACCCCCGATCACGTGGGTCCCGTTCCTGATCATTCTCTTCGGGTTCGGCGACGCCCCCATCATCATTGTGATCACGCTGGCCAGTTTCTTTCCGATGGCGCTCTCCACCATGAACGGCACCGAAGGCGTCAGCCGCACCCATCTGGAACTGGCACGGGTGCTGGGAGCCTCCCGGTGGCAGCTGCTCCAAAAGGTCTACGGGCCGGAGACGCTGCCGGCCGTTATTTCGGGCGCACAGGTCGCGTTTGGAAACGCCTGGCGGTCGCTGATCGCCGCCGAAATGGTCGGCGGCGCCAGCCGGGGCCTCGGCTGGTCGATCAGCTACGCCGGCGAAACCGCCGACATGGCCGGCGTGCTGGTGGGGATCATCATCGTCGGTGGCTCGGCCGCTTTTATCGACCATTTCCTCCTGGAACGGCTGAAACACAAATTGCTGGCCTGGCGTACCAGGCCCGGAGGTGCGATCTCATGAGCAGTGGCATCAAACTCACGGACGTCCGCAAGCGGTTCGGACAGCTTCAGGTGCTGGACGGCGTCTCCCTGGACGTGAAGCCGGGCGAATTTGCGGCCATTATCGGCCCCTCCGGCTGCGGGAAATCGACGCTGCTGCGCATGTGCGCCGGACTGGAGCGCCCCGATGCAGGCCAGGTGCTGTATGGCGGCCGGCCGATTCTGGGGCCCGACCCGGCGCGGATGATGATCTTTCAGGAGCATGCGCTCTATCCCTGGCGAACGGTGGAGCAGAACGTCGGGTTCGGGCTGGAACTTTCCGGCCTCCCCGCCGGGGAGCGGCGGGAACGGGTGGCCGAGAGCGTCCGGCGGGTCGGACTGAACGGCTTTGAATCGTACTACCCGCATCAGCTTTCCGGCGGCATGCGGCAGCGGGCCTCCATCGCCCGGGCGCTGGTGATGGATCCCGACGTGCTCCTGCTTGACGAACCCTACGGCGCCCTCGACGCCATGACCCGCCTGACCATGCAGCACGAGTTGCTGCGGCTGTGGGCGGGGTCGGGCAAGACCGTGCTGCTGATCACGCACGACATTGAGGAGGCGCTCTATCTCTCCGACCGCCTCTTTGTGATGGGCGCCCGACCGGGCCAGATCATCCAGGAGATGGCCCTGGACCTGCCCCGCCCGCGGAGCCGCGGCGACGCCCGGTTCGTTTCCCTGCGTGAGGAAGTGCTGAACACGCTGCAAATTGCGGCGTGAGGCAAAAACAGAGCAAGGGCGCCCAGGGGACTAATCCCCGCGGCGCCCTTGCTCCGTTTCGCCATCAGCCCGCTGTCACCGACAGCCGGAAACGCATCCCCTGATCCTTGTGGCCGGGGAGTGTGCAGTAGCCCTCATACTCGCCGGTCTGAAGCGGCACAAACTCCAGCACGGCGTGCTGCCCGGCGGTGGTGTGCAAATGGAGGCCAGTCTGTGGCGTTTGGCGCCCCAGGTGCGAAACCGCCGCATAGGTCAGGACGGGAATGGTGAGGTCATGCTCCTGCGTCCCGCCGTTGACCAGTTCCAGCCGTACCGGCGTCCCCACCGGTACCACCACGGCGTCCGGATGATAGCTGAAGTCTCCGGCGGTAATGACCACTGGCAAGGGGGCCGCATGCCGGTGCGCCGCGCCGGCGGGCAGCCGGCCGATCAACGGCCCCGCTGCAAACCAACTGCCTGCACCAACCACCAGGAAGACGATTGCCGCCAGGAAGACTGGAGCCCTGGGGCCCATCGTCATGTCATCATGCCCGCCGTGGTGCCCGCCGACGGCCGGGTGCCTGAGTACCCGCGCCACCAGGCTCACCACCAGCGCCACCAGCCCGATCCCGCTTGCGACCAAAGAACCAGCACTGCCCGGCAGCATGAGGCCGATCATCGCACCCATGACACCGCCCATCAGGCCGGCCATAACCCCTTCCAGGATTGCCGGCAGGCCGAACGACCCGCCGACAAGGAGACCCGCGGCCAGACCTGCCAGCGATCCAACCGCGGTCGAGACTCCAGGAGCGTCAGGCAGGAACAAGCCGGATATCATCCCCGCCACGTAGCCTGTACTCATCCCCACAGCCATCGCCACGGTCATGCCCACGCCGTGGTCCGCTTCGTCCCGAGACCGCCGCAACAACCCCAGCACCAGTGCAAGACCGGCCCCGGTGAATGCAACCGCGGTCGATATCAGAATCCGCACTGCGCCGCCCCCCCTTGCCGGATCACCTGCAGAGACATTCCCCCAGGCGTAGCCGCCTGCCTCTTCCCTGGCAGATGAATGGGGCGCTATGAGGATACCGCTGTGATTACACGACAAATGCACCCGGAGCCGTCAGGCACCAGGTGCATAGGGAAAGCGAGATGAAGTGGCAGGACTCAAGGCCTCGGCGCGAGCATGAACAAGCGGGAAATATCGACATGGATTGTCCCACAGTCGGGACAGGGACCACGCCACGTCGGAGTCCCTGTCCCGATTGGTCAGATCACTTGTTCTCCACCGCGTTGGCGTAGATGTGGAAAATCAGTTCGGGGTTGCTGGGATCGTTCGTCTTAATCCGGACTTCAAAGTGATGTTTGCCACCCATGCCCGGATGCATGGAAAACGGGAACACGAAACTGGTGCTCTTACCAGGCTTGACGACCGCAGAACCTACGGTCACTTCAGGCGGTCAGCAGCCTTCCAGAAGCTTCACTCAACCATCCCAACCACCCGACGACCACGTCGCCCACCTGCGACGGGAATGTCCTGTTTCTGGCCGTCCCGCACCACACGGGCCCCTGGCCTGCAGGCCCATCAGCTTCTTGATCGCCTCCGACGTCCGGCCCTTCGCCACCGCCTCCAGGTACTTGCCCAGGATGATCAGGGTGATGATCACGGCACCCGTTTCAAAGTAGACGTCGCTGCGGCCGAGCCGGTCGCCCCAAAGCGTGATCGCTAGGCTGTAGGCATAGGCCGCCGTGGTGCCGAGGGCGATCAGCACCGACATGTTCGCCGTCCGGTTGCGAAGGATGTGCCACGTATCGACGTAGAACTGCCACCCTTGACCGAGCCTTCGGCCTCCCGGTAGCCAGGCACTGCCGCAGTTTTCGCAAGCTCCGACAGCTCGCTCACTCCTTACCAGATTGTCAGACTCCCGTACGGTTCTCTCCGCTTTTCTGAGCGCATCGTTGTGAGTAACCAATACGGGGTACAGGTAGCCAGCATCAACAGAGTAGCCTGAATCTGTAAAGAAGATGTGCAGATCAACACGATACCGAGCCAATCTTCACGGGTCAATGTCGATCGGGCAGGTAGACGCTTCGACCGGAGAGATCGCCCGGTCAGCCGGTACACTGGCGGAGGTGGCGACCCGATTGCAGGGCCAGATCGGGCAGTTCAAGCTATTAACACGGGACGCAATGCACCTCCACACAACCTTGACACGGTCCTCCTGAATATCTTCTTGTTCGATCGTGTACCCCCGCGCCGGACAGAGCGTGAGCCGGGCGATGAACCCATGACCACGCTGCGCCTCCGCCTCGCCCGAGGCGAGATCTCCGTAGAGGAATACGAGGCCTTGCGCGAGCGGATTCAGGCCTGACGCTTCAAGGGTCCGGGGAATTGTCCCCCGGACCCTTTGCCATGGGTATCACGTTTTCCACGCAAGGCGCTGCCATAATCACGGCCGTTCGAACCGGCCAAAAGCCTTTGTGCCTATGCCCATAGCAACATCTTGTCGACTGGTTGGGCACATATGGTCATCTTCGTGTCCTGCAGTCCGGTATCCACGGGTTCTTCACAAATCAGAACTATCGTATAGAACATCTCACTTATTACGAAAGGGGAACAACATGCGTCGTTTGATCTTGCCCGCTGCCGCTCTGTTGGTGCTGGCTGCAGCTACACCTGCTCTGGCAAGTGCCGGGCTACCCAAGATTGCTTCCGTGGAAGTCGGAGGCTACAAGGTGGCCATCCATGATGACTCGTTTTCCGCCAAGACGGGGGCCAACACCTTTACGGTCGAAATCGGAGACTTCCCGGCCGGGCACACGGTTCATCTCAAGCTAGTTGGACCTCAGGCCCAGGTAGTCGCGGTGCCGCTGCAAGACCTGCTGGTGCTGGAGGGACCCGACGACGGCCACGGCGACTCGGCAGACATGGCGAATATGCCTGGGATGGCGGATATGCCCGGAATGGACGGCCACGACACCGCTTCCAGCGGTCATGACTCTGGCTCTACCGGACATGGTGGAACCCCCGATGCCCACGACACCGCAAATGGTGGCCAGGCGTACACCGCCCGTGGGAAGGCCGTCCTCGATGCTCCGGGGACCTGGAAGGTTGTCGTGAAGATCGACGGGGATCACGACGGCCCCGTGACCGCCGAAGCGCCAATCGACGTGCACCCGGGTGGCCCGGCCCCGCTCTACCTGGGTTTCACGGGCGTCTCAATGGGTGGTTTCCTGACCTACGGCATCGTCCGGCGCCGTAATGAACGTGGTGCGGGGAGGTAAAGAAACAACTATGGCCGCTTCGAACAAGTCTATCCAAGAGTCGTCCAAGGGACTGCGCGTCACTCCGCAGAAACAGCCGTACAATCTGTTGTCGCTGCCCTGGCTGAAAGCTTTCCTCAAGAGTCGCTGGTTCCCGGCCATCCTCACGTACCCGACCCTGGTGCTGTTTACCTACATCGTTTACACCTTGCTGTGGGGACCCGAGGCGCCCTCCGCCAACCTGGGCACCAGCCTCACCTGGGTGCTCTGGTGGCCGCTCATCCCGGTCTTCATGTTCGTCCTTGGCCGGTTCTGGTGCGCCATCTGCCCCTTCGCCACCACCATCGACCTGGTCCAAAAGGTTGCCGGACTCGGCCGCCCCGTCCCGCCCTTTCTGAAGAAGTACGGCATCTGGATTATTGACGCCGTGTTTATCCTGATTACCTGGTCGGACCATGTCTTCGGCATCGTGGAGTCCCCTCGGGGCTCGGGCTACTTGCTCGGGCTGATGGTCACGGGGGTCGTCGTCACCGGTGTCCTCTTTGAACGCCGAGCGTGGTGCCGCTACGTGTGCTTCCTGGGCGGTCTTTCCGGCAACTACTCCCGTTCTTCAGCCCTGGAGCTGCGGGCGACGCCGGAGATCTGCGCCACCTGCAAGACCCAGAATTGCTACAAGGGCGACGAAAAGACCCCCGGGTGCCCGGTCTTCGAGTTCCCCCGCACCATGCAGAACAGCGCCAACTGCAACTTATGCGCCAACTGCATCAAGACCTGCCCCAACGACTCCATTCGCCTGTCCCCCCGCACGCCGACCAGGGAACTCTGGTTCATGGCGCGGCCAAAGTTCGAAGAGTCGTTCCTGGCAGTGGTCATCGTCGGCATCGTGTTGATTCAGAACGTGACCATGCTCTCCTTCTGGGAGCCGACCATGGAGACGTTGACCGGCATGCTGCTCGGTAGCCGGACCCTCGCCTTCACCGCCATCTTCCTGGTAGCCATGGCCCTGCCTTTCGGCCTTGTGGCGGTCGCGTCGAAGTTCAGCGGTGCGGAAGCCGGTGAAAGCTTCCACCAGAACTTCGCCCGCTTCGGCTACGCGATCATTCCCCTGGATCTGGCCGTCCACATCGCACACAATATGTTCCACCTGCTGGCCGAAGGCAAGTCGATCTACTACAACGTGGCCGCCCTGTTCGGTTCCCAGGTCACGGGTCCGGCCGCCCTGCTCTCCTCCGGAACGATCCAGGTTCTGCAGTTCATAACCGTTGGCCTCGGAGTGGCCGGGGCAATGTTCACGGCCTACAAGATCGCAGGCCACAGCAAGACGGAAGGCAACAAGCTCCGGACCTTCTGGCCCCACCTGGCGGTAATCACCCTGTTCGGCATCGTGAACGTCTACCTCTTCACGCTGCCCATGATGCATCGGGTATAAGCCGTCGTCCTGGGCAAGGCTGTCGCCAATCTGCCACCCGCTCTATGCTCGCTCCAATACGAAGGCCCGATGGAGACAAATCCATCGGGCCTTCGCTTATCCGCCGCCTGTGGAGTCTGGACCAAGCAGGTATGACTTGCTCATGTTGTTGAATGTTGCAGTCCAGACATATCGGAGGAGTGACCAGGGTGCTGCCTCAAGCGCTAATCGATCGATATCATTCGGATCCCGAATCCGTGCACAATACGTGGTTCCTGGATTCGGCGCGTCTCAAGGCATCGTTCACCGTTTCCAAGACCGGATCAAGTCGCAGGACTGCCACCAGTGGCATCCACCCCCTATCAGCTTCGAAAGAGGTGCCACCCCTGACCGGGACGCGCCTTTCCTGTCACGAAGCACGACAACCTGGCGGCCATACTTCTTGTTCAGGTACATGGCAATGGTTTCCGCAACCAGATCGTGTGGCGGAGCGGTGCCGTTGACTTCTGTGACAATGAAAAGGCTGCGCAACTCGTCAAGCCGCTTCCTCGCGCCAAGGTCAACTCGCCCTCGTCCTCTCTCCACCCATCGACTTGAGAGATGGTATGCAGGGTGATGAGCGGAACGACCTTCTGACCCCCCGGTGCATAAACATGCAATCGCTTTTCAAAGTGACCACCGTGTAGGCGAAGAGAATGGCGCCTGTCAGGGGGAAAGAACCGGATCCAAACCCTGGTCAATACCGCGCGAATCGCTCTGCGGCTGTGGCCGTGGTCAGTTAAGTACACAGTAGCGAACGCTACTGCGGTTAATGTGACGATAACCCTGCTGATTGCAAAGTGACCAGGTTTTATGCAGCGAGTGCGAAGCGGGTCATTGCTGACCCGCGCTCATGTCCGCCGGAGCGCCCCGTGCGGCTGGCACCCAAGCACAACGTCCCCAGCACCGGCAGACCGGTCGCTGGAGACGTTCTCGTTTCCACCCGGCCACTTCCCGGTCTACGGCTCTGAGCCCTTGGCCATCAGATACGGCAAGAAGTCTGCTGCGCCACCCGTGATCGGAGGACACAGTGCCCTCCACCCACGGCAACATCCGATCGGCGTCCCCCTCCCAAGAGCGAATAACCGGCAGCATGGTCACGGACCTGCAGCCGCATAAAGATGCGGCCGACATCCATCGAACCAGTCTCTGCCGCTGCCAAGCCTTTGGCTCGACCGGGTGCGGACCCGCACCGCCGGGACTGGCGCGGGCGCGGGCTCTCAGTCGCCGCCTTTGGCGGCTCGCCGGACCTGGTTGATGAACCCGCTCCCCAGGCGGCTTTCCACCCCGCGGTAAACTGGAGCGAAAGCCGCTCGCAGCGCCTCCCGTTCCTGGACGGTCAGCGTGCGCACCTGAACCCGTCCCGATGCAGCGAGCTTGGCCAGGGCTTCATCATTCATACCCTGTGCGTTATCACGGACCCATTGGGTGGCCTCCGCCAGCCCACCCCGCAGCGCCTCACGCCGCTCCGGATCCAGCGACTTCCACCAGTCTGCCCGGGTGAGCACCACGTATTCCAGAAATCCGTGGTCAGAGATCGACAGGAAGGGCTGCACGCCTTGCAGGTTGCGGGTGTAGATATTGTTCAGAGTGTTCTCCTGTCCGTCGATCTGACCCCGTTCAATCCCCGCGTAAACGGTGTCAAAGCTGCTGACCAGCGCACGGGCACCCACCGCCGCGAACTGGTCCTTCTTCACCTCCCCGGCCTGCACCCGGAAGGTGAGCCCTTGAAAGTCCGAAGGGGTTGCGAGCGGGTGCCGTAGATTGGTGAACTGCATGAAACCGTTCGGCCAGATGGCCAGAGCCAACAGCCCCTTCGCCTCCAGCCGCTGCCGCATCTGCAGGCCAAGCTGGCTGGAAAACAGCCGCTCCACGTCTGCGAAACGCTCAAATACGTAAGGCAGGTCAAACACCTGCCATGCCGGATCGAACTGGGCCAGCTTCGACGGTGCCACCGCGATGAACTGAATGGCGCCCTCCTGAAGGGCAGCCAGTTCGTCCCCGTCCCGGTACAACTGGGAGTTGGGGTAGATCTGAATCTCCATGCGCCCGCCGGCCTTTTCCCGGGCAGCGCGTGCGAAGCGGAGCGCGGCCTGATGCTTGGGACTGTTCTCCGCTGTCACGTGGCTGAACCGGGCCACCAATCGCTCCGACGGGCTGATCTGCTCCGAATCCGGGGTAGCGGGCGTGCATCCCGTCGCTGTCAGCATGAGCAGCAGCAGCATGCTCAGATAGCGCCTTTTCATGTCTTCGCCAGGTGGTACAGGTTTTGCGGCCGCCCGACGCCGCCGTACCGCATTTCCAGCTTGACCTTGCCCAACTTCGCCAGGTAGTCAAGATAGCGCCGGGCCGTCACCCGCGCCATCCCCAGCGCCTGTGCCACTCCTTCGGCGGTCTGGGGCTCTGCCTGCTGGGAGAGGTGGTTGGTCACCTGCTGGAGCGTCACCTCGTTCAGGCCTTTTGGTGCCTCTTCGCCCACATGCAGGGTCGGCGTGCTCCACATCCGGATGCGATCCACTTCGGCCTGGCTCAGCCGGCCGGCGCTCTTCAGCTTCCGCTTCACACTCCGGTAGGACTCCAGCGCCGCTCGCAGCCGTTCAGGACGGAAGGGCTTGATCACGTAATCGTGTGCGCCGCAGCGAAGGGCCTCTTCCACCGTGGCCGGGTCTGTGGCGGCGCTCACCAGGATCACATCGCTGGGAAGGCCATAGCTCCGCAGCTCCCGCAGGGCTGCCAGTCCACCCGGCCTCCGGCCAGCGAGACCAACTGCTGGATCAGGGCCAGGCCCAACCCGCGCTGCTCGCCTTTGGTGCTAAATCCCTGGACGAAGATCTGTTCGTGGAGTTCGGCGGGCACGCCGGGCCCATTGTCGGTCACCCGGATCAGCAGCCCAAGGGCATCGGACTGCAACAGGCACTCAACCCGGCGCTCTCCCGACTGTCCGGCCAGGGCTTCCATGGCGTTTTCGATCAGGTTCCCCGCAATGACCACCAGGTCGCTGCCGTCCAGCGGCCGCGGAATAGCATCCAGCCTGCTCCGGCGGTCGACCTGGAGGTCGATGCCCAGTTCCCGGCCCCGGATCACCTTGCCCAACAGCAAGCCCGACACCCGGTAATCCTTGATCCTGCGGGCCATGAAGCGAACTGCTTCTTCCTGCTGCTCCGTTGTGGCGTAAATGTACTCCAGCGCCTGCTGGTACTGCCGCATGTGAATCAGGCCGGGATCAGCACGGGAACGCGGTTCGTCACGACGACATGGTGCCCGAGCAGCATCTGCTGGTTATACTGCGACTGCCCGGAACGGATCGTTTCGAGCAACCCCGTGTTGGGGATCACGTCCAGGACGTTCCGGCCGACGGCCTCAGCCCCGACGCCGGTGACCCGCTGGGCTTCCTCGTTGATCACGGTGATGGTCCCATCCTGTGCCACGGCGATCAGTCCCTCGCTCAGCGCCGCCACCAGTGCGACCCGCTCCTCCAGGATGCGGGCGATTTCCGGCGGCTCCAGGTTGAACATCTGCCGCTTCACGTTGGCCGCCAGCACCCACGCACCCAGAACGCCTACCCCCAACCCGCCGGCAAGACCGAGCGGCAGCATGGAGATCGACTCCATCATCAGGGTCAACGCCCGTGGGACCATGATCCCCACCACCTCGACCCCCACCTGCTCGGTGCCGTCCGGGGAGAGTACGGGCACAAAGGCTCGGACGGCCTGGCCGTTCACGCCGGTCGCCCGGGTGACGTACGCCTGCTGGAACAGGCTCGGCCCTTCGTCCCCGCCATGACCGGGACCTTGAGCATCGGCGATTCCATGCTGGGCTTCGCCGACGCCACGGTCTGGCTGATTGTCTCCGCCTTCCTGTTCGCCCGGGGATTCATCAAGACCGGGCTCGGCCGCCGCACCGCCTTCATGCTGGTAAGCGTGTTTGGCAAGTCGACCCTGGGCCTCGGGTATGCCCTCACCTTCGCCGATGCCATTCTGGCCCCAGCCACCCCGTCGAACACCGCTCGTGCGGGCGGCATCCTGTTCCCGGTGGTGCGGTCCCTCTCGTCTTCGATGGGCTCTGAGCCTGGCCCGACCGCCAAGCGTGCCGGCTCCTACCTGATGTTCAACTCCCTGCAGGTCTGCCTGGTCACCTCGGCCATGTTCCTGACGGGCGTGGCCCCGAACTCCCTGATCGTCAAACTGGCCAAGGACAACTTCAAGTACGCGATCACCTGGATAGGCTGGTTCTGGGCCGCCCTGGTCCCCGGTCTCATCTCCCTGCTGGTGATGCTTTATGTCATCTACAAGTTGTTTGACCCGGAAATCAAGCAGTCGCCAGAAGCCTCGGAAACGGCCAGGCGTGAGTTGGCCAAGATGGGCCCCATGAGCCTCGGCGAGAAGGGGATGCTGGGTGTCTTCCTGCTCACGCTGGTGCTGTGGACCACGGGCCAGTGGACCAACGTCAACGCCACGGCGGTTGCCCTGGGCGGCGTGGCCCTTCTGTTGACGGTGAACGTGATCAACTGGGAAGACGCGCTGACGGAGAAGGGCGCCTGGGATGCCCTGGCCTGGTTCGGCGGCCTGGTGGGCCTGGCCAGCGGCCTGAGCAAGCTCGGTGTCATCGGGCTGCTCGCTACGTCCCTCAAGAGCAGCCTGGGCGGTGTCAGTTCCTGGGTGGTGGGCTTCATCCTCGTCATCCTCGCCTACGTCCTGGTCCACTACCTGATCGCCTCGATGACCGCCCATGCCACCGCCTTCTTTGTGCCGCTGGCCCTGGTGGCAATCACCCTGGGTGCGCCGGCGCCGCTGGTTCTGCCGGTCCTGGGATTCATGAACAGCCTCAACGCCGGCACGACCCACTACGGTTCCGGCCCGTCGCCCGTCTTCTTCGGTTCCGGCTACATCGACCAGGCCACCTGGTGGCGCAACGGTCTGATCGTCACCGTGATCAACCTGGTGATCTGGCTCGGCGCCGGCGGGGTCTGGTGGAAGGTCATCGGGCTCTGGTAACGAGAAAAGACCGCCGTCCTTTCCGGACTGGCGGTCTCTTTTGTTGCGCACGCTATGGTCCCGGTCTGACGGTGGACAAGACCTGTGCCAGGAAGTCCGGTCCGAGACGTTTCTCCACGTTCCGGTACACGGGCACAAACGCCGTTTGGAGCACCTTGCGCTCATCCGATGACAATGTGCGGACCTGGACTCCAGAAGCGATGATCTTGGCCAGGGCAGCCTGGTTGATGGCATCGGCGTTCTCGCGAATCCAGAGGGTCGCTTCCTGGATGCTCTCCAGCAGGGCCTGGCGGACTTCTGGGTTCTGGGACTGCCACCACCTGGCCTGCGTGAGCACCACATAGGCCAGGTAGCCGTGGTTGGAAATCGTGAGAAATGGCTGCAGCCGCTGTAAGTTGCGGGTGTAGATGTTGTTGAACGTGTTCTCCTGGCCGTCAAGCTGCCCCTTTTCGATGTCTGCGTACACCGTATGGAAGCTGTTGACGACCGCTCGTGCGCCCAGCGCACGGTACTGGTCTTGCAGGACCTGTTCCGCCTGAATCCGGAAGGCAAGGCCGCTGAAGTCCCCAGGAGCGACAAGGGGATGGCGGTTGTTCGTAAACTGCATGAACCCGTTGGGCCAAATGGCCAGAGCCACCAGTCCCTTGGCCTCCAGGTTCTCGCGCATCCGCAGGCCGATCGGGCTGTTGTAGAGGCGTTCTACATCAGCAAAACTGGAAAAGAGATAGGGGAGGTCAAAAACCTGCCATTCCGAGTCAAACTCTGTCAGCTTCGACGGAGCCACAGCGATGAACTGGATCGCACCTTTCTGGAGGGCGATCATATCCTCGCCGTCCTTGTAAAGCTGCGAATTTGCATAGACCTGAATCTCCACGCGCTCGCCAAGGCGCTTTGCTGCTGCGTCAGCAAACCGGACGGCGGCCAGATGCTTGGGACTGTTCTCGGCTGTCACGTGGTTGAATCGGGCTACCGTCCGCTGCGCAGCGCTGATTTGCTCATGATCGACCGTGCCGGGGGCACACGCCGCCAGCAAAACCGCCAGCAGCGGCAGCAGAGCAAAGTGCCGCTTCATCATCGATCTTCCGGGACGTGCCGGGCCAGCGGCCGCCCCGGTCCGCCGCACTGCATCTCCGGTTCTACCATGCAGCCCACCACCTGATCTAGCGTTATCTGCTTTACGGTCCGTTCGTTGACGTCCGCCGCGTCGATGCTCAGTTCGATGTCGGTGGGCGCAAAAATGTTCTCTTTGTAGGCTAAGACCTTCGCGTTGGTACGCACCAGTGTCAACAGCGCTACAGAGCAACTTCCATTCCTTCATGCAATTATAATACGAGAAACCGTTGTCAGCCGTCATGGCCGCCTTTGCTGGCATTGCCCGCCTGAACAGTATTGACGTTTGCCGGGCTTACAACCTGTGCTCCCGGCTAGAGCCCGGCTACCCGGACCCTGTCCCCTTGTCTGAAGACGCGCCTCTGAGGGAGAAACTCTACCCCTACCGTGGGGACGCTCCCAGAAGCGAAGATGACCCAGACCGGTGGATGGATGACTACGACAAGATCCTGGCGGAACGGATATTCATGGAGCACCCGGAAATACCCGGGACCATCCTGAGATTGCCGATGGTCTACGGTCCAGGGGATCGGCAGCACCGGTTGTTCAAGTACATAAAGCGGATGGACGACAACCGCCCGGCGATCCTGCTGCAGGAAAGCGTGGCTCGCTGGAGAGGTTCCCGTGGCTACGTGGAGGATGTAGCCGCCGCCATTGCGTTCGCTGCGAGTGACCAGCGAGCCTCCGGACGCATTTACAACGTCGGAGAACTTGAAGCCCATTATGAAGCAGACTGGGTGCAGCGAATCGCCAAGGTGGCCGGCTGGGCCGGACGGGTTGTTTCGGTTCCTGACGCTTGCATACCTGCCCATCTACATGTGCCGTGGGATCTCAACCAGCACTGGCGCGGACACCAGCAGAATGCGAGAGGAATTAGGCGTCACTGAACGTGCTCCGCACGAGGAAGCGCTCCGAAGGACGATTACCTGGGAGCGGCCGCCTCTGGGTCGTGGACGTACCGCTCGGTCACATGCAGCTTGAGCGGGCGACGCGACGGCATGACCGGTCACCTCTGGAAAAAGCATATGCCCGTCCGGCCGGTCGAAAGCTGCCCGGTAAACGTCCGGCCCACGCCTTGACAGGCTCCAGGCCAAGTGCTACCATACTGAATGAACAATCATTCCGTCTTGCGGGTGGTGAGACCTGGGCCATGACTATAGATGGGACCAATAAGCGGGCTGCGATCCTTCAGGCTGCGCTGGAGCTATTCACCGAACGCGGGGTTGACGGTACAGTTATTCCAATGATCGCTGAACGAGCCGGCGTGGGAACCGGAACCATCTACCGCTACTTTGTGAGCAAAGAAGAGCTGGGCAACGCCGTGTACCAGGAGTGGAAGGGCCGGTTCTACCACGCCATTACCGACGGATTTCCCACCCATGCGCCGGCGCTAACCCGGTTTCAGTTCCTCTGGGCCCAAATGGTGCAGTTTGCCCTGCAGAACCCGACCGCCTTCACTTTCCTGGAGACGCATCACCATGCACCATACCTCAATGAAGCAAGTCATGCTGCGTTGGATAAAGTAATGCGTTTCCTGAGGGCGTTTATGGAGGACCTGATCGAACAGCAAATCGCCAAGCCCCTGCCGGCGGACGCATTGGTCGCTATGGTGCTGGGGGCCTTTATTGGCCTGTTCAAGGCCGTCCACGTCGGGAGTTTAATCCTGACGCCTGCGATAATTGAGGCAATCGGTCAAGGCTGTTGGGAATCCATCCGTCGGTAACCGGCTCATTTTATGGCCTTATCGGAATGACTATTCATTCCGCAAGCGCTGATGGCTGAGACGAGGGTCCAGTCAGCCGGCTAATTGAGGCTTGGCTGTGCCAGGTTGTGGGATGTGATCTGTAAGTAACATATAAATGTAACTACAATCTATATGCTGTCAACTGATATGTGTCGGTGGCTCGCCTTGGCAACAGGCCCGAATCGATGAACCCGCTAATCCAGTTTGAACCATAAGCAAAAGGATAAGGAGGAATGCACGATGCAGGGCAAGGGGCAACAGAGCAAACAGGGGACGGTTCTCGTCACGGGCGCATCCGCCGGGCTCGGCTACGAACTGGCCAAGCAGTTTGGCCGCAATGGCTGGGATCTGGTGCTGGTGGCACGGGACCGCAAGAGGCTGGAGCAGGTCGCAAGCGAGTTCGGCCAGGCCTACGGCGTGACCGCCAGGGTGATCGCGAAGGACCTGTCTGAGCCTTCTTCACCAGCGGAAATCTTCGCAGAGTTGAGGGACAAGCATATCCACGTAGACATTCTCATCAACAATGCGGGCGTCGGCGAGTATGGGCCGTTCTTGGAGACGGACCTCCAGAAGGAACTGCAGACGATTCAGGTCAACATGTCGTCGCTCACTCACCTGACCAAGCTGTTCCTCCCGGCCATGCTGGAACGTAAGCGCGGAAAAGTAATGAACGTGGCTGCGATCGCCTCGGTCATGCCGGGACCCTTTACGGCAGTCTACTTTGCCACAAAGGCGTACGTCCTGAGCTTCTCGGAGGCGCTGTCCGAAGAGTTGCGGGGGACGGGCGTGACGGTGACCGCCTTCTGTCCGGGAGTGACACGGACGGAGTTCGCCCGGCGGTCGAAGATGGAGGGTGCCAGGATCTTCGCGCTGCCTGCCATGGAGGCGGCCGACGTCGCCGGCAGAGGCTACCGTGCACTCATGCGGGGGAAAGCAGTCTCGGTTCCGGGGGTACTGAACAAGGTGATGGTCCTTATGATGGGACTCACACCCCGCAACCTTGTCCGACGAATGGCCAAATTGCTCCTGGGCAAACCGGCCCGGTAGGGCCTGCCGCCTAACATACATGTCAGAAACAATTCTTGCTGGGTTCTCCTGTCCCCCCCGGTTCAGGAGTTGCTGGTTACAGTGGGGCAGACCGCCCCCGTTTTGACGAAGGTGCGCCAAGCCGATTGCCGGGACCCTTGAACAACAAATCGGAGGTGTCTTCATGTCTCAGAAAGAGCGTACGTCGATGATCATCTTCTCCGGTACCGCAGACAAGCTGATGTCGGTTGGTATTATTGCGTCCGGTGCCGTCGCGATGGGTCAGGAGGTCCAACTGTTCCTCACCATGTGGGGCATTCTCGCCCTCAAGAAGGGCAACAACAAGAACCTGCCCATCGCCAAGGAGTTCGAGCACATGGGCCCAGCGATGATGCAAATCATGCAGGAGAAGAAGATCCCCAACTGGCTCGACACCTTGAAGACCGCCAAGGAACTGGGCGACGTCAAAGTCTTCGCCTGCGGCATGACCATGGACATGTTCGGCCTGACGAAGGAAGACCTTGACGACGTGGTGGACGGCGTCGCCGGCGTTGGCGAGTTCGTCGACTACGCCAAGGAAGGCAAGATCACGCTGTATATTTAGGTGTGACCCTATCTACAGGAGGTGCTCATCATGGCCGACAAGACGATCGACGCCCGCGGTAGCTTTTGCCCCGGTCCGATGATGGAAATGATCCGTGCTGTCAAGACGGCTAGCGCCGGCGAGACCATCGCCGTATATTCCACCGACTCCGGCTCCAGCCGGGACATCCCTCTGTGGGCCCAGAAGGCTGGCCAGGAGTTCGTCGAAGTGATCAAGCGCGACGGCTTCGAAGAGATTGTGATAAAGAAGATCAAGTAAGCCGGTCCTCGCCCCTGGAATGGCGGGTGTCGCGGCTAGAGCCAGCAAAGGTGACCATTGGTCAATTTAATCTTGACCAATGGTCACCTTTTAGGCTATGCTGGCGCCGGAGGCGATGATAGGCATGATCCAAAAGCAAGTGCCCGAATTGGACTGGCTGAATGACCCTGTGGTGGAATCGGACGTGGAGGTCAACCCGAACGTATTGGTGGGCAAGCTCCCAAAGGTCGTGGAAAAGGTGATTGTCGTGGTGCGGCGCCTATATGATCAGATGGCCGAACCCAAGTACGTGATTGGGGGGCTTGTGCCGCCAACGGCGGGCCCTACTGGGGTACCTACAACGTGGTCGACGGCGTGCACAAGGTCATCCCGGTGGACGTTTATGTTCCCGGCTGCCCGCCCCGTCCCGAGGCCTTCCTTCAGGCGCTCATGGAGATACAGTCGCTGATCAAGACCGGTGAGCGAGGAATTGTCACCAGGGGGTGACCCGACCCCCTCGTTGGAGGGAGATTCGTGAAGCGCGCTGAGAAGAAGACCGCCACGCGGGATGCCTTGATTCACACGGCACTAACTCTATTTGCGCGGCACGGCTACGAGACCACCACCGTGGCCCAGATCACACAGGCCGTGGGAGTGGCCAAGGGAACGTTTTTCAACTACTTCGCCACCAAGGAGGATGTGCTGCTGCAGGTTGGCGACTCGCAGTACACCTGGGCGGTCGGACAGCTGGACGCCATCGCAACGGGTTCGGGGCCCTTGGCACCTCAGGTTCGGGCGTTGCTGATCGCGATGGCCGGGCGGCTTCCTTTCACCCCCGTCCTCATTCGCGGGATGTTCCAAGCCGCCCTTGCGGGAGCCGAGAACGGGGCCGCGACCAGCGGGGCGATCAACGCCATGCGGGCGGCACTGGTACCGGTCTTCCGGCTGGGGCAGGAGCAGGGCGAGTTCACCATCCGCTTCACCCCGCAAACGCTCGCCACGCTTGCCGTGCAAACCTATTTTGGGGTCCTTCTGGACTGGTCAGATACCGACGGCGAGGAGCCGCTCCGGCAGCGCATGACTGACAGCATGGATGCCTTGTTCCACGGTATCGCGACAATCTCCCCGCCGGCGTAAGGCACGCCGTCGTGCCATCACGTATCATTTGAGAAAGCGGAGGTGGGTGCGATGCGCAGACGGCGTGCCGGCGAGTGGCTGACGGTCTTCTGGGTGCTGCTGCCACTGGCCGGCCTGGACATCACTTCACGATCTCCCTCCATGCCGTGGAAAATGTCTTGTACCATCTCGGGGTGCTAGCCAAACCTGCTGTCCACCGGAGCGCGAATACGGCCTCGTGGGCTGAACGTCTGGCGGATCTGTCTCAAGCGGGTTTCAGGCGAACCATGGTCACCTTTGCGGTGAAACTCAGGACCACCCACCGCCAAAGCACGGTCCTTGGCTATTGCCGGAGCTTCCGCCTATTCTCACGGTTCATGTTTCAGCACGCTCCGGACGTCACGGAGATCGCTCAGTTGGACCGGCAGAAGCATATCGAGCCCTGGCTCATTTGGAACGTTGAGCGCGTCCGCTAGGCCCAGGGGGGCCAAACCCATCCCATTGGCCAAAGCGACAAGAAAAACGCCATCCTCGACGTGAAGTGCTTCTTGGACCAGATCGCCGAGTGGGGTTGGGCTGAAAGTCCGGGGCGAACGCTTAAGGTGTTCAAGAGCGACCTGCCCAAAGTTGACTATCTGTTGCCCCGGTACATTCCCAAAGAACAAGAAGAACGCCTCATGCAAGGGGTTCGAGCCCTCGAAAATCCGGTCCAGCGTTACGGACTGCTCATTCTCCGCGCAACGGGCATGCGGATCGGCGAACTGGTCGACCTCGAACTGGACTGCGTACACCATGTCCTGGGTAAAGGGGCCTGGCTGAAGGTCCCACTCGGCAAGCTACACACGGAGCGAATGGTACCGTTGGACGACGAAACGCTGGCTCTCCTGGACGCTCTGGCGGAACTGCGAGGGACTCAGAAATCGCTTCCCCACCCACTTACCGGAGCGCCGACGGAGTACCTCTTCGTCATCCGGGGCAAGCGAGTGAGCCGAGAGCATATTCGGGACGGCTTAGCCAAGGCGGTTGGCAGGGCCGGGTTGTTGGATCAGGATGGGACTCCGTTGCGCATTACCCCCCACCAGCTTCGTCACACCTATGCGACGGCACTTGTGAATGCTGGAGTGACTCTCCAGACCCTCATGCACCTTCTTGGGCAGGTGACCATGGAGATGAGCCTCCGCTACGGTCATCTCTTCGACAGCACCGTGCGGCAGCAATACGAACAAGCCCTGGAGACAGTTAAGCGGCAATACGCGCCGGCCATCTACGACCTGTCCGTAGTCCAACCCAAGCCTTCCTGCGCCGCCATAACGCTCGCAGCATCGGACTGGATGGAGGTGAACCAGCTCAAGACCCGGCTCGCTCACGGCTACTGCCTGCGCCAGGTGCTCGAACAAGTCTGCCAACACGCAAACATCTGCGAGAACTGCTCTTCGTTTATTCCCTTGCCCGAGGCCAGACCGGTGTTTCAGCAGCAACTCCTGGACGCTCGGCTTCTGGTTCGAGATGCCGTGGCCAGAGGATGGGACAACGAGGCGGTGCGTCACAAATCTCTGGTAAGCCGGCTTATGGGCGGGGAGGGCAAGGGTCATGTTTCGTGAGCATTTTGGCCTCACCGGCCTGCCGTTTCGCAAGGACCTGCCCACAAGCCAGTTGTTCCCGTCGCAGCAGCACCAGGAACTGGTGTCCCGGCTGCAATATATCATCCAGACGCGGGCGTTCGGACTCATTACCGGGGAGACCGGCGCCGGCAAGTCCACCGCCGTGCGGGCGCTGTACGACCAGGTGGACCGGACGCAGCACCAGTTCGTCTACATCGCGGACTCGGAGCTGAACCCCCGGTCTTTCTATCGGGACGTGCTGGGACAACTCGGGGTGCAGGCGCCGTTTCACGGGCGAGAGGCGAAGCGGCTCTTCGAAACGACGTTGCTGGAGGGGTACCGGAGCCACGGCCGGCAGCCGGTTATCGCGCTGGATGAGGCCCATCTGTTAGCCCCGGAGATGCTGCAGGAGATCCGGTTCATCCTGAACTTCCAGTTCGACTCGGTCTCGCCAATTAGCTTCGGGCTGGTGGGGCAGCCGGAGCTCCGGAGCAAGCTAAAACTGCGGGCGTACGAGGCGCTGCTGCAGCAAGTCCAGGTGCGCTACCGCCTGGGCGGCCTGCCTCCGGATCAGGTGGGGCCATCCATCGAGCACCAAATGCGGCTGGCCGGTGCGGTGCGGCCGATCTTCTCAGAGCATGCGGTGCAAGCGCTGGCGGCGCTGACCCGAGGGATCCCGAGACTGATTAACGCATACGGCACGGGCTGCTTGCTGGACGCCTGCGCGCACGACCAGAAGGTCGTCGACGGGTGGCCGCAGAGTTCGACGCCACTGACCAGGCAGTGGCCGGGTGGTAAACGAGAACGTTCCCAGCGACAGGTGCTGCCTGTGCTGGGGACGTTTTGCGTGGGTGCCGGCGGCGTCGGGCACTCCGGCGCCAAAGAACGCTGTCGGCGACAAGATTGATGAGGTGGGTGTATGTCGGGGATTGCTCTGAAGACAAGGCTGATGCTATGGGGGAGCTGCGAGCCGGTGCTCTTTTCCGGGCTGCAGAAGAGAACTTAGCCAGCCATTATGCAAAGTGACCACCGTGTAGGCCAATGAGGGCTGCCTCTGGGGGTCGGCGATCGCCTCCCGAAAGCACTGGTCAATGCCCGCAAGTGCGCGCCGCTGTAAGACAGTGGAGTTGGTCACTTCACCATCAGCAGCGAACGCCACTGTGTATCGTGTGTATGAATACGCGGTACCTGTGACCACGGTCGCTACCGTACCTTCCGCCTACCCGACTACTGCCGGCATCCCAGGTATCGCTGCATACCCTGGCATCTAGGTAGGCAGCCATACAAAAAGCGGACGCCCCTTGCGGGCGTCCGCTACCTGTTCTTGCGGGGGATCCAGGGCGGGTCCGTATCACCAGGGGTCAGGTTCACAGGGGGTCAAAGAGCCGCTGCCGGCCGGCAAACCGGGCCATCTGCCTATACCCGGCGGTGCGGGCCAACTCCCGGGCTTCGGTGAACCCCAGGGCGACCTCGGCCGGTGCGTGGGCATCCGAAGAGATTACGAGGTCCACGCCCCGCCGGCAGAGTTCCTGGAGCAGGACTGGGTTCGGATAGGCCTCTCCGACCGGCTTGCGCCAACCGGCGGTGTTCAGCTCCACGGCCACCCCGACGCCCGCAACCGCCTCGGCCACGTCGGCATAGAGCCGCCCCAGGTCGCCCGACGGCCGGTGCCCGAACTTCTTGATCAGGTCCAGGTGGCCCATGATGTCGAACAGACCGCTCCGGGCCGCCATGATCTCCAGGGTGAAGAAGCGGGCGTACAACTCGGAGATGTCCCACTCGGCGTACCGGTTGATGTACCCCTCGTGGTCGAAATTCCAGTCACCAATGAAGTGGACGGAGCCGATGACGTAATCCCAGTCGTACAGCCCCAGAATTCGGACCAGCTCTTCCTCGTGCCCGGGGACGTAGTCCGCCTCAAGGCCCAGCCGGATGGGAATCTCGGGATAGCGCTCCCGGAGCCGGATTACGTCCTGGACGTAATCATCCAGTTCCACCATGGGCATGGCCGAACCGGGGTCCCGCCGCTCCTCGGGCAGCCAGTACAGCGGGATGTGGTCCGAAAAGCCCAGTTCCTTCAGCCCGGCGGCAATGGCCGCCTCTACGTACTCTTCCATCCGCCCGGTGGCATGGCCGCACCGGGCCGTATGGGTATGATGATTCACGATTGCGTTTTTCATGAGTTCGTACTTCGCCCTGCCACGCAGAGATTCCTCGCGGGGCGGGGATAGGGTAGGCCAGCTTCCTCACGGAAACTGGCCCCCGCCCAAACCGGACGTGCGCTATTAACGCATCCGGCTTTCTCTACTGTTGCCCCATTTCAGGGAGTGCCTGTTCAAGCGAGCAGGGAGCACAAGGTCACGTGA
>DASXVX010000041.1:0-95769 GCA_036504075.1 Symbiobacteriaceae bacterium | reverse complement strand
CCGGAGAATGTCGAAGGACATGATCTCCTCCACGTCTGTCACCTTGATGACCTCTGCTTCAATCCCGCCCTTGCTCAGGGCTTCCCGGGCGTTTTGCTCCAGCCGGACACAGTTGGCACAGCCCATACCCAGAATCTTGATGACCACGCTTGCCATTGACAGACCTCCTTGATTGACTTGGCTTACAGCCAGCGTTACTACCCAAGGACAACACCGAGCGGTTCTCACGACGCTGAGCACACGCTCGCCGGCTAGATCACGGCGTTGAATAGGTATCCGACAGCGATAATCGTGACAGCCATAATCCCAACGAAAACTCCAATCAACTTCAGCTTGATTACCCGCCGGAGGATGATCAACTCCGGAAGGCTGATTGCGGTGACGGCCATCATGAAGGCCAACATGGTGCCGACGGGCAGCCCCTTCTCCATCAGCGCCTGGACGATCGGAATCGTCCCGGCCGCGTTGGAATAGAGCGGAATCCCAATCAGTACGGCCAGTGGCACCGCCAGCGGGTTGCCCCGGCCGGCGTAGCGGACCAGGAAGTCTTCCGGTGCATATCCGTGGATGAAGCCGCCGAGGGCAATGCCCACCACGACGTACGGCCAGACCTTCTTCAAAATGTCCCGCGTATAGTCCAGGGCATAACGGTGGCGGTCTGCCCAGGTCTGACCGTCATCGGCGACTGACGATCCAACCTTGATCCGATAGACATACTCCTCCACCCAGTGTTCCAGCTTGAAGAACCCGATCAGCCAGCCGCCCACGATGGCCACCGACACGCCGGCCGCGGTTTACAGCAGGGCGATGCGCCAGCCGAACAGGCCCCAGAGCATCACCAGCACCACTTCGTTGACCATCGGAGAGGAGATCAGGAAGGAAAACGTGACGCCCAGCGGCACACCTGACTCCACGAAACCGATGAACAGGGGCACTGCCGAACAGGAGCAGATTTAGCGTGTCGTATACGAAGAAATGCAGGGCGGCGGCGAGGTGCGCGTCGGGATTGAGGTGGAATAGCCGATAAGTCACCAGGTCAGCAATCCAGGTCAGCATGTAGGGTCAACTCCTGGTGTAGCGTCCAGGGCCGGCCGCACTACTGGGGAAGTCGGCCACCCCATGGGTGGCGGCGACCGTGGAACTCCGAGTTGGTAAGGATTGGTTCATTACTATATGATGATATACGAATGTCAGCATGATTACAAGTGATGCGTTCGCCTCATTTCCGAGATGAGCCCGCGGAGTAGCAAAATTAACCCTTTACACTATTCATGTATTTGAATATCCTAATAGCGAGGTACTCGGACAAATGAGGCGGGACCATACACGATGCTATACATGGCCAGTGGACTCCTGGTCTTGGTGTTCAGCGGCCTGTTATCGATGGCCGGTCTCGGTGCGGCTTTCATCTATGTCCCGTTGTTTTTCTGGCTGGGTGTGCCACTTCACCAGGCCATGTCTGTGGCTCTCCTGCTGAACTTTATCAGCCTCAGTTTCGCAACCGTGTCGTACGTGCGCGGGCGTCTCGTTGACTTTCGGGCCGGCTTGCCGGCGCTGGTGCTGGCTGTCCTGTTCTCCCCTCTGGGATCGTACACGGCTCAGTTCGTCGGCCGGCGCATTCTACTTTGGCTGTTCGCTGCGTTCCTCCTGTTTGCCGCCTACATGATGCTGATCTATCGCTCCCGGGGCAACGACAGGCCCGCCGGGGTCACCTCGTGGTTCACGGCGGCTGTCGGTGGTCTGGCCGGCTTTGTCGGAGGCCTGCTGGGTGTCGGCGGTGGCAACATTATTGTGCCGGCGCTTACCTGGATCGGCTTTGACCCGAAACGGGCAGCCGCCACGACTGCGTTCATCGTCGTCTTCTCCTCCCTTTCCGGGTTCCTGAGCCGGGTCTCTGTGGCTGGGCTTGACTGGCCCTTTGTAGGTGTGACGGCGCTCGCTTCAATCACCGGCGCCCTTGCCGGTTCGTGGCTGATGAAAACCAAAGTGAACGGCCGGCAGTTGAAGCAGGTCATCGGTGTCGCACTGGTCTTAATGGCCGCGAAAATCCTGTTTGACCTGGTTGCCTGACCAGGTCAAACAGGGCAGCAGAAAGCCGCCCGAGTATCGGTGCGGGCGGCCAACGGGACCCGTGAAACGTCACGGCGGTTTCAACTCGGCTCCAGTTGCCTGGTCTCGTCTTCGACCGATGTCTCACTCGTCGAGCAGGCTGCGGTCGTCGCACGCAGGATGCCAGGCAGATGGGGGTTCGTCAGCCGGTAGATCGTTTGTGTACCGACTTTGCGGGATGTTACCAGTCCCATGCGCCGCAGCACCTGCAAGTGCTGGGAAAGCGTCGCCTGTTCGATTTGCAGGGCGCTCTGCATGTCGCAAAAACAGGTGTCGCGCACGGTCAGTATCTCGATTACCTGGAGGCGAGTTGTGTGTCCCAGGGCGCGGAGCAAGTCTGCCTCTCGATCCAACGATCTTCTGCCCATGTCTCCGTTGCCCCCCTTCCTGGCGTCGATTATACGACTTTTCATTCGCATGCAACAATATCCCGATGGATCAGGACTGGGCGACCACGCTCTATTGCCATATTAGCGTATTCCGGTACCGACTTACATCCCGCCGCGGCGTGATGTTCGGGCCGGCTTGCTTGACTTGCACCACTCTGACGAGGAGGTGAGGCCAGGGGCGATGATCATGCGGACCATGTCTCGGCCGCTTACGATTGTTTCTGATGTTCCGGCGGTGCGGATCACCCGCCACATTGATCCACGACGGTAGAGGAGGAATCCCGGATGAGCAAGGTACAAGAGGCTGTCACCCGTTTTCAAGGCTGCAACTGCGCCCAATCGATTATCAGCACCTATGGTCCGGAAGTCGGAATGGACAAGCAAAAGGCCTTGCAGCTAGCCGTTGCCTTCGGAAACGGCATGGGTATGGGCGAGACCTGTGGCGCCGTCAGCGGCGCGTTGATGGTACTGGGCCTCAGGCACGCTGGCGATGACCCCTGCGCGAAGGAAGCCAAAGGGCAAGCGCGGCAGCGGGCACAGGCCTTTGCCCAGTCTTTCGCCGCCGTCCACGGGACGGTCCGGTGCAGCGCACTGGTGGGCTGTGATATGGGCACTGCCGAAGGCTACGAGCAAGCACGGTCACAGAACCTCTTCGGCACGCTCTGCCCCAAGTTCGTCCAGACCGCCGCCGAACTGCTGGAAGCAGAGGCCAAGTAGGGGCGGCGTCCCTTTCACATCGGGAAGCATCTGGGGCTGCGTGTATGAGCGGACTGGCGGAGTCGCAATTCTCTCCGGGGATCGGATCCCGGTGGGTTTGTTCGCAAACATCAAGGGGTACTCGACGGTTCGATCCCTCTACCGCGCACCAAGAGTATGGCGAAAGCCGCAGGCCTGTAGGGCTTGCGGCTTCTTCACGATATGGGTACCAACCTGACACTCGCTACGCCAGAGGTTCGGACATCTCATGCTTTTCGTGATACGAACTGTATATCCTTCTACGGTACCCCCGGTCGGTACCACTTTGCCTCCCGGAGTTATTCCGGTGGGCTTTTTTGCGCCCTGCGGGGGTAGCATCAACTTCGGGAAACCCTGCTATTGACATTTTCATACCACTCTTCTACGATAAACTCGATATTCGATGGACAAAATCTATAGTGAATAGAGGGAGTGTGTCAATTCGTCATGACCAAAGGGAAACCTGAATCACGGTCGTATTCCAGCCCCCTCCGAAGCCGCCAGCAGGAGTCCACCCGGAGCCTCATCATGGAGACCGTCGCTTTCCTCGTCGCTGAAGGGCGCATCAACGCCTTCAGCATGCAGGACGTCGCCGACCGCGCCGGCATCTCTTACGCTTCGGTCTACCGCCATTTCCCGAACCGGGAGGCGCTGCTGGAGGCGATGTACGAGTGGGGAACCGCAGTGGCCAGGTCGCAGACCCCGCCTGCCCCCCGCACGCTGGATGAGATCCCGGCCTGGGTTGAAGGGTCGATACCGGTGTTCGAGCAACACGCCGCCGTCAATCAGGCCATTATGGCGTTCCTGGCGGCGGTGAACAGCAACCCCGAAAGCAGGCGGAGCCGGGATGAGGCGATCGATCGGATCGTGGCTGACAGCACCCCCCACCTGTCCGAAGCGTTTGCCCGGCGGGCCGCTGCCGTCATCCGCTACCTGGCCGGCTCCCAGGGTTGGGCGAGCCTCCGCCAGCGGTTCGGGCTTGACCCCGCCGATACCGCCGCCGCACTCACCTGGGCGCTGCAGGTTTTGATCCGGGAGATCAAACAGGCTGAAGCCGCTGCCGGCCCGAACCGGCAAGAGGAGGGGGCAGAATCATGACCGTGTCCGAGACCTTTCTGCAGGAAGGACTTGTGTACGTCCTCCCGCTGCGCGCTCCTGAAGCCGCCCGCCCCGACCAGGTCGGGACCAAGGCCGCAAACCTGTCCCGCCTGCTGGCTGCGGGCTTTCCCGTGCCCGACGGGATCGTCGTGACCACCGCCGCTTTCACCGCACATGTGAGCGAAGCCGTTACCGACACCGAGCAGGCGGCTGACGCGATTGTGAAAAAACCGCTGCCGTCCCCCGTCGCGGACGCCCTCCGCCACGCGCTCGCCGCCTTTGGCGATGCGCCGCTGGCCGTGCGGTCCTCCGGGGTGGCGGAAGACCTGGCCGGCGCCTCCTTTGCCGGACAGTACGAAACGGTCCTGGGCGTGCGCGGCCCCGCTGCCGTTGCCGATGCCGTGCGGACATGCTGGGCCTCCGCCTTCAGCCGCCAAATCCTTACATACCGCACGAATCGGGGACTGGCAGCGGACCGGATGGCGGTGCTGATTCAGCCCCTGATCGCGGCCGACGCCGCCGGCGTGGCTTTCACCGCCAACCCGGTGACCGGCGACCGCTCCGAGACGGTGGTAAGCGCCGTCCGCGGCCTGGGCGAGCGGCTGGTTTCCGGTCAGGTCTCCCCGGACGAGTGGGTGGTCCGGGCGGGCCGGGCCGTCTGCCGGAGCGCGCCCGAGGGCGCCGTGGGCGACCGGGAGGTGCTGGCGGTGGCCGAACTGGCCCGCCGGGTGGAGGGCCACTACGGCGCCCCTCAGGACATCGAGTGGGCCATGAGCGGCGGCGAGTTGTACCTGCTGCAGGCCCGGCCCGTCACCACGCTTTCGGCTGCCGATGCGCCGGCGCCCGTACCGGTTCCGTCAGAGCCGCCGTCCGGCTTCTGGGAGCGCGGGGACTCCCACTACCCGCAGCCGCTCTATCCCTTCGCCCGGTCCTCCTTGCTGCCCGCGGCCAACTCCGGATTCCGGCAGATGTGCATGGAGTTCGGACTGCTCACGGAGAGCGTGGAGGAGCGCGAGATTGGGGGCTGGGTTTACCTGCGGATGGTGCCCCTGGGGGGCAAGGACCGCCGGCCGCCGCCCGATTGGGCGATGCGGCTCCTGATTCCCCTGGTGCCGTCGCTGCGGACCCGCATCCGGGAATGCACCCTGGCGGTTCGCACCGACAAGGCGGGACAGTGGATCGAGCGGTGGTATGCGGTGTTAAAGCCCGACCTGGCGAAGCGGCTCACGGCCCTGCGGGACACCGACCTGCCGGCACTTTCCGCTGCCGGACTGGCCGAGCATGCCACGGCCGTCAGCCGCCTGCTCCGGGAGAGCCAGGAAATTCACATGATGCTGAACCAATCGCTGAACCTGCTGCTGGCCGAGTTTGCCTTCACTTGCCGCGATCTGTGCGCCTGGGACGAGGAGAAGGTGTTCGACATGCTCATCGGCCTCTCCGAGACCTCCAGCGCCCCGGCTCGCGCCCTGGCCCGCATCGCAGAGCGAGTGCGGGCGAATCCGGCGCTCACGGACCTGCTCCGCCAGGTCGACCGGCACACAGCCGAACGCATGGCCGCGGCCGACACCGTGTTCGCCGCCGACTTCGCCGAGTACCAGCGGGAGTTTGGCTGCCGGCCCATCCGCTACGAAGTGTCCGATCCGACGCTGGCGGAGATGCCCGATCTGATCCTCGCCCTGGTCAGCGACCAGATCCGGCGCGCATACGACCCGGAGGCGGACGGCCGGGCGCTGGCGGAAAAGCGTGCCCGCCTGACGGCGGAAGCCCGCGGGCTGCTGTCCGGACGCCCCGAGGCGGACCGGGAGCGCTTCGAGCGGGCGCTGGCCCGGGCCGAGCGGGCCTACCCGGTGCGCGAAGAGCACGGGTTCTACGACACCAGCATGCCGCTGGCGCTCCTGCGGTACACGGCGCTGGAGATGGGGCGCCGGCTCGCGGCGCGTGGCCAGATTGCGGACCCGGCCGACATCTTCTTCCTGGAGGTGGACGAGGCCCGCGCAGCCCTGGTCAGTGGCGACGACCGGCTCGAACTGGTGGCGCGCCGGAAGGGCGAACGCGCCTGGGTGATGGCGCATCCCGGACCCGCACGCTACGGAACGCCGCCGTCAGCGCCGCCCTCCTTTGCCGCCCTGCCCAACGAGGCGCGCTTCGTCCACGAGGCGGTGATGTGGTTCTACGAGCGGGTCTTTGCCACGAAGGCCAGCGGCCGCCGGCAGGCGGACGCCGGGCGGCTGTCGGGGATCGCCGCATCGGCCGGCCGCTACACCGGCCCGGTCCGGGTCATCCGCGACGAGTCCGAGTTCCACAAGATTCAGGCGGGAGACGTGCTGGTCTGCCCCATTATCTCGCCGGTCTGGTCGGTGCTCTTCCCCAGTGCGGGCGCCCTGGTGACGGATTCGGGCGGATTCCTGTCGCACTCGGCGATTATCGCACGCGAGTGCCGTCTCCCGGCCGTGGTGGCCACCGGCAACGCTACCCGGCTCCTGCGCGACGGCCAGATCGTAACGGTGGACGGGATGGCCGGCACGGTCGCGGTTGAAGGGCTGGAGCCAAAAGTGACCCGGCCAGCTTGACAACGGGAGACGGGTCCCGTATAGTACGCGACGGACAACTGATGACACGTCACCGAACCGATGAAAAGGGTGTTGCGGATGACATCAGCGGAAGAGCTCCGTTACCTGATTCTCGCCGCCCAGCGCGAGGGGAACCGGATGTTGACGGCCGCCCTGCGTCCCCTGGGTCTGACGCCGTCGCAGGCCGAGGTTCTCAGGGTGCTCCAGGACCACGAACCTTTGTCACTCGTCGCCCTCGGCGACCTGCTGGTTTGCGAAAGCGGCAGTCCGAGCCGGTTGGTCGCGCGGCTCATCGAGTCCGGGCTGGTCGAACAGCGGCCGTCGGACGTCGACAACCGCAAGGTAACGCTGACCCTTACCCAGTCGGGAAGGGACGTCGCTGCCCGCATCGTGGGTGTGGAGGCGGAACTCTATGCGGCGATCGACACCCAATTGGAAGGAATGCCGGTAGCCGAATTGCTGACGGCGCTCTGGCGGTTTGTCGGCGGGCTGCCGGCAGGGAAGGCTCTGGCCGGGCGCATGGGACGAAAACGCCCCGTCTAGCGATGTTACCGGTTCCCTGCCCTCCGGACTGCAACTTGCCCGCCGTGCCAACGCCCCCGCTTCCGGAGCATCATCCGGAGCGGGGCGTTCGTTTTCGTGGCGGACAAAACTGTTCGCCGATGGCTTGACAGAATGAAATAGATGATACATCATTAATGTCGTGGCATAAATGATGTATCACCTAAAATGAACGAGGGGGTTCCATCATGATGATCCGGCGCGTCGTTATCACCCGTCACGGCGGACCCGAAGTGTTGCAGGTCGTGCAAGAGCCGGTCCCCGAACCCGCACCGGGAAGCGTTCGGGTCCGCGTCCTGGTCACCGGCGTCTCCTTCGCCGATATTCTGATGCGGCACGGCCTCTACCCCGGGACACCGCCGCTGCCGTTTGCCCCCGGCTACGATATCGTCGGGGTGGTGGACAAGCTCGGTCCGGGCGTTGCCGGTTTGCAGCCCGGGCAGCGGGTGGCAGCGCTGACGGTGTACGGCGGCTATGCCGAAGTCATCTGCCTGCCGGCGGACCGGCTGATACCGGTGCCGGAGGGGGTGGACCCGGCGGAGGCCGTGAGCCTCGTGCTCAACTACGTGACGGCCTACCAGATGCTCCATCGGGTCGCGCGGGTCAAGGCCGGCGATCGGGTGCTCATCCACGGGGCCGCGGGCGGAGCGGGAACGGCGCTCTTGCAGTTGGGCCGATTGGCCGGCCTCACCATGTACGGCACGGCCTCGGCGGCCAAGCACCCCCTGGTGGCCGCGCTGGGCGGCATTCCGATCGACTACCGGCGGGAGGATTTCGTGGCCCGGGTCCGCAGCCTGAGCGGCGACGGCGTGGATGCCGTCTTTGACCCCATCGGCGGGGCGAACTTCTGGCGGTCGTACCGGACCCTGCGGCCCGGCGGCCGGCTGGTGGCCTACGGCATGTCGGCAGCCCTGGAGCAGGGGCGGAAGAAACTGGCGGCGGGGGCCCTGGGGTACGGGCTGCTTGGGCTATGCATGCTGCTGCCCGGCCGGAAGGCGGGGTTCTACGACATTACGGGCGTATACAAGGATCAGCCCGGCTGGTTTCGGGAAGATCTGACCAGTCTGTTCGGGCTCCTGGCGGAAAAGCAGATTCAGCCGGTCATTGCCGAGCGGCTGCCGCTGGCGGAGGCGGCCAGGGCGCAGGAGCTGGTGAGCCGGGCGGCGGTCAGCGGCAAAGTCGTGCTGGTCTGCTCACAGTAGCCATACGTCGCCGGAAACACGAGGAGAGTAGGATATCATGATGGACCGCCTGCACAATCTGATCGACCGGAACGCGAACCGACGGTCCCTGGCCGCCCTGCTATCGGTGGCAATCGTATTGATGCTTTGCGTCAATGTGATAAACCTACCGCTGGGCGTACCGCACATTCGCGAGGTTTCGGGCGGGGGCAGCATCCTGGATTCGGAACTCTTCTACCGGGCGCAACGGGCCTACCAGGTACTTGACAGCCTGAAACCCGCAGGACGACAGGCGTACCTGAGGTTTCTCGAAGTGTTCGACTTCATCTTCCCCCTGATCTATTCCGGGGCCCTGACGCTGCTGCTTACGGTGACGTTTCGAAGTGCATTCCCGGCAGGGCATTGGGTCCACAAATGGAACCTGGTGCCTCTGGGGGCGGGTGCCTTTGATTACCTGGAGAACATTTCCATCGTGACCATGCTGGTGAAGTATCCGGTACACCAGAATGGGGTGGCCACAGCCGCCGGGTACTTTACGTTGGCGAAGTGGGTTTTCTCCGGCCTGAGCCTGCTTCTGATCGTGGTGGGACTCGTGAGGGTGCTGTGGATCAAGGCCGGACCCCGAGGCGATCATGAACTTCGTGGGCGAGTTTGACCTGTAATACACAAGCGGCAGGCCTTTTGGCCTGCCGCTTGTGTGTTCAGAGTTGTGACAGCCAAAGCGGCCGGCGGGGCTTGACAACGTGAGCGATACGTTTAATACTGTTATTAACAGCATACTGATAAATACACTATGCTGCAAATGTCACCATCGTGGTCAGGACTATCGGCGCTGCCTGATTCGGGAATCGGTGGAAGGACAGAACTTCGGAGGTGAGCCCGCGTGTCGTCCCTGGTGCTCCTATTGATCACCCTGGCTGCGCTCGCATTGTCGTACCGGAAGGACCCGGAGCGGACGAAAAAGGCGCTGCTGGTAAGTTACCGGTCGTTCATGGCATTGATCCCGAGCCTGTTGGGCATGACCGGCATCATTGGCCTGTTGCTGGCGTTGACGCCACCGGAAGTGCTGGCCAACCTGTTCAAGTTTCACGGCCTGGCTGGGTTTGCGCTCATTTCCGTGGTCGGCGCAATCATCACCATGCCGGCTCCCGTCGCGTTTCCGCTGGCCGGTACGATGCTCAGGCTTGGCGCAAGCTACTCCGCGCTGGCAGCCTTCGTCACGACGCTGACGATGGTCGGGACTGTGACCGCCCCCATGGAGATCCAGTACTTCGGCAAACGGTTTACGCTCGTCCGGCAGACCTTGAGCTTTGCGTTGGCGATTCTGATCGGCGCCTTGATGGGAGTGATCGTGCATTGATGGCGTTGCTGAAAAAGTATCAACTATTCGCGGCGATCGTGGCGGCAGACCTGATTCTCAGCCTGTTACGTCCGGCCATGGGCTGGGCGGCGGCCGTGAACTCGGCCCGGTTCGTCGGCGACATCCTGGAGATTGTGCCGATGGTCATGATATTGATGGGGCTGTTCGATGCCTGGGTGCCCCGGAAGCTGGTCGAGGAGAACATCGGCCCTCGATCCGGTTTGCGGGGAATGCTGCTGGCAATCGTGCTGGGTACGGCCGCAGCCGGGCCGATCTACGCAGCGTTTCCGGTCGCCCTGTCCTTGCGGCAGAAGGGGGCGCGGCTGGCGAACATCGGCATCTTCCTTGGTACCTGGGCGGCGATCAAGATTCCGATGATCTTGCTGGAAAGCAACTTTATCGGGATGAAGTTTGCCCTGGTGCGTCTGATTCTGACCATTCCGGGGGTCATTGGCGTGGGGTTGCTGATGGAACGGTTCATTCCGGAAAGCGCGATTCCGGAGGTGAAAGCGGCCCGAGCGGTAAACTCTACAGGTACATAACCGGCACGGAGGTCAGGCTTATGGGACCGCACAAAGGCCAGCAATTCAGGCATACGCCGGCGTTCATCTTGCTGTTCCTGGCTCAGTCGGATGCATATGGCGGGACTCTGCTTACCCGTCTGGAGAATGAACTGCCGGCCTACCGATCCGACAGCGCCATCATTTACCGGACGCTGCAGAGCCTGGAGGAAGAAGGTGCCGTGGCGTCCTACTGGGAACACGAGTCCAGTGGCCCGCCGAAAAAGTGGTACCGAATCACAGCGGCCGGCCACCAGCGGCTGAGAGAGCTCAGGGACGACATTAGGGCCAGGCAGCAGAATCTGGCCTACTTCCTCCAAACCTACGAGACGATGTTCGGGCGCGAGTCTTAGGCGTCCATGCCGATCGGTCCCGCCCACGAAAGGAGGGGCCTGGATCAGTGTTGTCTTTTTGCGGTCAAGTTTTGGGTACCTAAGGAGTGAAAGAAATGATCAAGCGAATTGACTATAAGTACTTGGTGGGCGCCCTGTTTGTCGTGTGACTCTTCATGGACCTCCTGGATATGACGATTATGAATGTCGCACTGCCGACACTGGCAAGGAGCTTCGCGGCAACGGCGACCGTTGAATGGGTTGTCCTTGGCTATTTGATCAGCCTGGCCATTTTCATTCCGGTCAGCGGTTGGGCGGGTGACCGTTTCGGGACCAAGCGGGTCTTTACGCTGGCGCTGGCGATTTTCGCGGCGAGTTCGTTACTGGGCGGCTTTGCCTGGAACATCGGGTCGCTGATTGCATTCCGTGTCCTGCAGGGGATCGGCGGCGGCATGCTGACACCGGTGGGTACCACCATGCTCTTCCGGGCATTTCCGCCGGAAGAGCGGCAGGCAAACCCCGGACGTTTGGACCTGCCCGGGTTCGTGTTGTCGGCATCGGGCCTTGCGTCCGTCGTTTATGCACTGGCGGAGGCCGGCTCACGCGGCTTCGGCGACCTGCACGTCATCCTCCTCGGGCTGGTCGGCATCGCCCTGCTGCTCCTGCTGGCTCATGTCGAGTTGCGCACGGACCAGCCGATGATCAACATGCGGCTGTTCAAACACCAGTTGTTTACCGGATCAAATCTCTTTCAGTTCCTGGGCTATGCGGGCTTTGTGGGCGCGCTCTACCTGCTGCCTTTGCTGCTGCAGTCCGCGATGGGGTTCACCCCCCTCCAGGCGGGTCTTGCCACATTCCCACAGGCGGTGGGCGTGATTCTGACGGTGCGGCCGGCCGCCCGCCTGTATAAGCGCATTGGTGCACTCCGGATGATCGTAACGGGCATGGTCGGGATTACGGCCACAACGGCGGCGTTCCTGTGGGTGGACGCGAGTACGAGCCTCGGATGGATCGCTTTGATCATGCTGCTGCGTGGGTTCCCGTGGGCGTTCATCTTCGTCTCCTTGCAGACCACGGCGTTTGCGCCCATTCGCCCGGAAGATATGGGCCGGGCGAGCGCGATCTTCAACTCCCTGCGCCAGGTCTCGGCGAGTTTTGGCGTGGCGCTGCTCGCAACGGTGCTGGCGCGTCAGCTGGCGTACCGGGGGCGCAGCTTGGTGACCAACTGACGCGGGCAGGGGCCGTGATGGCGTTCCACGATGCGTTTCTGGTGGCGACGTTGCTGGGAATGGGTGCAATTTTGGCGGCCACGCTGCTGATCAATGACTGCTCGTCCGCTGCCGGGACACGTCTTGACCGCGCCAACGGCGATGCCGGCAGCGGCATGCCTGTTGGCCAGCACTGACGACTGCAGCGTTTGGCACCGCACGATAGAAGCCTTGAAAGCCCGCCGGGGTGTGCCGGCGGGTTTTCTTGCCGTCGGACGGCCCGCAGCGGCTTCGGGAACCCCGCGGAACCGGTTGCCCGGACCGGTGCTTCTTGATAGAGTTATAGTTGCATGACCACGCGATCTGGCTCGCTGAAAGCGAGGGATATTATGTCGCTCTCCGTGCAGGGGAGTTTTGTGCCCCACGGGGCCGGCGGCTTCTTTTACCTGTGGGCCCTCGACCCGGCGCTGGCCCCCGGCCCGGCCAAAGGGCGGGGGAGCGGACCGCACCCGCAGGCAGCGGCCGCCGACCGGCTGTATCCCGTGCTAAAAGGTATTCCGTATGTCCATGGCGTGACCTGCGTCATCCGGTTGCCGGGGCCGGCCGGGCTGAAGGCGGCCAAGGTGCCGGGCATCGCTATGTCCGCGACCGCCGCCGCCCAGTGGCTCCTGGACCTGGATGCGGCCTTCGCCGGGACCGGGCTGGCGCCGGCTCGCAGCCTGCGGGCCTGGAGCGGGGCGGCCAAGCTTTTGCTGGAATTGCTGGGCCGCGGGCGATTCGTGCCCGTCCTGCGGGCCGAGGCCGGCTGCCTGGCCGCGGCCTGGGCCGCGGCGGCGCCCGCCCTGGAGGACGCCACCCGGCTGGCCCGGCTGGAGGAGACCCTGCCGGAGGTCTGCCGGGCGATTGTGCCGCCGGACCGGGACCACAAGGCGTACCGCCCGCCTACGTCCGGCGCGCTGCTTCGCCGCTTCCTGGAAGTGGGCGCCGAGGCGCTGGCCCGACTGTTTCTGACCGAGGCGCCGGTCCCGCTGATCGACAAAGGGACGCGAGCCGCCGCCGCATACTGGCTGACGGCCCTGGCCGGCCATTCCGGCCGCGACCTGCCGCCCGCTCTGCCCGGCGGGGCGGACCTGTACGCCGGGGTGGACCAGTGGGCGGCGTCGAGCCTCGGCGTCCGGGGCCACGCCGGCCTGCGCACCGGCCTCCGCCTGGTGCCCCCGGCGGGGACCGAGTCCGGCGACTGGGAACTGCAGCTAATCCTGCAGACCGGAGACGACCCGCCGGTGGACATTCCGGCTGAGGCGGCCTGGGCGGCCATGGGCCGCGACATCCGGGTGGGCGACCACCGATACAGCCACGCGGAACAGCGGTTGCTGGCCGATTTGCCGGTGATGGCCCGCCTGTTCACACCGCTGGAGCCGCTGCGGGTTGAGGCGGCGCCCACCGGCGTGGCCGTGGGGGAGGAGGCGGTGGTGGCCCTGCTGCAGGAAGGTGCGCCGGCGTTGCAGCAGGCGGGCTTTCCGGTCCAGCTGCCCGCCGGACTGGTGCGATCGGCGGCCATTCAGGCGCGGATGCACCTGGCGCCCCCTGCCGGCGTCACCGACAGCCAACTTGGCCTGAGTCAGCTGGTGGACGTGAAGTGGGACCTGGCCCTGGGCGATGCCGACGTGAGCCTCGAAGAGGTGCAGCGGCTGGCCCGGCTGCGGCGGCCGCTGGTGCTCCACCGGGGCAACTGGGTGCAGGTGGACCCGGAGTCCCTGGCGGCGGCCATGCGTCATCTCGACCGGTACCGGGAGAAGATTGACCTGGCGACCGCGCTTCGGCTGGCGCCGGACCTGAAGGAGACCACGGCCGAAGGCTGGGTGGCCGGCCTGCTGACCCGGCTGCAGGAGCCCGCCCGCATTGAGCCGGTGGTAACGCCCGCGGGTTTTTCGGGCACGCTGCGGCCGTATCAGCAGCGGGGCTTTGCCTGGCTGGCTTTCCTGCGGCGCTATGGCGTGGGGGCGTGCCTCGCCGACGACATGGGCCTGGGCAAGACGGTCCAGGTCATCGCGCTGCTGCTGCACGAGCGCGAGCAAGGGTGGACGGCGAACCCGACGCTGCTGGTCTGCCCCGTCTCCCTGGTGGGCAACTGGCGCCGGGAACTGGCCAAATTCGCCCCCGGTCTGAAAGTGCTCATCCACCACGGCGCCGGGCGGGCGGAGGCCGAGGGACTGGCGGCGGCGGCGCCGGCGCACGATGTCGTCATTACGACCTATGCGCTCTGCGCGCGGGACGAGGCAGCGCTGGCCGCGGTGGAGTGGGCGGGGGTGGTGGCCGACGAAGCCCAGAACCTCAAGAACCCGGCGACCCGGCACACACAGGCGCTGCGGCGGATTCCCGCCCCGTATCGGATCGCCATGACCGGCACCCCGGTCGAGAACCACCTGGGGGACCTCTGGTCGCTCTTTCAGTTTCTGACCCCGGGCCTGCTGGGCGGGCCGGAGGAGTTCCGGCGCCAGTACGCCATTCCCATTGAGCGGTACCGGGATGCCGAGGCGGCGGCCCGGCTCCGTCGCCACGCCGGTCCGCTGATTCTGCGGCGGGTGAAGACCGACCCCGCAATCGTGGATGACCTGCCGGAAAAGCAGGAGAATAGCGTCGTGACCAACCTGACGTTGGAGCAGGCTTCCCTGTACGAGGCGGTGGTGCAGGAGACACTGGAGCGGGCGGAGTCGGCGGCGGGCATTGCGCGCCATGGCGCGGTGCTGTCCGGCCTCACCCGGCTGAAGCAGGTCTGCAACCACCCGGCGGCGCTCACCGGCGATGGCGGTCCGCTGGCCGGCCGCAGCGGCAAGCTGGACCGCCTGACCGAGATGCTGGCCGAGGTGCTGGCCGAAGGCGACCAGGCGCTGATCTTTACGCAGTTCGCCACCTTCGGCGGCCGGCTGCGGCCGTATCTGCAGCGGCACCTGGGCTGCGAAGTGCTCTTCATGGACGGCTCCACCCCGCAGAAAGAGCGGGACCAGCTCGTCACCCGCTTTCAGGCGGGCGAGGCGCCGGTCTTCCTTCTGTCGTTGAAAGTGGGCGGCGTCGGGCTGAATCTGACCGCGGCGAACCACGTCTTCCACTTTGACCGCTGGTGGAACCCGGCGGTGGAGGACCAGGCCACCGACCGGGCGTTCCGGATCGGCCAGACCAAGAAAGTGATGGTCCATAAGCTGGTGACGGCGGGAACCCTGGAGGAGCGCATCGACCGGCTGCTGGCCGGCAAGCGGGAGCTTTCGGCCCAGGTGGTCGATACCAGCGAAGCGTGGCTCTCCAACCTGTCCAACGCCGACCTTCAGAGCCTGATTACGCTGGCAAGGGAGTGACGGGAGCATGGCGGGGAATCCGGAGGCGGGACCGAACTGGTGGACCGAGCGCATGTTCCGGTACGTCCTCGGCGTGGAGCCGGGCTGGGCGCCCACGCCGGCCAAAGTGAAGAGCGTCGCCCGGTCGGAAACCCGGATGCACTTCCTGCGCGGCCGGGTGATTGCCGAAGTCCCGGTCGGGCAGCATGGGCAAGGAAGCACGGCCATGCTCAAAGTGAAGCCGTGGGGCGAGCGGGAGTGGCGGCGGGCCGTGGCGGCGATCGCCGGCGACGCCGCGGCGGCTTCCCGTTTGCTGTCCGGCACGCCCGGCCCGGAGTTGGAGGCGGTGCTGGCGGCGGAAAACATCCCGCTCTTCCCGGAGCCCACCGGCAGCCGCCCCCTGAAGTGCGACTGCCGGGAGCCCTGGCAGTGCCGACACATGCTGGCCCTGGCTGTCCACGGGGCAGCGCTGGTGGAGGCCAACCCGTTCCTGTGGCTGGCGGTGCTGGGCAAGGAGCGGGCCGAACTGCTGGCAGCCGTGCAGGCTTACCTGTCCGACCACGGGAAGGCGGCAAAAAGCGAGGCGGCCGCGACCGCCACCGGATTTGCGGCGGCCGGCCCGGATATCGACCCGGACCGGTTCTGGACGACCCCGGAGGACCCCGACGCCATCGCTTTTGGCCCGGGCGCCTCGGCGGCGCCGGACGCGCTGCTCCGGTTGCTGGGCCCGCTGCCGCTGGGAAACGAAGTGCGCCAGGTCGGGATGCGGGTGGAGCGGACGATCGGGCGGGGAGAGTACGCCTACACGGTCTGGGAGCGGGAGCCCCGGCCGGTGGAGGACGTGCTGCGCGCCTACGTGACCAACATCGGGCAGTCCGCGGTACGCCTTGCCCGGGGCGAGGCCGGCCCGGTCTACGGGCGGGAGGCGCTGCCGGGCAGGCT
The DNA here is from genome assembly GCA_036504075.1 of Symbiobacteriaceae bacterium. GTDB lineage: Bacteria > Bacillota > Sulfobacillia > Symbiobacteriales > Symbiobacteriaceae > DASXVX01. The sequence goes on along the minus strand of DASXVX010000041.1, from coordinate 79,392 downwards.
CATCGTGCCGTCTGCCCGCCTGGCGGCGGAAGTGGCAGAGGCCGTATTGCAGGAAGGGGCGCCGCTCAGCCTGGAGGCGCTGCAGCGCCGCTGCCCCACGGCGGCCGCTCTGACGGACAGCGAAGCGCACGCCGAACTGGTCGATGCGCTGGACGATTTGCCGGACGAACTGACCGTGCTGGCCGGGTACGTCGGCGTCGGGGCCGACTGGCTCGCCGGGTCGGAGTTCCGGCACGTGGTCACGTTCGACGAGTGGCGGACCGGGCATCTGGCGGCGGATGCCGACTGGGTGCGGGCCCTGGCTGCCATCGGCCACCGCCCGCCGTACACCGTGCAAGCCGGCGACCGGCCGTGCCGGGTGCTGGAGGCGAGCGACGGGCATCCGGCCGGGCAGCCGGCGGGGCCGGATTCGCTCATGGCCGCCTTGCGCCCCGAAGTGGGCGACGAACTGCGGCTGGCCGTCGTCGACCCGGCCGGGCCGAGGCTGGCGGCAAGCCTGCGCCGCCGGGCTGACCGGGACTTCACGGACTTCGGGGTGCCCGACGAAGGGGCCCGGTCCGTTCTCCTCAACTACCTGCGGGCGACCCGCGAGCATCCGCTGCCGGAGGCGGAGGCGGTAGCCGTGCTGCTGGCCGAAGGCTGCTACCGGGAGGGCCGGACGCCGGACCCGGTCTGGCTGATTCCCACGCCGGGGGAGGCGGGCCTTTACGCCCTGCGGACCGGCCGGATGATCGGGACCGAGTCCTGGTGGGCCTTCGCACCCACCTTCGGCCGGGAGACGTACCGCCACTGGCAGGGACGGCCGGCGCTCATGCGGTGGTTCACCAGCGCTCGGGCGCAGGCGGGCGGCGGGCAGCGGGCGCTGAACGAGGCGGTGACCAGCGTGGACGCCTGGTGCCGCTACAGCCCGGGGGAGCAGGACGTCCCGGGCCGGACGCCGCCGCTGGCGGCACTCCTGAACTTCCTGTGGACCGCGGCGCCGCTGGAGTACCCCCGGCTGAAGCTGCCGCCGGAAGCGCTGGCGGCGAACCTGGGCGCCTGGTTTGCGTTCCTGGGTGAGCGGGTCCCGGCCTTGCAGGCCGCCTATGCGGGGCATGTCGCCGCCTGCGGGCTGGTGGCGGCGTTCTTGCACCGGGTGCAAACCCGGCCGCGGGGGCAGGCGGAGATGGCGGCCTGGGTCAAGGAGGGCTACCGCTGGATGGGTCCGGGGCAGTACTTCTGCGAGCCGGAGGCGGGGGGACCGTACAGCACGGTTGTGCGGTGAGTGGGCAGACACGGATTCGATGCCACGCGAAAACGGCAAGCCCGAAAGGGCTTGCCGTTTTGTACGCCTGGCAGTTCCGTTTGCTTTTGGGGGTTCAAGTCCCCTGCACGCCGGGTTCCGGTCCCGGGGCTACTTCGGATAGTAGCCGCTCAGCGTGTAGGCGCCGCTGCCCGAGTACGACTGCACCTTCACCGTGTAGGTGCCCGCACCGCTCACCTGGTAAGAGATGGACTCCGGATTGAGTGTACGGGAGGTGGTGGATGCCACCGTGGAGCCTGCGGAGTTGATCAGGTAGAGATCAAAGTCGGAACCCGTCGGGAAGGAGACCGACAGGTCAATCGTGCCCGTGCCGCCCGCCGTCAGCGTATAGGTCTGATTGCCGCCGGCGGAGAGGCTGCCGCTCTGGTTGTATGCCGAAGTCACGTTCGGATTGATCGGATGCGACTCCGTCAGGGTGAAGTCGGCGGTACCGCTGGAGCGGGTGACATGGATCTTGTAGCGCCCTGTGGTGGTGGCGTTGTAAGAGAGCGTCACCGGGCTGGGCTTGCCCTGTGCGTTGGCCACTTGGGTTCCGCTCGGGTTGTACAGATAGAGATTCAAGCCGGCGGTGCCCGACCAGCTCAAGTTCAGGCTGATCGTGCCGGTTGCAGTGACATCAATCCAGAAGTCCTTGGTGGTCGGAGAAGAACTCAGGGTGCCGGTAAAGGTCTCGCTGGCGGTGCTGGTGCCGGTATTGGAGACGGTGACCGTAACCGTGGTGGATGTACCCACGTTGGCGGCCGCATCGTAGGCTTTGGCAATCAAGCTGTGACTGCCGTTAGCGGCGGTGGTGGTGTTCCAGGACCAGTTGTAGGGGCTGGCCGTAACGGTGGATTGCAGCACACTGTCCAGGTAGAACTCCACCTTGGTCACACCGACATCGTCGGAGGCCGAAGCAGACACGGTGGTGGTGCCGCTGACCGTGGCGCCGCCCGCCGGAGCCGTGATGCTCACGGTCGGGGCAGTGGTGTCGGCGGCGTTGGCGACGGTGACCGTAACCGTGGTGGATGTCCCGACGTTGGCAGCCGCATCGTAGGCTTTGGCAATCAAGCTGTGACTGCCGTTAGCGGCGGTTGCGGTGTTCCAGGACCAGTTGTAGGGACTGACCGTGACGGTGGATTGCAGCACACTGTCCAGGTAGAACTCCACCTTGGTCACACCGACATCGTCGGAGGCCGAAGCAGACACGGTGGTGGTCCCGCTTACCGTGGCGCCGCCCGCCGGAGCGGTGATGCTTACCGTCGGGGCCGTGGTGTCGGGAATGCCGTACAGAGTCGTATTGTTGTAGGAGCCGGCGCTGAAGGTGCGGGCATCGTACCAGTGATAGCCGGCGGGCCCGGCACTCCAGGGTTCCACAAGCGGCTCGCTGATGGTAAAGACGTCGTAGGGTTCAGGCGAGACCTGCTGCTGCTGGGCAGCGGGAATGCCCACCGTCGGATCGGAGGTGGCCAGCCAGTTAACCAGGTTGATGCCCAGCGCAGAATTGTTTACTTCGCCCCAACCGTTGTAGGTCGTCTTGGTGGCGCCGTTGTCTTCACGCTTGTACTTGGGGACGGCGGTGTCAAAGGCGGAACTGTCACCAACGGCCGCGACCTTGCCGGCGCTGGGCTTAGCAATGGCCACGTAGGGACCTTCACACCGGCCGCCGTTGGTGGCGCTGCCGCAGGCCGGCGTGCCCACGCTATCGGTGTAGATTGCAATGGGGTCGGTGGCCTGAGCGCTGGACCACTTCACAATGGACCCCTTGTTCGGGAAGATAATACCCATCGCCTTGGTAGCATCCACGATCGCCAGGGTAGCGCCGGCATGCGTGGCGACACTGGTCACGCCGCTGGTGATATTGAACGTCTGGTCGGCCGCCAGCACGCCGGGATCATCGGGGTCCGCCGGATTGCCCGCGGTGAAGCCCGTGACGCCGGTGGCCATATCCATGGCGTTGAAGTGGAAACGCATGCCGAAGTTGGTGGCCATCCAGTCGTCCTCGTTGTTGAAGGCGTAGGAAGACGAGGTCGCCGTGCCATTATACCAGTAGTAGGGGCTGGAAAAGGCCACTTGGTAGTGACCACGCCGCCAGCCGCTAAACACCTCAGTCGCGTCCCAGGTATTGTAGTTGCGGTCGGCCTGGTAGTGATCGCCGACCATCAGCAGGCCGTGACCTGCGCCGACAAAGCTGACCAGCGCCGCCTCTTCGGCGGTGGTGAAGGGAATATTGGGCTCCGGAATCACCACGGCATCGTACTGGTTCAAAATGGCAGTGCCGAGGGGATACGCCCGGATCTCTTCCACGGCGTAGCCCTGGCCGGCCAGGGCGCAGGCCATGTCCTTATAGCCGCCGTCGATGACCCAGTCCGCGCCGCCCGCGGTCTCGCCGTGGGTGTTGTCGAAGCCGAGCTTCTTGCCGCTGCCGACGCCGCTGGCGGTGGGAGCTATGTAGGGACGCCCGTCCGTTGTGCTCGTTACGGTGCAGGCTGCCGCGAAAGCTTGCTGGTGTGGCGGAATGGCGACGAGACTGACGGCCAATGTGAGAAGCGAAAGCAAGATTCCGAGCCGCTTACGCAATTCGATTCCTCCCAGAAAAATATTTGAACCATGACTAAATATAACATATGGCGGATAGTAATGTAGTTATCAACCATCATTCCTGCGTGCGTTCCCTGGAGCCAGGGAAGCAATCAGCACGGGGGCAGGTCATCCTGCCCCCGTGCCATTGCAGCCACGGACACCCCTTCGGCCCTGCGTCGGCTGAAGGAACAACTGTGGTTTCCATATCAGTCCATCGTCTCATGCATTTCTAACAATATCGATAGAATGTGTTTACAAAATAATTACTATCAGATAATTGACAAGTATAGTATTTTCGGACTATGATCCTTTTGGGCCCGTATACTTTGTTCTCGATAAGGAGATGCATCATGCGTAAGGTAGCCTTGGCGTTGCTGTTTGTGCTGTCTGTTTCCCTGGTATCGGCCGCCCCTGTGGCGGGTCAAGGTCCAGGACAGAACGGATCAGAAGTCAGTTCGGCAGTCAGACAGGACGTTTCACCGCCCCTGCACAGCATGAACCCGATTAACGCGAAGGAGACTGCACGCGAGAAGACTTTCCGGCCAATCCCCAGCAACGGCGCACCATCCAGCCTGCCGGACGGGGCCCTTCAGACGTCGGCCGGCCCGCTGGTGGCCACCACCGCCGGATTGAACATTGCCGGCGTTGGCAATGGCGATTACGGGTTCGCGCCAAATGCCGCGCCGCCCGACACGAATGGCGCGGTGGGAGCCACCCAGTATGTGCAGTGGGTGAATGAATCCTTTGCCGTTTTTAATAAGACCACGGGCGCTCTCGTTTATGGACCCGCGGCCGGCAACACCCTCTGGACAGGCTTCGGCGGCGGATGCGAAACGAACAACGACGGCGACCCCATCGTGCAGTACGACAAGGCGGCAAACCGCTGGATCATGACCCAGTTCTCGGTCTCCACGACGCCGTACCTGCAGTGTGTCGCCGTTTCCACGACGTCGGATGCTACCGGCACGTACAACCGCTATGCGTTCCAGTACACCGATTTCCCGGACTATCCCAAGCTGGGCGTGTGGCCGGACGGATACTACATCACGTTTAACATGTTCAAGGGTGGTGTGACCTTCAACGGCGGCCGGGTCTGTGCCTATGACCGGACCAGCATGCTGAGCGGCGCCGCTGCCACGCAGCAGTGCTTCCAGTTGAGCACAAGCTACGGCGGGCTGCTGCCTTCGGACCTCGATGGCGCAATCGCACCACCGGCAGGCTCGCCAAACTTCGCAATGAGCTTTGGCACCAACTCCCTCAATCTCTGGAAGTTCCATGTGGATTGGGCGACCCCGGCGAACTCGACCTTCTCGGGGCCGACCAACATTCCCGTGGCAGCCTTTAGCCCGGCATGCAGCGGTGGCGCCTGCATCCCGCAATCCGGAACCAAGACGACGAAGCTCGATTCGCTCGCCGACCGGCTCATGTATCGCCTGGCCTATCGCACGTTCGCCGATGGGCACGAGGCGCTGGTGGTCAACCACTCGGTGACGGCGGGCACTTCCGTGGGCGTCCGCTGGTACGAGCTGCGCAATCCCACTGGCGGCACCATGGCCAGTGGCACTCCCGTCGTCTACCAGCAGGGCACCTACGCCCCGGACTCCAACTACCGCTGGATGGGCAGCATCGCCATGGATAAGGTCGGCGATATGGCCGTCGGGTACAGCGTCTCCAGCAGCACCATGTATCCGTCGATTCGCTACACCGGTCGGGTGCCCACCGATCCGCTGGGCACGCTCCAGGCTGAAACCAACCTCTTCAGCGGCGGCGGCTCGCAGATCAGCCGGCTGAGCCGGTGGGGCGACTACAGCAGCATGACCGTTGACCCGGTGGATGACTGCACGTTCTGGTATACCACCGAGTACCTCAAGGCGACCGGCAGCTTCAACTGGAGCACCCGCATCGCTTCCTTCAAGTTCCCGACCTGCCAGTAAGGCGTTCTAGCGCTTGGAAGCGGAGCCATGGCGGCAGCGAATCCGCAGCGGCCCGGGGGCCTTTGCCCCCGGGCCGTTCGTCGCGCCCGGGCGCAGAGCGCCTGCCCGATGGGCAGACCCCGGGCGGGGCTGACCAGGACTGTGTCGGATGGCGTTTCGTGCCAGGCTTTGTTGCCTGATAAGCAAATCGGCGGCTTACCGCCGCCTGGCGCTCCTTACCGATTTCGTCCAAACGCTAATTATTGCTTCGGATTGTTTCCGCGATCGTTTTCTTTCGTTCAAAGCTTTTCAAAAGCGTTGGAAGCCTTCGTTTTGCTTCAAAACCCTTCGTTTTGTCTACCACGCCTGACATTTGCTTCACATGCCTACCACCCGCAACCGCCCCCTTGCAGGCACTGCAAAAGCCCGCCGGCGTTATTCCGGCGGGTTTTCTTTCCCCGTGTGCGCGGGCCATTTTCCAGTTGCTGCGGTCTGTTTTCGCGAGTTTTTGCGATCGTTGGACATCGTTGGGAATCGTACAAAGCTTTTGGACAGCGTTCAAAGCCGTTGGGCCGCCTTCGACGGTTTCTTCCGTTCTCCAAAAGCCGCCGAAAGCGTCCGGACCCGGGTGATCATCTTTTCCCCGATTTTCTGGCGTCAGACCTTCCCCGACTCCGTCCGGTCCAGCAAGCTGATGTGGACCTCAATTTCCAAATAGGCCCAAGCAGGCCATGGGGAAAACCCTGTTTGCCATCGCCAGAACGGTCTTCTCCCGCAATCCACTAGCCGAATGTCGCTGATAACCGTATCTTCGAAGGGAAACACGGGGGTGCAGATATGCGAACAGGACTCCATTGGCTGCCGGCGCTGGTCTTCGGACTGGGCATCGGTGCAGTCGCCGGCGCTGTGGCCGTCTCCACAATTTCTGACCAACGTGTGGTCGCCCGCATCGATCACCAGGTGATCACGCGAGTTACGATGGTCATGTCGGACAACCAGCATCAGGTGCACGATCCGGACAACCATCACTTATTTCAACCACCTCAGTGCTGATGCGCAGACCAAGCTGGCAGCAAACCCCGGCATGCTGAAGGATCTGGCCCAGGCGGGCTGGATCGGCACGCCGACTCAGGGCTTTGTGCGTGTGGCTCCGAAAAAGTTCTTCCAGGTCACCATCGATGGGAAGGGCTACCACACCAACGATGCCGGGATGCTGTGGCCGGAGCGGACATCGTTGTGGTGATCACCTCATATTGCTCGCACCCGCGCTATGATAAGGTGAAGGCGGTGGCCAAGGATAATGGCCGGCTATTCTACGCGACGAGCCGGGAGAACTGGAGCGGTCTCCGCGACCTCTTTGAGCAGGAAATCATCCCGGCCTGGAACGCCCAGGCGAATGTGGCAGCTGACTGACGAGTGGTTCCCCGTTGGCGGCGGTGCAAAGGTAGGGGCCGCCCTCCCGTTCAAAAGGAGCCGCCGCCACCGTCGCCAAAATCGGCGGCGGTGGCGGCGGCAGCACGTCAGTGGAGGCTAGCCCCTCACTTCTTCATGCAGTAATGCTTCATGATCCATTTCAGTTTCTTGGCATAGTTCGGGTCCGTCGCGTAGCCGGCCTTCTGCAGCTCTTCAACGTACCGGTCGGGATCATCGGCGTGCTTCATGGCTTCCGTATACCGTTTCTGCCCCGTGATGAAGCGCTGGTAATCCGGCATCGATTCACCGACGTCGTTATACGCCTTGAAGTCGGCTATTTCCCACACCTTTTTCCCGCCCACATACTCAGGGACTCGGGCAGTTACGCTCCCGGCAGGGCCTGAGCCCTTAATGTTAAACAGGTTGTGACTGTCCCGCCCGTTGTTCATGTCGTGGGTCACGCTCTGCCCGTACCCGGTCTCCAAAGCGGCCTGCGCTGCAATGGCCTCCCAGGGGATGCCGGTCTTTGCCTGCAGTTCCTGGGCAGCAGCCTTGATGTCGTCGATGAACTTCTGAGCCTCAGCCTTCGACACGCCCTTCTTCTTCGGGCCCTTCTTCTTCTTGTCGTCAGGCTTCTTCTTGGGCTTGCACGGGTCGTCCTTCTTCTTGCCTGCCGTGCACGGTTTGGCTTGTGACGGCGGATTCTGTGGGTTCGTGTTCTGCGGCTTGGTCGGACCGGCGTCACCGGAGCCGCTGTTGTCCTTGAAGTCGTCCAGCGCCTGCTGGCTCCGGGAATCAAGCTCAGGGCTCATACGCAAATCCGGCGCAAACGAGTCTTCCGTCGGTGAGGGATCCATGCTGAGCGGGTTACCGTCGAGCCCGATCGGCAGGTGACCGGACGGATCCGTGTACCGTAGCGGGTTATTCACCACGTACGTATACAGGTTCAAGCTCAGCGGATCGCCGGGATCACCGGCATACGTATCCTCGGTCAGGAACCGGGCCTGTTCCGGGGCGTAGAACCGCGCCCGCAGGTAGTACAGTCCGGTTCCCGCGTCCTGGTACTCGCCCCCGGATCGGTACGGATTGTCGAACGTGCCGGTCTGCTCCGTCACCTTGCCCCACGGGTCGTAATCAAGGTTGGCGATGACCGCACCGCTGGGATCGGCGATCGCCTTCACGTCGCCGTGCGCATCATGCAGGTAGTAGCCCCGGTTATTGCCGGTGGGCTGGTATGCGGGGGAGCCGGGGCCCAGGATCCGGGCGATCCGTTCCAGACCGTACAGGTTCCGGGCGATCATCTGGCCGGCGCCGTTGGTCTCCAGCCCGATCTGGTCATCGTCCCAGTAGAACCGGGTGGTGGCGCCGCCCTCGACGGACGTGACTCGGTATCCGTCGCCGTCATAGGCGTAGGTGGCGCTGTTCCCGCCACTGATGCTTGTCAGCCGGTTGAGCACGTCGTAGCCGTACGTGTCGGCGCCGTCGCTCATCAGGTTGCCGTTGGCATCGTAGGTGTAAGTTGCAGTGGCCGCCCCGCTGATGCCCAGCATCCGGTTAGCCGCATCGTACGTGTAACTCTTCGTGCTCGTCGCAAGCAGGGGATCGACCGTCGTCTCAGTCAGCCGGTTGCCCGCCCCGTCGTAGGTGTAGCTCGCCGTGGTGGTATCCGGCTTCCGGTAGCTGGCAAGCCGACCGGCCCCGTCATAGGTATACGCCGTCGTCCCACTGCCGTCGGTCCGGCTGCTGATGTTGCCCACACTGTCGTATGCATACGTGAACTGGTTGACTACCGTATTGTCCGACCGCCTGCTGACGACCTGGGTCACCTTGTTATTGGCGTCATAGCCATAGGTGACCACCAGGCCCCCCGGCAGCGTCAGGCTGGAGCGGCGGCCCCCGGCGTCGTATGCATAGCCGATCGGCGCTTCCAGGCCATCCTGGACCTGGACCAGGCGGCTGGCGGCATCGTAGGTACGGGTGATGACGGCGCCGCTGTAGTCGGTGGTGGTCGCCAGGCGCCCGGCGGCGTCGTAGGTGTAGCCGACGCTCTTCCCGCCCATGGTCTTGCTGCTGATCCGCCCGCCCGCCGTGTACGCATACTGCGTGGTGCCGGTTCCATCCGTCATGACGGTACGCCGCCCGTTCCCGTCGTACTGGAAGCTGATCGGGCTCAGGCTGGGTTCCTGGGTCCCGGCGAGCCGGTCCAGGCCGTCATAGCTGTAGGTGATCACGCTGCCCTTCGGGTCCTGCATCTTGATCACGTTGCCGTTGCCGTCGTACGTATACCGGGTCATGCCGTTCAGTGGGTCTCGCTCCGTGGCGACGTTGCCAAGGGAGTCGTACCCGTATGTGGTCGTGTGGCCGTTTCCGTCGGTCACGGACAGCAGCCGCCCCGCCGTGTCGTAGGTCTGGGTGGTGACCGTGCCGGTGGGCTCGGTGACGCTCAGCAACTGCCCGCGTTCGTTGTAGGTGTACAACCAGACGGACTGATTGGGCAGGGTGACACGAGTCCGGTGACCCACCGCATCGTAATCCGTCGTCGTTACCTGCAGCAGCGGATCGGTCACGGACGTCGAGCGGTTCATGGCATCGTAGACAAATTGTGTGACGTTGCCGTTGGGATCGGTCGCCTTGGTCTGGTTGCCATTGGCGTCGTACTCGTACCGGATCACGTTGCCCCGCGGGTCGGTGACCGCCGTCAGCCGGCCCATGACGTCCCGGGTGTAGGCCGTCGTGCCGGCCAGAGCCGTTCCGCTGGCCCGGGTGAGGCTGGTGAGATGGCCCCGGGCATCGTAGGCCGAGGTCGTGACGCCGCCGTCCGGGTCGGTCAGTTTGGTCGTATTGCCAACCGCATTGTATTCCCACTGCGTAACCCCGGCAGCCGTTCCGTCGTTGGCCGACAAGACCTGCCCGGCCTTGTCGTACGTATAGGCGATGCGGGAACCGTCCGGCTGGTTGCTGGCTACCACTTCGCTGACCGCATTGTACTCATAAGTGGTGGTGTTTCCGTTCGGGTCCGTCATCCGGATGCGGTTGCCATCTGCGTCGTAGACGAAGGTCGTCACCTCGACCGTGGCGCCCGTCTGGGGCACGGCCGCCGGCCTGGTGGCACCGGCCACTTCGTTGGAGTCCTCCGTATGGCCATCCAGGTAGACCGCGCGGAGCTTGAAATAGTATGCTGTGGCAGCCGTCAACCCCGTGACCTGATACGTGCGCTTGCTCAGGTCCGTGATATCCGCCACTTTGTTGCTGCTGTACATGCCGAACCCGGCACCGCTGGACGTGGACTTGTACAGCTCAAACCGGGACATGCCGGTGGTCGAGCTGACCTGCCAGGCCAGGTCCAGCGTCGCGGTCGTGGCTGCAGTGGGTCCACTCAGTTGCAGGGGGTTATTGGCTACCTCCACCGTGACCGTGGCCGTTTCGCTCAACCCGGACTGGCCGGAGGCCACCAGTTTGAGGGTATACAGCCCGTTGGCCAGGGTGTAGGTATCCCACTGGTACAACACGGAGGCAGATACCCCGGTGTAACTCGTCTTCAGCGTCGTCCAACTGGTGGGAGCGGTCCCGCTGCCGTAACTCAGCTCCCAGGCGCCGGTCACGCTGACGGCAGTACCTGTCACGCTGACGACGCCGTAAACCTTGGCGTTGGGAACCATGGTCAGTTCAGCGACAAAGGGGTCCTGGATGTTCAGCGTGTAGTAACCCGCTGTGGTGCCGCTGCTGAGTTTGACGTAGTAGGTTCCGTCCGCCGGCGGCGTGAAGCTGAGCGTGGTGGCGGTGGTTGATGCCAGGCTCTTCTTCAGGTTGGAAGGGCTATACACGGCGATTCCCGCGGGCGTGCTCGCTCCGGAAGAGGACAGCGAGTAAGTACGACCACTACGCAAGGTGGCTGCGTACCATAGCGCGTCGCGGGCGGGCGCATTGTTCGTCTGGCTGGCAACACCCCCGACGAAGGTGAGGGCGTAGGCGCTGGCCGAGGACGAGCCATCCTGGGAGGTCAAGGTGCTTGCGGCATTCGGCGTCCCGGATACTTTCACGTAGTCCGTCGCGGACGTAGCAGGCAGGTAGCCGCAGTTGTCGGACGAACAGCCGGTCAGGTAGGTGCCCGAACCGTCATAGAACTCGATCTTGGTGGCGCCGGTGGCCGTCAGGCGGAAGGTCCGGCTGTTGGCAGACAGGTTCGTGCGGTACCACGTGTACCCCTGGCTGGAGATGCTGCTGGTCTGGGGTCCCGGCGCCGTATACAGCTCGGAGACCTTCAGCGTGTAGCTGCCGGTGGTTGTGCCGGCGCTCAGCCGCACGTAGTACGTGCCGCCGGCCGCAGGCGTATAGGTCAGGGTGGTCCCTGTCCCGCTTGCTACCTGGGACTGTGCGCTGTTGTACACAGTCAGCCCGGCGGGAGTGCTCGCACCGCTGGCTTCCAGGAGGTACGACTTGCCTGCCAGCAGCTGCATGCTGTACAGGCCGCTGTCACTGCCCGGTATGGTCTTGGCCACGCTGATGCCATCCACGTAGGCGCCGGCAAAGCTTGCCCCATCCTGGGAGGTCAGCGTGGTCCCGGCGGTGGCCGCTCCCGATACCTTCACGTAGTAGGTGCCGGCCGCGGTCGGCACGTAATTGCAGATCGACGAGTAGTTGCATCCGGTCAGATAGGAACCGGCGCTGTTGTAGAAGTCAACCCGGGTGGCACCCGTGGCCGAGAAGGTGTAGGTCCGGTTCGTCGCCGTGAGATTCACCTGGTACCACGAGTAGCCCGCCGTGGTGATCGATCTCGCTTCCGGCCCCGGTGGAGTGTGGGGCTGCGTTACGGTCAGCGTATTGCTCCCGTTGCTGGTGCCGGCGCCCAGGCTCACATAGTAGACGCCCCCGGCCGGTGCTGTAAACGTCAGGGAAGCGCCGCTCCCGCTTGCCACCTGCGCCTGTGCACTGTCATACACAGTCAGCCCGACGGGAGTGCCGGGGCCGCTGGCGGCCAGGGTGACAGCACCCTTCGCCAGTTCCACGGTGAACAGTGCGCTGCCATTGGCCGGGATGCTTGCCGATTTGCTGGCTACACCGTTCCCGAAGGCCATGTGGTATGCCGTGGCAAAACTGAGCCCATCCTCTGAGGTGAACTTCGTGCTGGCCCCTGCCGTCCCCGAGACCTTCACATAGTAGGTTCCAGCCGTAGTCGGCGCATAGACGCAGGGGTATTCCCACGAGTAGTAGCAGCGTACCGCTTGGGTACCCGCGCCGTTATAGAACTCCATCTGGGACTTGTTGGTGGCTGAGACGACGGTCGTCCGGCTTGCCGGCAGGTCCAGCCGGTACCACAGGCTGCCGTAGCTGGGGAAGGTGTTGGTCTCCGGCCCGGGAGGCGTATGCACCAAGGCTGCGTTCAGCACGTAGCTGCCACTGCTGGCGCCCGTGCTCAGCCGCACGTAGTACGTCCCTGTGGCGCCCGGCGTGAAGTTCAGCGTCGCAGCGGTGCCACCGGCCACCTGTGCCTGTGCGCCGTCGTACACCGTAAAGCCCGCAGCTGCGCCCGGCCCGGTCGCCGCCAGCACGTAGGATTGCGCTTCCTCCATCTCCACCTTATACAGGGAGCTGTCATTCGCCGGAATCGTCCGGCCAACGAAGTTGCCCTCTACATAGGCGGTGGCAAAGCTCACCCCGTCCTCCGAGGTCAGCACCGTGCTGCTGTTCGCCGTCCCGGAGACCTTCACATAGTAGGTTCCAGCCGTGGTCGGCGAATAGAGGCAGGGGAATTCCCACGAGTAGTAGCAGCGGACCACCTGGGTACCCGCGCTGTTATAGAACTCGATCTGCGACTTGTTGGTAGCCGAGACCTTGATCGTCCGGCTGGCCGGCAGCTCCAGCCGGTACCACACGTTGCCAAGGCCGGAGAAGATATTGGTCTGTGGCCCCGGGGGCGTATGCGCCACGGCTGCGTTCAGCACATAGCTACCGCTGCTGGCGCCCGTGTTCAGCCGCACGTAGTACGTCCCTGAAGCGCCCGGCGTGAAGTTCAGCGTCGCGCCGGTGCCGCCGGCCACTTGCGTCTGCGCGCTGTTGTACACCGCAAAGCCTGCCACTGCACCCGGCCCGGTCGCCGCCAGCACGTAGGGCTGCCCGGCCTCCAGCTCCAGTTTGTACAGGGCGCTGTCGTTCGCCGGAATCGTCCGGCCGACGAAGTTGCCGTCCACATAGGCGGTGGCAAAGCTCGCCCCGTCCTCCGAGGTCAGCACCGTGCTGCTGTTCGCCGTCCCGGAGACCTTCACATAGTAGGTTCCAGCCGTCGTCGGCGAATAGAGGCAGGGGAATTCCCACGAGTAGTAGCAGCGTACCACCTGAGTACCCGCGCCGTTATAGAACTCGATCTGCGATTTGTTGGTGGCCGAGACTTTGATCGTCCGGCTGGCCGGCAGTTCCAGCCGGTACCACACGTTGCCAAGGCTGGAGAAGGTATTGGTCTGTGGCCCCGGGGGCGTATGCGCCACGGCTGCGTTCAGCACGTAGCTGCCGCTGCTGGCACCCGTGCTCAGCCGCACGTAGTACGTCCCTGAGGCGCTCGGCGTGAAGTTCAGCGTCGCCCCGGTGCCGCTGGCAACTTGCGTCTGTACGCCGTCGTACACGGTAAAACCTGCAGCCGCGCCAGGCCCGGTCGCCGCGAGCACGTAGGGCTGCCCGACCTCCAGATCCACCTTGTACAGGGCGCTGTCGTTGGCGGGAATCGCCCGGCCGGCGAAGTTGGCGTCCACATAGGCGGTGACAAAGCTCGCACCGTCCTCCGAGGTCAGCGTCGTGCTGCTGCTCGCCGTCCCGGAGACCTTCACATAGTAGGTTCCAGCCGTGGCCGGCGCATAGACGCAGGGGAATTCCCACGAGTAGTAGCAGCTTACCAGCTGGGTATTCGCGCCGTTATAGAACTCGATCTTCGACCTGTTGGTGGCCGAGACCTTGATCGTCCGGCTTGCTGCCAGATCCAGCCGGTACCATAGGCTGCCGTGGCTCGAGAAAGTACTGGTCTGTGGCCCCGGGGGCGTGTACGCCACGGCTGCGTTCAGCACGTAGCTGCCACTGCTGGCGCCCGTGCTCAGCTGCACGTAGTACGTTCCCGAGGCGTTCGGCGTGAAGTTCAGCGTCGCCCCGGTGCCGCTGGCAACTTGCGTCTGTACGCCGTCGTACACCGTAAAGCCTGCTGCCGCACCAGGCCCGGTTGCATCCAGCACGTAGGGCTGCCCGGCTTCCATCTCTACCTTGTACAGGGCGCTGGCGTTCGCCGGGATCTTCCGGCTGGTGAAGTTGCCCTCCACATAGGCGGTGGCAAAGCTCGCCCCGTCCTCCGAGGTAAGTGTCGTGCTGCTGCTCGCCGTCCCCGAGACCTTTACATAGTAGGCCCCGGCCGTGGTCGGCGCATAGAGGCAGGGGAATTCCCAGGAGTAGTAGCAGCTTACCGCCTGGGTACCCGCGCCGTTATAGAACTCGATCTTCGTCTTGTTGGTGGCTGAGACGATAATCGTCCGGCTTGCCGCCAGATCCAGCCGGTACCACAGGTTGCCGTAGCTGGAGAAGGTATTGGTCTGCGGCCCCGGGGGCGTGTGCACCGCGGCTGCGTTCAGCACGTAGCTGCCACCGCTGGCGCCGGTGCTCAGCCGGACGTAGTACGTTCCTGAGACGCCCGGCGTGAAGTTCAGCGTCGGAGCGGTGCCACTGGCCACTTGCGTCTGCGCACTGTCATACACCGTAAAGCCTGCCGCCGCGGCCGGCCCGGTCGCATCCAACACGTAGGGCTGCCCGGCTTCCATCTCTACCTTGTACAGGGCGCTGGCGTTCGCCGGGATCTTCCGGCTGGTGAAGTTGCCCTCCACATAGGCGGTGGCAAAGCTCGCCCCGTCCTCCGAGGTCAGTGTCGTGCTGCTATTGGCCGTCCCGGAGACTTTTACATAGTAGGCCCCGGCCGTGGTCGGCGCATAGAGGCAGGGGAATTCCCAGGAGTAGTAGCAGCTTACCGCCTGGGTACCCGCGCCGTTATAGAACTCGATCTTCGTCTTGTTGGTGGCTGAGACGATGATCGTCCGGCTTGCCGCCAGATCCAGCCGGTACCACAGGCTGCCGTAGCTGGAGAAGGTATTGGTCTGCGGCCCCGGAGGGGTGTGCGCTGCGGCTGCGTTCAGCACGTAGCTGCCACTGCTGGCGCCCGTGTTCAGCCGCACGTAGTACGTTCCCGAGGCGCCCGGCGTGAAATTCAGCGTCGCAGCGGTGCCGCTGGCCACCTGTGTCTGCCCACTGTTGTACACCGTAAAGCCTGCCGCGGCAGCCGGCCCGGTCGCATCCAACACGTAGGGCTGCCCGGCTTCCATCTCCACCTTGTATAGGGCGCTGTCGTTAGCCGGAATCGTCCGGCCGACCATGTTGCCCTCCACATAGGCGCTGGCAAAGCTTGACCCGTCCTCCGAGGTCAGGGTCGTGCTGGTATAGGCCGTGCCCGATACCTTGATGTAATACGTCCCCGCCGTGGTCGGGGCATAGCGGCACGGGTAGTCCCATGAGTAGTAGCAGGAGGCCACCTGGGTGTTCCCGGCGTTATACAAGTCAATGCGTGTCTTGTAGGTAGCCGATATGACAAAGGTTCGGTTCGCCGCCAGGTTGACCGAGTACCAGGTGTATCCCAGACTGGTAATGCTGCTGACCAACGGTCCGGGAGGCGTAAACGGATATGCTGAGGCCATGGAGGTTCCGTCGGCTGCGAGGGCAGTCTCAGCTTGCCACAATCCTCCGGGCAGGCTGTTCCAAACGAGAACCATGACCGCAATGAGCGAGAGCAGTCGCTTGAACGCATTCTTCTGCATGAATTACGCCTCCTTTACTGGCGCTGGGTCCGGACCAATCGGCCGGCCGCGTCGTAGGTGTAGGTAGTCGTAGTGCCGGCCGGGTCCACTTTGCTGATCACACGATCAAGGGCGTCGTAGGTGTACCGCTCCGTCTGGCCACCGGGATAGACGACCTGCGTCAGACGCCCCTTCGTGTTGTAGGTCCTGGAGGTGATATTCCCGAGGGCATCGGTAACCGAGGTCTGGCGGCCACTGGCGTCATAGCCAAAGCGGGTGACGGCGCCGGTGGGGTCGGTTACCTGGATCAGGTGCCCCAGAGCATCATGGGCAAAGCTGGTCGTGTTCCCGCGACGATCCGTCTTGGCAATCAGCCGGCGCCCGTCGTAGCCCATGCTCTCTGTGGTGAGGTCCGGATAGCGAATCTGGGTCACAAGACCGTACGTGTTGTACGTGTAGGTCGTCCGGTTCCCCATGGCGTCGATGACGGCGACCCGCCGGCCAAGACCGTCGTACTCATACGTGGTGGTATTGTTGAGGGGATCGGTCTCCGACAGCAGCCAACCATGGCCGTCATAGCCGTATGTCGTCACGGCGCCGGCAAAGGTGGTCACGCTGGTCACATGCCCCTGTGCGTCGTAGGTGTAGGTCATGGTATCGTTCAGCGGATTGGTGATGGTCAGCAGATTTCCCTTGGCGTCATACACGTACGTCGTCGTGCGGCCGGCGGGCGTGGTCACACTGCTGACCAGGCCCAGGCTGTTGTACGTGTAGAACGTCTTGTTCCCGAGCGGATCCGTCACCGAGGTCACGTTGCCCCGGGCATCGTAGGCGTACTGGGTCCTGTTGCCCAGCGCATCGGTTGCCACGCTGACCTTGCTGTCCCCCGTATACGCATAGTAGGAGCCATAGCCCAGCGGATCGATAGCCGTGCTAACCCGCCGCTGGTCGTCCCAATAGTAGACGTAGGCGTTGCCCTGGTAATCCGTAATGCGGGTACTGCTCAGGCTGTTGTCGCCAAAGGAGCGCCGCTGCCCCGAGGCGTTCACCTTGCCCGAGAGCTGACCATAGGTGTCATGAAGTGCCACCATTCCATATTCAAATGTGGTCACATTCCCCCGGCTATCCGTAAGCGTGGTCAACCGGCCCGCACTGTTGTACCCGAACTGCATGGTCCGGCTGTCAGGAAAACTGACCACTGTCAACCGACTGGAACCATCGTAACCTAGCAGTGTCCGCTGACCGATCGCGTCCTGGACAGTCGACAGCTTGCCGTTCCCCCCGTACGATAAGGTGACGTTCTGGCCGCTGCTGTTCGTCAACTGGCTGATGCGTGCCTGCGAATCCCGCGTGACGGTAACACCCCGGTCGTTGCGATCCACCCAGCTGCTCAACCGGCCGTTGGCATCGAACTGCAGCTTGTCCAGGTTCTTGCGCACAACCGTGATCGTGTTGTCCCCATGGACCGTCATTTTGTCGAAGTTCCCCGGCGGGGCGGTGTAGGTGCCGTCCACGTTCAAGGTATAGGTCAGGCGAGTGCCATTGCTCTGCACCCACTGCCTGTTCCCGCTGAGGTTGACGATGGAATCGGAGTAGGGCGGGCTCCAGCCGGGTCCCATGAAGCTGTCGGTGGTCGCCGCCTGCGAGTTAAAACTGGGCCGGAAGTCCAGCGGGCCGAAGTCAGTTCCGGGCATGGTCAGGTCCGGCAATTCCAGGTTGTCGTTCCCGGTGATCCGGTTGACATCGTCGTTCGCTCCGTCCATGTCGCCGTCCGACTGGGGATCCGAGCCCTCGTAGTCGTTGTCGCAGGGGCCGTCGCAGCCGGGAGTGTCCCTGCCCCCGGCGTTGCCGCACAGGTACCGCCCCCGCAGCCTGGCGAGTTCTTCCTGCGATAGCACACGGGCTCCCGCTACGCTTTGGAGCGCATTTGCCTCCGTGTCCGCAAAGACGATCAGGTTGCCGTCCCACAACGCATGAAACTCGGACGTCGACTTGGTCATCCGGCCGACCAGCGGGTCATAATAGGTAATCTCGTTTCCCGAGACGGCCGTAACCGTCACAAAGTGGTCGTACCAGAGGACCACGGCCGGCAGCCGGACATTGGAAAGCTGGGACTTGGGCAGGTGCAGACCGTAGGCCTGCACACCCTGCACTCGGGCGGCCGCCAGAAGTCCCGCCATGGTCGTGCCTTCTGTGCTGGTCCCGGCGTCCTTCACCAGGGTGTCAATCTCCACCTCGTGCCCCAGTCTGGAGAGCGCCGCCTGAAGAGCCGCAGGACCACAGACACAGGCCGTGCCGGTCGGCTGCGCGCCCCGAGTTCCCAGGTTACCCGGAACTGCCGTGGGCTGAACAACCGGCTGGGGGTCCAACTCCTGAATACGTGCTTGCGCCCGGAGGGACAGGTGACTGTCCGGATACCTGGCCGCAAACGCCTTCAGTTCGGCAACGGCTGCCGCTTTGTCGCCCTGGGCGGCAAGCGCCAGCGCCTGCTGGTATTCCAGATCCTGAAGGGTGGTCGTAAAGGTAAAGTAGTTGTAAGGATTTTCCCCGTTCACCTTGTAGTCCCCAATCACAGCGCCCAGCGTCGCGTACGCGCCGGTGTAATCACCCTGGCCGGCCCGTGCGAAGGCGAGCTGGCGGTACGCCCGGCTCAGCTCCTCATCATGCTTGCCGCGAATGGTGCGGTCGATGGGAGATTCCATGGGGCCCTTTGCCCGGAACACTTGACCCTGCAGCTGGTTGGCCAGGGTGTCAGCCGCTGCCTTGAACTCACGCTTCGCCACCTGTTTGACCGCCTGACGTGCCAGGTGAGCCACCTTTGCGCGGGCATTGCCGGGATTTTCCCGTTCGGCCTGGGCCAGAGTGGCCTCGGCCGCTTCGGGATCCCGGCTCGGGTTATACGGGCTGTCCAAGATCTCAGCAGCGAGCAGTTGCGCCTCCAACGCCACAGCAGTACCCGGATAGCTTCGTGCCACCTCGCCCAACCGCTCCAGGGCCTTGGCAAACTGATCGGTGGAGTAGTCGGATTCTGCCAGCCGGTACTCGGACCAGGCAACCATTTCGGGCAGGTCCGGGAAAGCCGCCGCCAACTCGACATAACCGTTGCGAAGCTCCAGGGAGAGTCCCAGCCCCATCTGGAAGTTGAACTCTTCCTGGGCCCGCCTCTCCTCCAGTTCCTGGAGCCTGGCGGTCGCGTCTGGTTTCCCGGATGCTGCGAAGGCATCATATCGGAATGCCATCCCGATCACCGCGACCAGCACTACGGTAGCCGCCACAAGCCTACTCCATCTCTGCATTGCTTCCAACCCCTTCTGCGCCTACCAACTGTCGCTCATAGGCCATTGCCGAACCCGATTGGTACGTGTGCATGGTGTTCGGTATTGCGATAATTCTACCGTGGTCACATGCTTGCGCGGCATTAGTCAAAAATCGTATTCACAAAACCGAGCGGGCTACGTCCTTTGACGTAGCCCGCTCGACGCACTATTACAGCCATTCCCTTGCAGAGGCCAGGCGGAGCGTTATCGTCAGGAGCCGCGGGCCAAATCGTTGCGTGCGACCCAGGCCGCCATCCCAGCCTTGTTCGGCACATTCAGCTTGGAACGGACATTTTCCTCATGTTTCTTCACCGTGTGGTGACTGAGATGCAACTGCCGGGCAATCTCCCGGGCCGTGAAACCCCTGGCCACCAGCCGTGCGATCTCCAGTTCCCTGGCCGACAGCACTCCGCCGTTGCCAGGGTCACCGTCTGGGGAGCGGTCCGAAGGAGTTGGGGTCTGCAACGCATACTGAATGACCTGTTCCAAGGTCATGGCATGCCCTTCCGCGTATATCTTGGCGAAAACAGCCTGCCCCAGGGCGGAGCGCACCGTGTTCAGCGCTTCAATCTGATCCGCTCGCCGCCGGAGAGACACCGGCAATTCCTTCAGTCCCATACGGTCCCGCACGTGATCCGCTGTACCGAACAACCGTGCCGCTTGCTCCATCTGTCCCTGCGCTCCGGAGAACCTTGCCAGACTCTCAATGGCCGTAACCATGGCACGCTTGTTCATCAGTCCCCAGTCCAGTGACAGACCTTCCTGCAAGAGAGCCGTGGCTTCCGTGAAGTCACCTTGCAGTCCGGCCAGGGTACCGCGACCCTGCAGTGATCTTGCCACACCGCGTTTGTCCCCCAGCTGCCGGCTGATGGTCAGCGCCTCCTCAAGAAGGGCGCGTGCTCGCTCGTGATCATCCCGATCGATCAACATGAATCCGAGGTTGTTAAGTACCCAGGCCACCTGCTGCCGGTCGCCCAACCTCAGGCCGAGTGACAGCGCCTCATCGAACAGCGTGACTGCCCGGCTATACTCGCCCTGTCGCCCCAGCAGCGTGGCCAGGTTGTTAAGCGTACTGGCAAGGCTGCCCTGGTCGTCCAGGTCCCGCCAACGCGTCTGACTCTCCTCGAACAAGGCCAGAGCCCGCTCGGTATCGCCCTGTTCAAGCGCGACCGCGCCTAACGTGTCTAGCATTTCGGCGGAGACCCTCTCGTCACCCAACTCCCTGGCAATACCCAGAGCTTCCTGGCATAAGGCTCCCGCCTCATCGTAGTCCCCTTGTTCCCACGCCAGCGAACCTGCCCGGATCAAGGCTTGCACCCTCGGTGCCGTGCGGGCAGGTGCCCCGCTGAGCATTTGGGCCAGCCAGCGACGGCCCTCACTCACATGACCGCGCACCGACCAGAAGCGAAAAAGCGCCATGGCCAGGCGCAACCCCATCTCCGCCTCCCCGCTCTCGACCGCCCAGCGCATCGCTGCGGCCAGGTTGTCGTGCTCCTGCTCCAACTGTTCCAGAGCGGCCGACTGCCCCGGACCGCCCAGTTCTTGTTGGGTCCGTTCTGCCAGGGCAAGATACCAGTGCAGGTGCTGCTGCCGCCAGTGGACTTCCTCCCCGGACTCCATCAGCCTGTCCTCACCGTATTGGCGAATCGTCTCCAGGAGCCGGTAGCGGACTTCTCCGTGTGATTCGTCCACCATCACCAGCGACTTGTTGACCAACGCAAACATCAGCTCCAGAAGGTCAGCAGACGGCGTGTGATCCTCGGAGCAGATCGCCTCCACTGCAGCCAGGGAAAAACTCCCGGCAAAGACGGAGAGCCGGTGCCACATGGTGCGCTCCGGCTCTGCGAGAAGCTCGTAACTCCAGTCCACGGCCGCGCTCAACCTTTGATGACGGGGGATGGCAGTGCGACTGCCACCGGTCAGCAGCCGAAAACGATCGTCCAGCCGCTGGGCGATGGTCTCGACTGACAGCACGTTCAGCCGCGCTGCTGCCAACTCAAGGGCCAGGGGCATGCCGTCCAATCGGTGACACACTTGCACCACCGCCGCCGCATTACGAGGGTCAAGCGAAAATGTGGGATCCGCGGTCTTTGCCCGCTCCAAGAAGAGGCAGACCCCTTCGTATTTCATCAGGTCTGCCACCGATGTGAGAGGCTTCAGCGAGGGAAGGGAGAGCCCCGGCACTCGCCAGACCACCTCCCCGTCAATCCGCAGGGCCTCACGGCTGGTAGCCAGTATCCGCAGACCGGGACATTCCCGCAGCAGCGTATCCGCCAGGAGTGCACAAGCGCCGATCAAGTGCTCACAGTTATCCAACACCAAAAGGAGGTGCTTGGCCCGCAGGTGGTCTGTAAGCGCTGCCAATGGCGACCGTCCGCTTTCCTCCCGCACCCCCAGGACAGAAGCCACCGCATGCTCCACCCGGGCTGGGTCCATAATCGCAGCCAATTCCACCAGCCAGACGCCATCCAAGTAGTCCCCCGATACGTCTCCCGCCACCTGGAGTGAGAGCCTTGTCTTTCCGCAACCCCCTGTTCCGGTGAGAGTCACCAGGCGCGCCTTGTCCAGCAGCCGTTTCAAGTCGGCCATCTCGCGTTCACGCCCAACAAAGCTGGCCAGTTGCACAGGCAGGTTATTGGGAAGGAGATCCAATGATCGGAGCGGCAGGAAATTTGCGGGCAGATTGGGATGCACGAGTTGAAAAATCTCTTCACGACGGGCCAGATCCTGCAGGCGGTACCGGCCCAACGCGCGCAGACCGACGCCCGGGGGTAGGGAGTCTCGAACCAGCTCCACAGTGACCAGGGAGAGCAGGATCTGCCCGCCGTGTGCCGCCCGGAGCAGAGAGAGGCAACGATTTAGCGCTGCACTATGGACAGCGGTGTCGTGCTGCCCGACATCGCCTGTGTGCAGTGCCATCCGGAACCGCAGGTGAACAGGGCCGGCGAGAATAGCCGACTGAATGGAGACCGCCGCCGCCAGAGCGCCGCCGGCTCCGACAAACATGGCCACCGTTGTGCCGCCTTCATTGTACTTCCCCAGAACCCTACCGCCATTCTGCTCAACACCACTGGTCAGCAGCGAATCGCAGTAGGCCACTGCTTCCGCCAGAACACCAGAATCCTGTTCCGATAGGGTGCCGTTGTCTGCGGTCTCAGCGGTGAGGAAGGTAACAGTTCCGATCGTTTGATTTAGCAACATACTACCGTCTCCCTTCGACGACACCCAGTTGGATGTCCTGCGCGTGAATCGGGTCAGTCCCTGGACCGCCCTGCTGAACTGGGGCTTCCGTGGGAGCACCCTGTCGCTGCCCGACATATCAACTGGTTGCCATACTGGAGTTTGATGAGCCTCAATCTAATCACGTACCGGTCGATGGATGATCCACATGATCGACTCCCTGTGGACATTATTCTACGTATGAGAGAATTTAGCCTTCTTCCACCGGGGTCCTGTACGATTCGTGTGCTGGCTGGAGACGGCTGGCGGACGCCACCTCCAAAGGTGCCCCGC
The DNA here is from genome assembly GCA_036504075.1 of Symbiobacteriaceae bacterium. GTDB lineage: Bacteria > Bacillota > Sulfobacillia > Symbiobacteriales > Symbiobacteriaceae > DASXVX01. Next base: position 56,558 of record DASXVX010000041.1, on the reverse strand, counting down.
CGGCCGATTTCGCGCGTTGTCCCATTCCATGAGCCATGTAGATTCGGACCAGACGACTTTCTCCGCCACCAGGGCGGGGAAGCTCGCACGGTATCCAGGGCCCGCAGCCTTGACCTGGCCGTAGCCCAGGTCGATGCCGATGATCGGGATGTCTCCCACGGTGAAGCGCTCCTTCCCGAGTGTCGGGATGGATGCAGCTTCACAAACCTGGAAACGCACACCGCCATCGATCCGATGGAGCCACAGTTGACCCGGTCGTGAGCGAGGTCGTGTCTTACGGCATGGTTGATGCCTACTCAGGGCGGGCATTTTACCTGGTGGCTGATGAACAACCTCAAATCCACGTGGGACAGGGGCTGCAGTCCGCTCTGGGTGAACCTACGCCTCGTTCGATGGCCGGTCGGGGTTTCAGGGGGGCTTTGCAAGCCAAAAAACAAGAGCCTGCATGAACGCAGGCTCGTTCTCTAATCGGCTGCTGTGTCCACCCGGGCGTTCCAGGCCGGGATGATTTCCTGCTCAAACAGTTTCCGTAAGCCGCTCCAATTCTCCCGGCTGGTGGAGTAGAAGAGGCGCCCCTTATCCTTGGCGACCAGCTTGGCCTTTTCAAGATTCGCATGGGAGACGTTGGGCTTGATGACAACGACGATATCGGCGCCGCTCGCCGCATCCTCCATGTTGCGGTCCACGGCGAACCCGTGCAGATAGTGCGGCTCGCCACCCAGCAGGATCACGCCGGGAGCGGTTCTAGATGAACGAGCGGATCACCGAGAATTTGAAGCCCTTCTTCGAGCGCATTCAGGGCCGGCGTGGCCTACGCAAATGGATAAACCAGGCCCTGAAGAGGCGACCGGAACTGTCGGATCTCCTGCGAGAGACCGTCCGGCTGCTCACCGACCTTGAGGCGCTCTATGGCTTTGACCGGGCAGCGCTGTTACATGGCGAACCAGCATATCACACGCCTGTTTCCGCCCGGCGCTCCTTACCGATTTCGTCCAAACGCTAATTATTGCTTCGGATTGTTTCCGCGATCGTTTTCTTTCGTTCAAAGCTTTTCAAAAGCGTTGGAAGCCTTCGTTTTGCGTTCAAACCCTTCGTTTTGTCTACCACGCCTGACATTCGCCTGGCATGCCTACCACCCGCAACCGCCCCCTTCCAAGCACTGCAAAAGCCCGCCGGCGTTATTCTGGCGGGTTTTCTTTCCCCGTGCGCGCGGGCCATTTTCCAGTCGCTCCGGGCCTTTTTCGCGAGTTTTTGCGATCGTTGGACATCGTTGGGAATCGTACAAAGCCTTTCGGCCGCCTTCGACGGCTTTTTCCGTTCTCCAAAAGCCGCCGAAAGCGTCCGGACCCAGGTGTGTCCGCGTCGCCCTGACGGCAAGCCGGAAACGGCTTGCCGGCGTTTTTCTGCCCCTGGCCCGCGTAGAATACAGCATTCACCGAACAATGTGATCCAACGAATCCAGGAGCCGATCGATATCCCGGTTCGTAACGTGTAAGTGGGGTGCGAATCGCAAAGCGCTCCCCCGCTGGCTTATGAAAATTTTACGCGTTCTCAGTTCAGCAACCAGATTACCGGCATACCCGCTGGGCAACTGTGCCCCGAACATGTGTGGACATCGTTGCGCTGGTTCCGGCAATTGAAACCCGAGCTGTTCGAGATGCGATGCGATTTTGCCATTCACTGCCGCCAGGGATTCCGCGATGGCGGTCACGCCCCATGCCTTGATCTGTTCCAGCGCAGCAATAGCACCCGGGAGGATGGTGGCGGTGCATTTTTCGCCAACGTCGAACCGACGTGCGCCGGGCATATACGCATCTGAGTACTTGACCAGCGCCGTGAAATCCTCGGCGTTGTCCCGAGCCAGCCATGTTTCCTCCAAAGGGCGAGCGCCACGCCACCGTTCTGACACGTAAACCAGGCCAAACCCATACGGACACAAAAGCCACTTATAGCCAGCTGCAACAAGGAAATCTGGCCGCACGTCTTCGATGGATAATGGCATGGCGCCGAGTGACTGCGTTGCATCCACAACGAATACGGCATCAACCTCACGACATGCCTTCCCGATGGCCGCCAGGTCGATATAGGCCCCGTTGGTCCAATGACAGCTTGAAACCGCGACCACGCGAACGGTCTTGTCAATTGCGTCCAGAATGGCACGTGTCCAGTCACCGTGCGCCGGCGTGGGCACCGTGACGATATCTGCACCTGATTCCTGCGCTGTTCGCTTCCACGGCAAATAATTGCTGGGGAACTCTTCGTTGATCACAACAATGCGGTCGCCTGGTCGCAGATGCGGTTCGATTGCCCGAGCCGCAGTACTCAGCCCGTAACTTGCAGCCGGAACAACCGCATAACCATCGGCATCGCCACCGAAAATGGCGGACGCCAACGCCCGAATCGTTTCTGCGTTCCGGAAGAAATCGTCGGGTGTTCGTTCCCACGGATGGCTCTTGGTGCCGGCGCCAAGCAGCAATCGCGCTCGTGATTCGTTTAGCAGCGGCGAGTTGTACGCACAATTGAAATACGCAACATCGTCTGGAATGTCAAACAGGTCGCGTTGTGGTGGAAGAACTGCCATATGTCCGCCTCCTTGTCTCCACTGGGAACTAGGATTGCCCATAGGTCCATCGTACCGCTTCCCGCCCTCCCTGCCAATTGGCGCAGCAGGGATGCTCGTGAATGCCCGTCGAGGAAGCCGGTAACACCCTGGCCAGTGGCGAAGCTACCGTTAAACCAGAACCTTGGCCACTTAAAATGGCGTGAGGACCTTGCCGGTCCCCACGCCGTTTTTTGTGCGCTGATCGCCTACTGTAAGGAGAAGGGGGGATACTCGTCTCTCAGACCCAGCATATAGAAGCTAATCCGGGTCTGCCAGCGCATGACGCCCGTGACAAAGTCCCAGATGGACCTGGGGTAGCGCCCCGTAATGACGACCGCCCACCACGCCACGAAGACCGCAAAGGCCGAAGCGATGCCGAGAACCCACATGATGACCAGATGGGGAATCAGCAGAATCGGCTTGAAGAGCATGAAGAACATCAGGAGCCGGGAACTGCTCTCCGGATACCGGGCAACCAGGTCAACCGGATACTTGCCGGGTGCACCACCTTCGCCCCCGGCCTGAAGACCATGGTTGTATCCGACCTGGTAACCCTGGGCATAAGCCTGCTGGGTCTCGGGCGTATCGTAGCTGCCCATGTGAGTCCACTCCTTCGCAAGTCCACTGCTGGGACCACGTGCGTGATCCTTCACACATAAGACAACGAAAGGTCCGCCCAACGTTCGCCCGGGTCATATTTCTGCCCCTGGCCCGCGAAAAAGCCGCCACAGCGGCACAGATTTGCGGCGCTTCGGGAGCCCGGCACTTGAATCACCCGGTTGTCCATAGGCGCAGACCTCTGCCATCGAAGACGTTGTTGGTAACTCGTGGCAATCAATCGGAATTCTTTGCGGTTCTGTCCGGGTTTGCATGAGTGCGCCCTGCCAATGGTTGTAAAAACGGACGGAGCCGGGATGAAACCCCCGATCCTGGTGTGTTTTTGCGCCAAAACCCAAGTTACTTCACCGATCCGTCCGTTTCTGCATGCCAAAGGAGGCAACGGCCTGCAAAAAAGGACAGCGAGCACCTTCACCCTGCCAGGAGCCCGACATGACGCCCGTGAATCAGAGCCTTCCGCCCGCTGATCAGACCAAAGGGACCGAATTCCGCGGTTACTACCCCCTATGCGCATCGATAGGCTGTGGTGCGGACGGCTTCAACGTCCCAGCTGACCGCGTGGAGTCGAGGTGCAGCGCCTCGGGAAGCACCCTCACCAGGCTGCCAGGTCTCTTGTCACGAGTCCGCAGGCAACGAGTGTCTGCACGAAGATTGGCGAAGAGCCAGATTTGCACACCAAAGCCCCCGTTGACGCAGGGGCTGGACAGAGTGCATGTCGAAATATCGGAAATGGGGAGGGATGGACGGATGAACTTTGTTGTGACCGAGTCCTGGCGTCAGGCGTTCCGGGGCGCTTCGGCCGGGTTCGTCGCCCTGGAGGGTGTGTCGAATCCGCCGGGTCACCCGGCGCTGGAGGCGCACCTGCGGGAGGTGGAGGCCGACCTGCGGGCCCGCTTTGCGGGCGCGACACGCGCCGAGCTGGCCGCCCTGCCGGAGTTCCAGGCCTACCGCGCCCATTACCGCCAGTGGGACAAGACCTACCACGTCCAGTTGCAGTGGGAGTCCGTGGTGCTTAAAGGAAAGCCCCTGCGCAGCGCGGGCGCCCTGGTCACGGCCATGTTCGCCGCCGAAATGCGCAATCGGCTGCTGACGGCCGGCCACGACGTGGACCGTCTGGACGGTGCGGTGTCGCTTTGCGTCTCCCGGGGGGGCGAGACCTATGCGGGCATGGGCGAGCGTCCGTTGACCCTCCAGCCCGGCGACATGTTCATGTCCGACGGCACCGGCATCATTTCCAATGTCTTGTACGGACCGGACCATCGCACCCGGCTGACCGAGTCCTCCACCAGGGCGGTCTTCACCGTGTATGCCCCGGCAGGCATCCAGCCGGAGGCCGTCAGAGACCACCTGGACGAGATCGCCCGCATGGTTCGGCTGGTGTCACCCGGCGCGGCGGTGCTGCGGCAAGAGGTACACACGGCTGGCTGAGTAATCTCCGGCAATCCAACCGGTCCCTTCCAAGCACAGCAAAAGCCCGCCGGCGTTATGCCGGCGGGTTATTTTACTCCCTGCGCGCAGGCCTTCTTCCGGCCGCTTGCGGCCATTCGACAGTGTTGACCGCATCGCCGGTTGGCCAAGGCAGGGCTGCGTCGGCACTTTGGTCGCGATGCGGTGTTGTTCATCCCTGCGCTCTGGTGTATACTATCAATAGTTTGAATATAAAATTATTTCCGGATACGAAAAGGAGGCGGTGTGTAACTATGACGAAGTTACCGTGGAAGCGGAACCTGATAAAGATGCCGCAGGAGCTACTCGACAAGGCTCGCGCCAGTCACCAGGCCATTGTTGTCGCCGTGGCAAAGGAACTGCCGGCGGACGACATTCGAAACGGCCTCTACAGTCATCTGGGAATCCGCCTGGAGAACGAGGAACTGCGCTACCAGCCCAGGGTCGCACCGGCCCCGAAATCCGGGCGGTGGTCCAAAACGAACGCGGAGGGGGCGGTAAAGCGGCTGAAGGACCGGCCGATGGTTTGGCGGGCGTATAGCTACGAGACCCCCAACTTTGGTGATTGGTCCAGAGGCAGCCATACGATGTCCGGGCAGCGCCGGGAGTACCAGCGTGAGTACACGCCACCCAAGCACCTCGCGGTTGCGGTGACCCTCCTCAGCAAGACGCCGGGTCCGAGTCCTGCTTACCTGGTCAAGTTTGCCCTGGATGAGGTCCTTGACCCCCAGGCACCGACCCTGGAAAACGACCTGCTGTATGACCTGAACATCCTGCAAGAGAACGTCGGCGCCGCCGATATTTACCCCGCCGACGCCGACCTCGACCAGTACCGCGCTTCACTTGCCGTCCAGTGGGAGGTTCTGCCGCCGCGACATCGCCTGCGCAACCTGAGCAGAATCACCAAAGACGCGCCTGACCTGGCGCCCGATCGGTTAGAGGTGATCCAGGAGCGATACGAGCTCCTCGAATCGCTCGGCCCCGAGAATGTTGTCATGGGGACAAGTGGGTTCAGTCGCTATTTCGGCGCCCTGCTGCCTGACGACATGGTGGTCTTTGAGAACATCCGGTACGGGAACGCAGTCTACATCATGAGCGGGGACTGGCAGGGTCATAGTCAATTAACCCGGACCGAACTGCTGGCCAAGGCGCAACGGGACTTCATGCGGATTCCGCATCGGAAAGGCTGGCAAGAACGGGTCCGTTTCGAGCTTGCCGCCATGCGGCAGCGGAACGAAACCGGGAAGGTTGCATCCGGAAAGAACCCGGTGGCGCCGCAGAAACCGTGAGCGTGCTGCACCCGGCGCTGTAGAGTCCGCCGCAGTGCCCTTTCAAGACACCAGCCCCTGGCCGCCGGCCGGGGGCTGGGTCGCGCACCGGACACGGCCTGACTGCGCCTTCTCAAGGAAACGCCTGACTGGTAAACTCGAGAAGACATAACAGCGAGACCGATCTGACGTCAATCGGAGGCCATATGAATATGAGTTTTGAGTCATTTACATTCTGCCCGCCAGATATGCTCGATAAGGCCCTGCGCTATCTAGCCGGCCAAACCGGAGACAGCACGGACGTCCTGCTCATGAAAGTCGATGCCGCGTTATCCACCGCCCTGAAAGAGAATCGCCTGGCGTTTTTCAGAGATGACCGGATCGTCCCAGACGAAAACGACGCGGATGCTGTCCAGTTCGCTACGGGTCTGGCCGTACCCAACGGTGATGAAATCGTAGCCATGTGTCTCCGGAACAAACGTCCGGGCTCCGCAAAATGGTTTGGGCTTATCTTTAAGATCGTCCCAAAACTTGACACGGCTGAGGGCTTTCTCCTTGGGGACTTATACTTTCCGAATTGGGCCGACGGCCCGGCCTTTTTGGAGGCGCTGGCGGGGATGGCGATCAAGGAGAAGTGGAGCTACACGAACTTCGCTTCGAAACTCAAGCACCCGATCCTCCGCTCCCACATCGCGAAAACCTACGAGCGGTTGAAACAGCAACAGCAATTGCTCAAGGAAGGGAATCTGGTTCTGTTTAACACGGGCCTGATCGACCGGTTTTTCAAGGAAGTATACGTGATCTGTGAGCTCTCCCCGGAGCACGAGGGACGGCTTCTGCACGCACGGCCGGTCCTGGAGAGCGATCGCATTGTCCTGGAACGGTTCAGGACCAGGAAGCCGGCTTTGGCGACCTTCTTCTCAAGCATCACCGACGTGGTTTTCGACCCCGGTCTCGAGATCATCACGAACGATGCCCATATCATCGAGGAGAACTGGGATCGGATACCGGACAGCTATCGACAGATGCCAAAGGGCCAGGTATTTGCCCTGTTCCAGGCCGCAATCGGGCACGCCAAAGTCATGGCCCGGCGCAACTACAAGCTGGTCGTCCCGCAGTTCTATAATGGACAAATCCAGTTTCTCATGCCCATTTACCTTTCCTCGGAGTTTTCGGGGACGCCGGACTGCGCCCTCACTCTGGAGGGCATCAACGGCGACTGTTACCGTGGCAATACGATTCTCACCCTGGACATGGCTTACCAGAATGCCCGCCTGATCGCCAAACCTGATCCCACTTGGCTCGATCCGGACACGGTGCAAGTCATGGGCGGCAACCGGCCCGTGTGACGGGCGCTCGCACATGAAGTCGAGGGGTGGGCATGACCGTGGAGCGGCTGGCAAGGGCACTGGCGCACGCGTACGGACTGGTTCTGGATCGTGCCGATCGCATTGACTTTGGAATCTGGGAAGAGAGCTTCTCGATCTGGACCGACCAGGGCCGCCTGTTCGCGAAGCGGTTCCTGCGGAAAGCCCGCAAAACGGACGACATGCTGCGTGGGCTTCGATTGTCTGAGTCACTGAGAGCCCAAGGGTTTCCGGCTCCGCGCGTCATACCCGCCCATACCGGGGACCTGATCGCGTTCGTGGAGAGTGAGCGATACCAGGTTACCGAGTGGGTTGACGGCGAGTGCTATCACCCGGGAGATCTGCCTCTTCGCTGCGCAACGCCAATGGGCGCCTTGCTGGGGAGGTTTCACCGGCTTTCCGGGTCGCAGGCGTCCACTTCGTACACGTTTGCCGGCCGCAACACGGCACTGGCCCAGTGCCGGCAGGCCCTGGAGCGCTATCGTGAGCACGCGGAACCGTTTGCCCGCGTGGCAGAGGCGGTGCTGGAAGAGCAGATCGCACTGCTGCAAACGCTCCCGGCGGACTTCCATGAGCGGTTGCCCGTACCCGGGCGTCGTGGGCCTTGCTTCAACTCTTTCTGGGTGGAACAGCTCCTTTTCCACCGGGAAGGGCAGGTTGCCGCGCTGGTGGACTGGACGGACGGCGCCGGCAGGGTGGGGTTCTGGGTGGACGACCTGGACACCGGCCTGCATTTGTCGGCGCTCGGCGTGGACGCCATCGCAAGGTTCGTGGCCGGTTACCAGTCGGAAAACCCGCTGCCGGAAACGGAATGGCGAGCCTTGTCCGCCGTTCTGTGTTATGGCCATCTCGCTTCGACAAACTTCCTGTCCGGGTGGTTTGACCGCCCTTACCGCCGGATGCAGGACTGGGAGCAGACGGCTGAACGGTGGCATCGACTGGTCCCGGTCCGATTCAGACGCTACCCCGAGATCGAAGCTGCGGTCTTGCAGGCGGCCGGCCGGTGAGATCAGGAACTTATCAACGGCGCCAGTTGCCGGCTGAACGGCCTGGCTCTGTCGACATTTGACGAACGAAAGACAGCAAGCCCTGCCAGATCTCGACAGACCTGACAGGGCTTGCTGTGCTTGGCATTCTCCGCTAACCGAGAGCGGTAACCACGGGTCTCTGACCTGCAGGTGCCGCCGACAGGTAGATGAGGCGGCATCCGAGGCTCCCGGGCACTCGAATGAGAGTGCCCGTTATCCATTTTACACACTGTGTCCTGATGTTATACCGGAAATGCGCCTCAAAAGCTCGTAATCACTTTGACCCCGATGCCGTCGAAACGGTCCATGTTCATCAGTGCCTCGACCGATTGTTCCAGGCTGATGGTCTGGCCGACCAGTTTTTCCGGCGCCAGTTTCCCGGCGGTCAGCATCGCCATCACCGCGTCGTAGCGCCAGGCCTGCATGCCGTGGCTGCCGAGGATCTCCAGCTCGGCCGCGATCACGCGGGCCATCGGGATTTTCGGCGTGGCATGCTCGCCCGTCATCAGGCCGACCTGGATATGCCGCCCGCGCTTGCGCAGGCTACTGATGGAGTTGAAACAGGTGGTCTGATGGCCCAGCGCGTCGAGCGAGACATGCGCGCCCCCGCCGGTAATCTCGCGCACGGCCTCCGCCACGTCGGCCGTCCGGCTGGCGTTGACGGTGGCGGCGGCGCCCATTTGGGTGGCGAAGGCCAGTTTCTCGTCGGTCAGGTCGATGGCGACCACATTGGCCCCCAGCGCGCTGGCGATCATGATCGCCGAAAGGCCAACACCGCCGCAGCCATGCACCGCCACCCATTGTCCGGCCGTGACGCGGCCCTGGTCGACCACCGCCCGGAAGGAGGTGACGAAGCGGCAGCCCAGGCTGGCGGCGGTGGCGAAATCCACGCTTTCGGGCAGGCGGACCAGGTTGATATCGGCATAATCGACCGCGACGAATTCGGCGAAGGAGCCCCAATGGGTGAAGCCCGGCTGAAACTGGTTGTCGCAGACCTGCTGGTTGCCGGAACGGCATTCCGGGCAATGGCCGCAGCCGCCGACGAACGGCACGGTCACCCGGTCGCCTGGCCGCCACCGGGTCACCCGGCTCCCCACCGCCTCGACCACACCGGCCAGTTCGTGGCCGGGGACATGCGGCAGTTTGATATCGGGATCATGGCCGACCCAGCCGTGCCAGTCGCTGCGGCACAGACCGGTTGCCCGGACGCGGATGACGACGCCGTCCGGCGTGGGGCTCGGGTCCGGCAGGTGGCGTATCATGGGCGGGGCGGAAAAAGCGTCATAGATCACGGCTTTCATCGGCGGCATCCTCCCTGGTGTGGTGATTTGCTGGGGGGTCCTGGGGGTCCATGGAACCGCCACCCATTTGGCCGCCCGAAGGTGCCCGCCCCATTGCAGATTCTACCTTTGTCTTTCGTTGATTGCCAGAAGCGAGGCGAAAAATCCCACTGCGGCCTTTGTTCAAAGCCGTTCGGCCGCCTTAGACGGCTTTTCCCGTTTCCGACCGACTGTTTTGTCCTTCCGCCAGAAGCATCCGCAGTGGTAACATGGAGCGTGAAGTCACAGAGAGAGGTGAGGCGCATGGACGAATGCGGGCTTGACGAGCGCCTGCAGCGCCTGGAAGGACTGTTGGAGAAGCTGCTGGCGACCCAGACGCAGCTACTGGCGACCCAGACGCAACTGTGGGAGGGGCAGGCAGAGTTGGCCGCGGGAATGCGGGCCTTGACTTCCCGAACGGACTTGATCAAGGAAGCAGTCGACAGGCTGGATGAGCGCATGTCTGGCATGGCAACTGAAGCACAGATAGCCCGCCCGCCGGTCGCCAATGCACTGTGGACGCTTACCGCCGCCCGGCGCTCCTTTCCGATTTCGTCCAAATGCTAATTATTGCTTCGAATCGTTTTCGCGATCGTTTTCTATCGTTCAAAGCCGTTCGTTAGCGTTGGAAGCCTTCGTTTTGCGTTCAAACCCTTCGTTTTGTCGACTGCGCCTGACTTTCGCTTCACATGCCTATTACCCGCAACCGCCCCCTTCCAAGCACTGCAAAAGCCCGCCGGCGTTAATCCGGCGGGTTTTCTTTCCTCGTGTGCGCGGGCTATTTTCATGTCGCTGCGGCCTTCGTTCGCGAGTTTTTGCGATCGCTCGGTATCGTTGGGTATCGTTGGGTACCGTTGGGAATCGTTCAAAGCCGTTAGGCCGCCTTCGACGGCTTTTTCCGTTCTACAAAAGCCGCCGGTTGGCTCCGACATCGTCCCGGCCCAGCACATACGGACCGACAAGCTCCACCCGGCTTCCAATCCGCGGGCAGTCTCGGATAAGCCCCAGCCCGTCGTGCCAGATGCCGCCATCGCCGCCCGGTGCCTTCCATCGAGGGGGCAGCCGGGCTTTTCCTTCGGGACTTGATATAAAATGTAATTTTCAATGTATATTGACATTGCCGCCATTCCCATGTTAAAGTTGTTAATGCCAGCATGTTACATAATTGTACGAAGAACCGCTGGACAAAATAATCGGAGGCGTATACAAGTGGTACGAGCGAACGAGAATCAGCCCAACGTAGAGGTCGGTATCTCCCTGGAGCCGGTGACCAGCACCTTCCTGGTTTCCGGCGGCGCCCTGCGCGAGGACCCCCTGGTAACGGTGCGGAAGTCCGGCTACGCCTCCAGCAACACGGGCGCCACGGATCAGGTCCGGACGAGCGCCGGGGAGCAGTCCATTCCCCTGGAGAACCTGCATGTTACTTTCGGCGCCAACGTTGCACTGGGCATCGTCGGGATGTACCTCTCGCAGATGGAAACCGTGGGCTCCATGCCGTTGCGGGTCAGCGGGAACACGCTGATCTTTCACCTGGGCGGGGTGTTCAAGGATAATCCGGCGATGAGGCCCAACACGACGCTGTCCTGCGCGTTCAAGCCCGGCACGGACGCCAAGGGCAAGGCGTGCTTCCTGATCAACATTGGCACGGGGTTGCCGAAGCGGAAGGGCCGGGCGAAGAGCGGTTCCAGCGATGAGCCGACCCCGGCGGCAGCGACCGCCAAGAGCGCAGCAGCCCAGGCGCCGACGGAGCAGGGCAAGCAGTAGCGTTCCGTGCGGGGCGAAACACGGATTGGATGCCAAGCGAAAACGGCAAGCCGGAAATGGCTTGCCGTTTTCGTTGTTTGCGGGCGAAAGATTGCAAAGCGGTTCGCGAGCGATCTACTGCCAGAGAACAGGTGCCGGGTGCAGCCAGATTGACACCAGCGCGGCCGCGATCGTCAAGCCGATGACCACAAGCTGCACCGGCCGTCGCGGCGACACCAGAATGCCGCATCCCAGCGCCAGGATGAACGGCCAGGGCCGCAGGCGGAGCAGGCCCCACACCAGGCAGGCCACGTATGCGGCCGCCAGTGCGGGCGCCAGATACCGCCCCAGCGGCGTGTAGGTCCGCATTAGAACACACCCCCGTTCACGCCTTGATCGATGTAGTCCTGCCAATCCAGGTTCTGGTCCCCGGTGGACCGCGGGATGCACTGAATCAGATGCCCGAACCGGGTGGCAACACTCACCTGAGCGTCGTCGTCGTTCAGGCGCTGCGCCCGCATGGCCCGCTGCGACTCATTGACGCACCGATTCACTGTGTCGACGTCGGCGTCGCCAATCTTGTCCCGGGCGCCGGCGGACAGTGCTGCCGACAGCAAGCCGGACGCCAGGTGAATGAGTTCGATCTCACCCATGCCCGGGACCAGCACGACGGTCGCAACGCCGAGGCCGCCCAGCACGGACTGGAGATTGGAATCACGGCGGATCTTCGCCGCCAGGCGGTTTGTCTCATCGACGGACAGGTTCGGGTAGACGATCATGTCGCCCTTGATGTACGCGAACGTCCGGCCGGTTAGCCGGTTGTAGAGCCGGGCTCGACCGTTCCAATCTTCATAGTCGACGCCGACCAGTGCGGCCGAATTCCGCGTCGCGGCCCGGATGATCTCATTTGCTACCCGGACCACGTCGTTGTATATGTACCACGACGACGGGTACATGGGAATGCCGCCGTCCGGAATGTCGAGGGTGAAATCCCTGCCGGCCAGCCGCGGCCGGAGGGTGGCCATCACCGCTGAGAGGTTTTGATGCAGCCCGGCCGGCCGACCGCAGTCGATGTTCAGGCTGGAATCGCTCGGGTCCCACCAGCTGTAGCAGTTGAATGCGTCAGCCAGGAGGCGGCCCGGCGCCACGGTCATCCCGTTCACGAAGCGCACCCGGGCGTCCAGCCGGTATGCCGGTGCCCCGGCCCACTGGTGGAACCCGTCCAGGAGGCGCACCACCGGGCTCTCATCACGGGGGTACAGGACGAGATGCGACGGGGGCACGGTCCGGTTGCAGGCGTCGTCCACAACCACGGTGCCGTTCCGGGGCACAAACTGAATCACCTTGCACCCCATGGCCTCCAGCACGGGTCGCACCTGGACCATCAGGCGCCCACGGGGCGTGTCTTCAAACGGCGACACATCAAAATTGGTGACTTCCTGGCCGTTCACGAAGACCCGGAACGGTTCCGCATGAGCCCTACCCCCGGGCACGGTGGCTGCCAAGGCCAGCACCGCAGCCATAAAACCGATCAGCCATTTTCGGGACCGGCGCAACGGTCTCCACCCCCACGTTTTCCCAGATACCGGTGCCGCTGCATACCGGATTATCGGTTTAGCGTGGAATCTCCTGCCAATTTTTCCCGCGTTGGGAGATTAAACGCACCTGACGGGGAAAGTTTCATTTACGCTTACATGTTCGCTGGACGTTCGGCTGTTCATCCCATGGAGCCCCGCGTTTGGGGGCGCGAAAACGGCAAGCCCTTGGTGGCTTGCCGTTTCGTTTTGGGTTTTACAGGTTGACATCGTCCACGAAGAAAGCGGTGAGGAGCGAGGAGTCGGTGGTGACGCTGAACTCGATGCGCAGGGTCTGGCCGGCATAGCTGGCCAGGCTGATGCTGTCCTGATACCAGGCGCCCCTGGCGTCCTTATTGCTCCGGGTCTTCAGCGTGGCCACGAGGCCGCCGCTGGTGTTGTACAGCTTGACCCGGAAGTAATCGTAGGCCGTCGTGGTGCCCTCCTGGGAGGTCTGGTACCAGTAGTACGTCAGCGTGCCGTTGGTCGGGATGGTCACGGTCTGGGAGATGGTGTCCGTGCCGCTGTTATAGTCGCCGAGGTAGGCGCTGTACAAGCCGGCGTGCGGGCGGGTCGTGGTGATCAGCTGGTAGCCGCCGCTGGAGGTCTGGACCCAGGGGCTGGTGCCGCTCTCGAATCCGCCGTTCTGGAGGGTGCCGCCGGGGGGCGGGGGCGGCGGGTTGTTGTTGACAGCGGCATAGGCGTTGATGCGCCCGCAGGTCCAATAGGTGCCCGTCCCGCTGATCTGGTCAGCCGTGGTGCAGATGCGGTCACGAATCTGGGCGTTGGTCAGCCCCTGGGAGGAGAGCAGGCCGGCCAGGCCGGCCACGTGCGGCGTGGCCATGGAGGTGCCGCTGATGGTGTTGTAGCCGCTGCCGGTCCAGGTGGAGTAAATGGACTCGCCCGGTGCCGCTGCTTCGACCCAGGTGCCATAGTTGGAGAAGGAGGACTTGGCATCGCTGCTGTTGGTGGAGGCGACAGCGAAGCAGTTGGTGTAGGCGCCCGGGTAGGCATTGGCAGTGGAGCTGGTGCCGTCGTTGCCGGCGGCGCAGGCCAGGAAGACCCCCAGGTTCCAGGCATAATCGACGGCGTTCTGCAGGGTGGTGGAGCCGCTGCCGCCAAGGCTGAGGTTGATGACCTTGGCGCCGTGGTCAGCCGCCCAGGTGATGCCGTTGGCCACGTTGGTCAGCGTGCCGCTGCCGGTGTTGTCCAGGACTCGGACCGGCATGATGCTGCAGTTGGGGCACATGCCGGCGCCACCCGTGCTGTTGTTGGTGATGGCGGCGAACGTGCCGGCCGTATGGGTGCCATGGCCGTTGCCGTCATCGGGCACCGTGTCGCCGCTGACGTAGTCATACCCGGCGACGATCTTCGCGGCGAGATCGGGGTGGTTCAGCTGAACACCGGTGTCGACGCCGGCGATGACGACGCTGGCGCTGCCCATGGTAACGTCCCAGGCGGCGGGCGCCTGGATTTTGCCCCAGCCCCACTGCTGGCTGTAGCCGGGGTCGTTAGGCGTGAAGGTCGCCTGGTAGATGTAGTTAGGTTCAACATAGACCACGTTGGGATTGCGCTTCAGCCCGTTCAGTGCCGCCTCGACGGCGGCGGCGTTGTTGTTGGCCTTCAGGCCCGGGAACTCGAGGAGGTCCGCATCGAGGGCCTCTACGCGGTCGATCATTCGTCCACCCTGGGCCTGTGCGATCGCCGCCCGCTCTGCGCGAGCCAGGCCGGGCAGGAACTTCACCACAAACTCGCCGGATACGGCTGGGGCGTGAATGTCGGCCCTGCCGCCGCCGGCCGCCGCCGTTTGAGCCAGAGAAGCCGGGGAAGCGAACGCTGCCAGCACCACAAACAGGACCAGAAGAGTCACAGCTAACCGCTTCATTCGATTTCCTCCTTCGCACCGAAGATAATTGCGACTTATTTTATACTAGAGTAAAGGTTCTTGGCAGTCAAGATCAAACTGTGGAGAACTACATCATTATCAGAAAAAAAGTGCAGTCTGATCGTCGAACTTTCGGGAATGGGCGGAGGGGGATAAGGCAAAGTCAAGGACCAGATTGACCGGCTTTGAACCATGCAACAAGCCCCGTGCCGGATGTGGCACGGGGCTTGTGAAATTGCCGGGCGGGGCCGGCTTCAGGACAGGAACAGATCAGCCACAGGAATGGCGAGTCCGGGCAGCAGTGGCGAGGTCAGCACGGACCCGACCGGGAAAACCCGGTAGGTCTCCAGGCCGGTAGACGACTGGGTCAGGACTTCCACCGTGCGACCGTCGGGGTCGACGACCCAGTACTCGCGCACGCCGTACTTCGCGTAGAGCTTGCGCTTGAGGATCTGGTCCCGGCCGGAGGTAGAAGGGGACAGGACCTCCACCGTGAGGTCCGGAGCGCCGTTCACCGGACCCATGGGATCTACAATGTTCATCCGCTCCTGAGAGATGAACAGCAGGTCGGGCTGGACCACATTTTCCGCGGACAGCACCACATCCATAGGTGCGCTCACTACTTCACCGAGACCGCCCGCGTCCACGAACGCTCCCAGTCTCATCATCAGGCGCTTCAGGACCACCTGATGGCGGAAGATCGGTGACGGCGTCATGAGCAGATCCCCCTCAACGATCTCGCAGCGCTTGTCTTCGGGCAAGAGTTTGTAGTCCTCGTAAGTAAAGCGAGGACCTGGCATCGACACGGACACCCCTCCCTTGCCGCTAGTTTCCTGTGCCTTTAGTATAGGCAGCAAAACCGGACCCAGTCAAATACCCCAGCGGATCTACCGGCCCACCATCCTGGCGTACCTCGAAGTGCAGGTGGGGTCACTACTGGCTGCCTTGAGCACCCGGTTTTCCCGCAACTGCCGCCTCACTTGATGACACGAAGGCCCCAAGCCGGGTGAATCTCCAGCCAGCCGTGGTCCCGGTCGAGCACATACGGACCGACAAGCTCCACCCGGTCCCCAACCCGGGGCGCTTTCACGGTGGCCTGGTCGGCCGGAATAATCTCCGCCACCAGCGCACCCGCCTGAGCCGTCCGGTTACGCGCATTGATCAGGTTCGCGTAAGCTGCATCCAGCTTTACCGAGACGTGATCATCCCCATCGGCCTCGTGCCGAATCCGGGTGACGGTCCCCGTGACCAGGGCGCAGCGCTGAATGACCTGCAGGCGCTGCGGGTGATAGACCTTGGCGAGCGGGTCGCCCTGACGGCAGGCCGGATTGCTGGATTGTGGCGGGACAACTGCAATTGCGGGCAGGGGCCCCTGGTACTTCGGACCCATCTCGTCCTCGCCCGGGCTACCGGAAGAAGCGCATCCCGCCAGCAGGCAGACGATACTGAGCGCCGTCAGCCAGGCGCGAAGCGGCTGTCTTATCAATCGCGGCACCTCCTCGTTCCGTGAGAAAGGCCAAAGGGCCCGGCTTTCCCCGCGGAAAGCCCAGGCCCTTTGAACTGCAAGCTACTGGTAATGCTGCCCCTGGTATTCTACCCAGCCCACCGGATGATGTGTGTAGTGAATCACCGCATTCTTGTCGCCATCCGGCTCGGCGTAAGCAGACGCGACGACGATGTAGGCCCCGCACAGGGCGATCGCCTGGCCAACGGCCAGTCCCGGCACCGGACTGGTCAGGCCGATGGCGTCGCCGTAGCGAACGGCCACGTTCACGACCTCGCCGACGAAAATCCCGGCATGTCCGGCATCGCTGCGAACCTCGTCGACCCGAACCGAAAAGATCTGATGGCGGGCGCCCTGGCTGTTGCGCCGGTCGGGGTCAATCTCCGTGATCACACCGGCGACCGCAACGGCAGATCGCGGGCTACGGGCAAGTTCAGAATCTGACGGCAACCTGAACATTTTATTAACTCCCTTCGGCTGCATCTGCGTATGCTTACGATTCGCACGCGCAGATGTTCGAGAGGACAGGGAGTTTAAGCTGGGCGGAAGCGTCCTTACCACGGCCATGAGGGCCGTCAATCGCCGGCCTCCGTGGCGAGAGTCCCGGTCCCCTTCACGCAGTAGGGGGAGTGCCCGCAGCAGCGGAGCCCGTCGGGGTTCAGAATGTAGAGGACCCGGTGCCCGGTTTCCACCAGCCCGCGTTCCTTGAGGGCGGTCAGTCCCTGGGAAACGGTGACCCGCGAGGCACCCAGCATGTCCGCCAACTGCTGATGGCTTGCCGGCAGGGTGACCCGGGGCGAGCCGGGATGATCCGGGCCTTTTTGCCGCGCCATCTGATGCAGCAGGCAGGAGAGCTGGTCCGGGGCGGGACGCATGGTCATGTCAGCGACCTGCTTCACCACCATGCGGAGCTTGCGGGCCATGGAGAGGGAAAAGTGGTAGGCAAACTCGCCGTCGGTGCGAATGAGCTGGGCCAGTCCCCGGGCATTCAGGAACAGCGCCTGCCCGTCGGTGGCCGCCACGGCCCTGGTCTGGGTGGGACTGCCGTCGAGCGCAGCCATCTCGCCAAACAGGCAGCCGGGTTCCACGATGGCCAGGAGGCGACTCTCCCCTGCCGCGCTCAGCACCGAGTGCGTCACACGGCCTTCGATCAGGTAGAACATTCCCGGCGCCGGTTGCCCCTGTTCGATCAGCACTTGGCCGGCCGGGAAGCGGCGTTCGGTGCCATGGGGCTTCAGTCTGGGCAGCCAGTCCATCTCCGTCTGACACGAGCGGATCCACGGTGAGGTCAGGAGGTTGTCGTGTGACATGAGCGGTGGCACCACCTTCTGTTGCCATTATGGGGCGGGGGCTGAGGTGCCCGCAACTCTTCTATGGCCTCAATTGTAAAGTAGACAACAGATCACGCCGAACCAAACGAGCTATCGTTAAAGCGGTGACAGAGTTCGACAACAACCAGCGGATGGGAGGCAGACAGATGGGCGTTTCCCGGCGAACCTTTTTGGCCTGGAGTGGCCTCCTGGGCGGTGCGGCCCTGGTGGCGCCAAGCCTTGGCCTTAGCGGCGGCGGACTGGTGGAGACGGCAGCCGAAGCGGCGGGCGAAGAGGGCAAAGAAGCAGCCTACTACACCGCCTGTGCCCGGAACTGCGGCTCCAAGTGCATTTTGAAAGCGTATGTCAAAGACGGCGTCATCACTCGGATGGGTAGTGACGATGCCGTTGCCGATGACCCGAATAACCCACAGTTACGCATGTGCCTGCGGGGCTGGAGCTACCGCAAACGAGTCTACGCCCCTGACCGGCTCAAGTATCCGATGAAGCGGGTGGGCAAGCGGGGCGAGGGCAAGTTCGAGCGCATTTCCTGGGACGAAGCGTTCGACCTCTACGCCCAGTGGCTCAAGGAGGTCAAGGCCCAGTTCGGCCCCGGCGCCATCTACTGCATGGACGGGTCCGGGAGCATCGATCTGGCGCTGCACTCTACCTGGCGCCAGCTGGGCCCCCGTTTCTTCCGGATGTACGGCG
The DNA here is from genome assembly GCA_036504075.1 of Symbiobacteriaceae bacterium. Lineage (GTDB taxonomy): Bacteria > Bacillota > Sulfobacillia > Symbiobacteriales > Symbiobacteriaceae > DASXVX01. Next base: position 38,183 of record DASXVX010000041.1, on the reverse strand, counting down.
GCGGTACTGAGCAGACCCTGAGCTACTCCTCCGGCGCCAGGACGGTGGCCACGCCATACACCCTGGGGAATCTCGCCAACAGCAGCGCCCCGACTTTCCGGCAAACCAAGCTGATGCTGATGTGGGGCTGGAACCCCGCCGAGAACGGCATGGGCACCAACACCGCCTACTTCCTGCGCCAGGCCAAGGAGCGAGGTTGCAAGGTCTACGTCATCGACCCCCGGTTCACTGACACCGCCGCGTCGTATGCCGACGTCTGGGTGCCCCTGAAGCCGGGCACTGACGTGGCGATGATGAGCGCCATGGCCTGGGTCATCATCAACGAGAAGCTCCAGGACCAGGGTTTCGTGGAGAAGTACACCGAGGGCTGGCAGGAGTGGTTTGACTACATCACGGGCAAGGAAGACGGCCAGCCCAAGACGCCGGAGTGGGCGGAGCCGATCACGGGCGTCCAGGCCAATCTGATCCGCCAGATGGCGCGGGAGTACGCGGCGGTCAAGCCGGCCGCCCTGGTGATGGGCCTCGGTCCCCAGCGCACCGCTTACGGCGAGCAGGTTGCCCGCTGTGGCCCCTCCCTGGCGGCGCTGACCGGCAACATCGGCATTCTGGGCGGCTACCACGCCCTCATGAACTGGATGATGGCCTTCCCCTCCGACGGCATGAAGACCCTGCCCATGCCGGGAAAGCCCACGGCCGCGCTCCCCTGCAACCAGTGGCCCGACCTCTTCCTCAAGGGGAAGAGCGGCGGTTATCCGGTGGACATCCACATGGCGGTCGCCACCGGCGCCAACTATCTGAACCAGGGTGGCAATCTGAACAAGGCGATCACGGCGCTGCAGAACGAAGGGCTCAAGTACTTCGTGGTGCATGAGCAGTTCATGACCCCCACCGCCAAGTTCGCCGACCTGCTCCTGCCGATCAACAGCCTCTTTGAGCGCATGGACATCGCGCATGCCAACGGCGCCGCGGTCTTCATGCCCCAGATTATCCCGTCGCTGTACGAATCCAAGTCCGACTGGGAGATCATGACGCAGGTGGCCAGGCGGCTGGGCTTCGAGCAGGAGTGGACCGGCGGCAAGACCGAGGAAGCGTGGCTCAAGGAGCTGGCCGCCACCTCCAAGCTGATTCCGGACTGGGAGACCTTCAAGAAGCAGCAGATTGTGCGGCTGGATCTGGCCACCCCGATCGTGGCCTTCAAGGAACAGGTTCAGGACGGCAAGCCTTTCCCCACGCCCAGCGGCAAAATCGAGATCAGCTCGAAGCGGATCAAGGAGGCCAACAACCCCAAGATGCCGGCTGTGCCCAAGTATATCGCCGACTGGGAGAGCCCCGGCGACCCGCTCGCCCAAAAGTATCCGCTCCAGTTCATCGCCCCGCACAGCAAGCAGCGGGTCCATTCCGCCTTCCACAACGTGCCTTGGGTGCGGGAGGTTGAGCCCCACGCACTCTGGATCAACCCGGTTGACGCGGCGTCCCGTGGGATTCAGAACGACGACACCATTCGCATCTTCAACGACCGCGGCGAGGTCCATATCATCGCCTGGGTGACGGAGCGGATCATGCCGGGTGTGGTCGCCCTGACCGAGGGCGCCTGGTACGACCCGGAAGAGCCGGGCAAGCCCGGCAGCATCGACCGCGCCGGCTGCGCCAACGTGCTGACCAGCGACCGGCCGACGCCGTTTGCCGGCGCCACGTCGCAGCATACCTGCCTGGTCCAGGTGGCCAGACGCTAAAGGGGGGAGTACACCATGGCAAACAAGCAACTGGGTTTTTTCATCAACGTGGAGCGCTGTATCGGGTGCCACGCCTGTGAGGTGGCCTGCAAGGACAAGAACGACCTGGAGGTGGGACCCCGGTGGCGCCGGGTGCGGATCGTGGAAGGCGGGGCCTATCCGAAGCCCTTTGCCTACAGCATTTCCATGGCCTGCAACCACTGCAAGGACCCGATTTGCGTGAAGGTCTGCCCGGTCGGGGCTTACACCAAGCGCGAAGACGGCCTGGTCATCCACGACCAGAGCAGGTGCATCGGCTGCCGGTACTGCACTTTTGCCTGTCCCTACGCCGCTCCGCAGTTTGACGAAAGCAAGGGCAAGGCCGGCAAGTGCAGCGGCTGCCACGACCTGGTGGACAAGGGCCAGGAGCCGATCTGCGTGCAGGCGTGCATCCTGCGGGCACTGGAGTTCGGCCCGCTGGAGGAGCTGCAGCAGAAGCACCCCGGCGCCGTGCAGTCGCTGCCGGTGCTGCCTGATCCAAAGGTGACTGATCCCTCCGTGCGCCTGCAGCCCAGGCCTGAGGTAAATAGCAGGCCGGCTCGCATCGTGGACGGGCACCGGACCCGCCAAGTGTAGGAGGTGCTCCGCATGAAAGAACTGCCGCTGATTCTCTTTACGGTCCTCTCCCAGGCCGCCGTTGGCCTGGTGGCCATTCCCACCGTGCTGGAGAGCCTGCTGGGCACAGAGAAAGTGGCTGCCCTGCAGCCGGCGCTGCGAAACGTGGGGCGGCTGGTCTTCCCCCTGGCGCTGGCAAGCCTGGCGGCTTCCCTGTGGCACCTGGGCGCCCCGCTGGGCGCATACCGGGCTGTGAGCAACTTTGGCTCCTCCTGGCTCGCGCGGGAGATTATCCTGATGGGCCTCTTCACGGCTTGCGCCGCCGCCTACTCGCACCTGTGGCAGTGGCGGCCGGAAAATCAGCCTGCGCGCCGAACCGTGGGGCTGGTCGCCGCCGTAGTCGGGCTTCTGGCCGTGTTCGCGACCGGCATGGTCTACCAGCTTCCCTCTCGCCCCGACTGGTCACACTGGTCTAACCTGATGGCCGGTTTCGTTACCGCCCTGTTGATCGGCGGCATGGCGGTGTCCTGTGCCGTCGCCAGGCACGCCGGCGCCCCAGTGGAGGCCAGGCGGTATCTGGGCTACATCGTCCTCGCGGCTGCGGCCGCGCTGGTGCTGGGGTTGGCTTTCTACGGGCCCTATCTGACCGGTGTCTCCGGCACCACCACGGCACTGCTTTTCGGTAACTCCTGGTTCTGGCTCCGCCTGCTGGTGGGTGTTGGCTTGCCCGTGTGGGTGGCCGCTCCGCTGGTGAAAGGCGAGCAGCCGGGCCCGGTTCTCGTCAGGATCGCGCTGGTGGCGGTGGTGGCCGGCGAACTGGTGGGACGCACCCTGTTCTACACCTCGGTGCTGAGCCAGTTGCCCCTCTTTTGATGTATGCAAACCACCACCACTGCTTCTGAGACCGGACGGGTGTTGATGGGCCGCTTCCTGGCCACGGTCCTGCGCCGGCCGCCCGCGGTCTCCTGGCAGCCGCAGCTGCAGGAACTGTTGGCCGAGCTCCCCATGGAGCCGGCGAATCCCGAGATGGCGCAGGGGGCGGGCCTGCTGGCGGACTATGCCCGCCAGGCCCACGAGCGGGCGCCCGCGGCGGAGGCCGACCTGCTGCGTCAGGACTTCATGGCTTTGTTCGAAGGTCCGGGGCCCATGAGTGCGCCGCCCTGGGAGTCGGTCTACCGGTGTGAAGAACAGGTGCTCTTCGGCCCCTGCACGCTGGACGTTCGGCAGGCCTACCGCCGCTGGGGGCTGGGCCTGCCGGAGCCGGGGCGGGAGCCGGAGGACCATATCGCACTGGAGTTGGAGTTCCTGCTCTTCCTGACCGAACGGGGTAGCGACCCCGGGGCCGCGGCAGAGCGGACCAGGTTCTTACGGGAGCATCTGCTGGCATGGATCCGGCCCTTCTGCGACCTGCTGGAGCACGGCGCCAACACCCTGTTCTACCAGGGCATGGCCAGGCTGCTCCTGGGCTACGTGCTGGCTGAATCAATGATTCCTTGATGAGGGGGGTCCACATGACAACCGATCGGGATCACACGCCAGGCGGTCAGGTCACCCGGCGGACGCTGCTGAAGTGGGGCGCAGTGCTTTCCGGCGCCGCCGCCGTTTCCGGCGGTCTTGAGCTGTCCGGTCTGCGGAGCGGAACCGCGCGGGCTGCAGCCGGCGACAAGGACGTCACCATTGTTCCCTCGGCCTGTGCCCACAACTGCGGCGGCCGGTGCGTGCTGAAGGCGCATGTCAAGAATGGCACGATCACCGCCATCACAACCGACGATGAGCCCGACACCGCCGATGCGCCCCAGCTCCGGGCCTGCATGCGGGGCCGGTCCTACCGGACCCGGGTCTACCATCCGGACCGGTTGAAGTATCCCATGAAGCGGGTCGGCAAGCGGGGGGAGGGCAAGTTCGAGCGGATAAGCTGGGACGAAGCCCTGACCACCATTGCCGAGCAGTTGAAGCGCGTCAAGACCAAATATGGGCACGAAGCGATGTATATCCCGTACGGCACGGGCAACGCCGGCAAGCTCTCTGAAGGCAACTGCATGCGCCGCCTGCTCGGCCTGTTCGGCGGCTACCTCGGCGCCTACAACAACTACAGCAATGCCGCCAACACCTACGGGACCAACTACACCGTCGGCACGGAGAACACCGGCAGCAGCCGGGAGGACCTGGCCAACTCCCGGTTCATCATCCTGTGGGGCTTCAACCCGGCGGAGACCGTCTTTTCCACCAACACCAGCTACTATCTCCGCCGGGCGAAGGAAGCCGGGGCGAAGATCGTCGTGATCGACCCCCGCTACAGCGACACCGTCGTGGCGTTTGCCGACCAGTGGATTCCGCTGCGGCCGACCACCGACAACGCCCTGATCAACGCCATCGCCCATGTGCTGATCACCGAGAAGTTGGTGAACCAGGCCTTCCTGGACAAGCTGGCGCTGGGTTACGACGAGGAGCATCTCCCTGAAGGCACCCCGAAGGGGTCGTCGTTCAAAAGCTACATTCTGGGCGAGACCGATGGCACCCCCAAGTCGCCGGAATGGGCTGAGCCGATCACCGGAATCCCCGCCGCGACGATCCGCAAGCTGGCCCGGGAGTACGGAGCGGTCAAGCCTGCCGCCATCGTCATGGGTTACGGCCCGCAGCGGCACGCGTACGGCGAGCAGCCCTCCCGTGGGCTCATCACCCTGCAGGCCATGACCGGCAACATCGGCGTTGCGGGCGGCTCCACCGGCGCCATGGGCTGGATCGGGTACGGGCGCTCGCCCAAAATGGGTGCGCTGCCCGCCATCAACCCGGTCAAGTTCAGCATCCCGGTCTTCCTGTTCACCGACGCCATCGTCCGGGGCACGGAGATGACCGCTGCCGACGGCGTCAAGGGCGGCGACCGGCTCCCGGTCAACATCAAGCTGATCCTGAACTTGGCCGGCAACGCACTCCTGAATCAGCACGCCGACATCAACAAGACGGCAAAGACCCTGGCCGATGAGAGCAAGGTCGAGTTCATCGTCGTAAGCGAGCAGTTCCTGACCCCCAGCGCCCGGTTCGCCGACATTCTGCTCCCCGCCACCACCTGGTTCGAGCGGAACGACATCGCCACTCCTTGGGCCTGGGGCGACTATGTCCTCTTCCAGAACAAGGCCATCGAGCCCCTGCACGAAGCGAAGAGCGCCTACGACTGGGTCACCCTGCTGGCCGACAAGCTGGGCCTCAAGGACAAATTCACCGAAGGCAAGACCGACGAGGACTGGCTGCGTTTCATGGTGGAGGATGCCCGCAAGGCCTGGCCCGACTTCCCGACCTACGAGGGGTTCAAGCAGCGGGGCGTATACAAGTACAAGTATCCCGCACCGTACGTTGCCTTCAAGCAGCAGGTGGAGGAGCCGGAGAAGTTCAAGTTCCCGACCCCGTCGGGCAAGATCGAGATCTACTCGCCCGCCCTGGTCAAGCTGAACAACCCCAAGGAGATCCCCGCCATCCCCAAGTATATCGAGGCCTGGGAGGGCCCGGCGGATCCGCTGACGGCCAAGTACCCGCTCCAGTGCATCGGCTGGCACTACAAGCGGCGCTGCCACTCCATCTATGACAACGTCCCCTGGATGGAGGAAGCCGCCCGGCAGGAGATGTGGATGAACCCCATCGACGCTACGGCCCGGGGGATCTCCGACGGCGACCAGGTCAAGGTCTTCAACGACCGGGGCACCATGGTGCTCCCCGTGAAGGTTACCCCCCGGATCATGCCCGGGGTGACAGCGGTGCCCCAGGGCGCCTGGTGGACACCCGACAGCCAGGGCATCGACCGGCGTGGCAGCCTGAACGTGCTGACCAGCCAGCGCCCGACGCCGCTGGCCAAAGCCAATCCGCAGCACACCAACCTGGTGCAGGTCGAACGACAAAACGCCCGGTGAGGAGGGATTGACACATGGCCACGCAGCAACTGGGTTTTCATGTTGATATGAGCGTTTGTCTCGGCTGCCGCACCTGCACCATCGCCTGCAAGGACAAGAACGACCTGGAGGTCGGACAGCTCTACCGCAAGGTCATTGAGGTGGAGGGCGGCGACTACACGGTCACGGGGAAAGCAGTCATCCCCAATGTGTTCGCCTACTGGATTTCGATCTCGTGCAACCACTGTGCCGAGCCGCGTTGCCTACAGAACTGCCCCACCGGTGCGATCACCAAGCGAGAGCAGGATGGTGTGGTCACCATCGATCAGGATGTCTGCATCGGCTGCCGGTACTGCACCTGGTCTTGCCCGTACGACGCGCCCCAGTACAACCCGGCCAAGGGCACGACCGGCAAGTGCAACCTCTGCGTCGACTTGATCGAGAAGGGGCGGGAGCCTGCCTGTGTCGCGGCCTGCCCGGTGCGTGCCATCCACGTCGGACCCATTGCGGAACTGAAGAAGCAGTTCGGTGGGACGATGCAGGTGAAGAGTCTGCCGGACCCGGCCCTCACGAAGCCGAACTCGCTTTATACTCCCCACCGGGATGCCGTGCGGGGCGATGCGTCTGCGGCACCGACAGCGAGGAGGTAATGCCCATGCTACGCGGTGAACTGCCGCTCCTGCTCTTTACCCTGCTGGTACAGATGGCCCTTGGCGCTGTTCTCCTGGCCGCCGTGCTCCCCTTCCGGCTGGCGAGGCGAGGTGCCGGGGCGGAGTCAGACTTGCTGGTGCGCCGGCTGTTGTGCTGGGCGGTGCCGGCGCTGGTCCTTGCGATGGCGCTGTCCCTTTCCCATCTGGGAACGCCAGGCGGGGCCTACCGGGCGATTTTCAACCTGAAGACGTCATGGCTGTCGCGGGAGATTCTGTTTAGTGGCCTTTTCACCCTGGTTGCCATGCTGGCTGCCTGGGCGCACTGGAAAGGGAAGTCGAGCCGGGTGCTGATCTGGTTCAGCCTCCTGTGTGGAATTGTGACCGTGTATAGCATGGCCCGCCTATATCAGATGACCATCAAGCCGGCCTGGATGACGTTCTTTACCCCGGTCTCCTTCTTTACCGCAGCCCTCATGCTGGGGGTTGCGACGGGGGCCCTGGTACTGCTGGGTTCCCTGGGTCGTGGTCAGGTCTCAGCCGAGACGTTTGGACTGCTGCTCGGCGACCTGGTGGCGACCGGAGCGGTTGTGCTGGTGGTTCAGCTGGTATCGGTACCCTTCTATGTGGGTGTTTTGAGCCGGGGCCCCCGGGCTGCCCAGGCGGCCTTGCACCTGCTCTTCGGCCAGTACGGTACTGCGCTGGGCGGGCGGCTGGGAGCCGGGGTTCTGGGGGTAGGCGTCCTGACGTGCGGCTGGTACCTGCTGACCCGAAAGGAGAGCAAGCCAGTCAGTGTCGCAGGGCTGGTCTACCTGTCGGTCGCCGGCATCGTAACGGCAGAAGTGCTGGCACGGGTGCTCTTCTACGCAGCGGGAATCTCGATTTCGGTCGGATAGGCGACGCCAGGCCGGTGTATCGGGGGTTTCGACCAACAACCGGCAGGCGGCAGCTCGTACGGCGATCTAGCTACGAACCTGCCGCCCACTGGCTGGCACGCGCGATCAGGACTGCCCGGTTGGCTTCGAGCCAGTCCGCCATTTGCAGCGCCGATGATACGGCCCACTGGAGCATCTCCGCGCCGGCTGTCCCGTGCAGGTACCGGCCGGCCCACCACACCAGGGTGGCGGCACGGCGGAGCCGGAGGAGGAACGGCAGCGCTTCCGCTTCGGCAAAAGTGAACGCCTGGTGACTGGTGTAGCCACGAGCAAACGCGTCGGCCATCGCCTCACCCTGGCGCAGCCATGGCCACAAACCGATGGCAAAGTCCATGGCGCGAATATCCCGGCAGGCCAGTTCGAAATCCAGGATGGCCGAAACGCGCGCTCCCACCATGAGCACGTTGAAGGGTACGCAGTCCCCGTGAATGAACTGCCGGGGCAGCGTGGCATACCAGGACTGCCGCTCCGCCATCACGTCCGCCAGCAGGCGGGCAAGCCGTTTCTGATCCCTGCTGTCGATCAGGGGGAGCGCCGCGGCCGCAAGGGGGTCCGGGAGGAGCGGGTCGATCTGCTCCAGATCGCCGTATGTGCCCCCCGGTGGCGCCGCAAGCGTGACGCGGCCCATGGCCTTCACCAGGGTCCCGAGCGCCGCACCCACGGCAGATGCCTGCTCCGCAGACGCCGGTTCGCAGACCGACCCGGGGATGACCGGTGCGATCCGGACGGGCAGCACTTCAGGACATGAGCCTGCAAGGCACATTGGCGGCTTATCGCCGCCCGGCGCTCCTTACCGGTTTCGTCCAAACGCTAATTATTGCTTCGGATTGTTTTCGCGATCGTTTTCTTTCGTTCAAAGCTTTTCAACAGCGTTGGAAGCCTTCGTTTTGCGTTCAAACCCTTCGTTTTGTCTACCACGCCTGACTTTCGCTGCCCACGCCTACCACCCGCAACCGCCCCCTTCCACGCACTGCAAAAGCCCGCCGGCGTTAATCCGGCGGGTTTTCTTTCCCTGTGCGCGCAGGCCATTTTCCAGTCGCTGCGGCCTGATTTCGCGAGTTTTTACGACCGTTTGATATCGTTTGATATCGTTCGACATCGCTCGATATCGTTAGGAATCGTTCAAAGCCGTTGGGCCGCCTTCGACGGCTTTTTCCGTTGTACATAAGCCGCCGCTTGGCTCCGAAAGCGATCTCTACTTTTGGCCCAGTTGTTCCCGCAACAATTTGCGTGAGACCTTCCCCGACTCCGTCCGCGGCAGTTCGGCAAGGAATATCACCGTCCGGGGCCGTTTGAACGGGGCCAGCCGTGCGGCACAGTGCGCCCGCAGTTCCGCCTTGCTCACCGTTGCCCCCGGGCGCAGGACCACGGTGGCGACCATCTCCTCGCCCCGCTGCGGGTGTGGCCGGCCCACCACGGCGACCTCCGCTACTCCCGGGTGGGCCGCCAGCACCGACTCGACATCGGCCGGGAAGACGGTGGCGCCGCCGGCGTTGATCGCATCGTCTGCCCGGCCTTCCAGGTAGATGAGCCCGCCGGCGCTCACCCGGGCCAGGTCGCCGGTGCGAATCCAGCCGTCGGCGCCGGCGATGGGCGTGAGCTCCGTGCCGTCGCCGTAGCCGGCTGCCGCCATGGGGCTGCGGGCATGGAGAATGCCCACCTCGCCCGGCGCCGCCTCGGCGCCGTCGGACCGCCGCACGATCAGGTCGACCCCGGGAAACGGCAGGCCGACGGAATCGGGCTCGTGGGCCCATTCCGGCGGCAGCAGCGTCATGAAGCCGACCTCGGAGGAACCGTAGTACTCGAACACCCGGGCGGCTGAGAACCGGGTCTCCAGGGCGGCGCGCACGGCCGGACGCAGCTTTTCGCCACAACTGATCAGGCAGCGCACTTCCGGCAACGTCTGTAGTGCCTCTTCGACCAGCGGGTGTACCGCCTCTTCGACCAGCGACTGGTAGAGCGTCGGGACCATAAACGCGCCCGTAATCGCCTGGTCGGCCATGAGGGCCAGCACCCGGCGGGGGTTGAAGCGGCGCTCCAGGAAGAGGGTGCCGCCGATCTCTAACGTGTGGACGGCGGCAAAGAGCGAGGCCGAGAAGTGCAGGGGTCCGGGCACGAGAAACCGGTCGCCGGGGTTCAGCGAAAACGCGGCGGTGGCGGCGGCGAAGGTCTCGACCCAGGCGGCGTGGCGCCGGACGACCCCTTTCGGGGTCCCGGTGCTGCCTGAAGTGTAGCCGATGAAGAACGGGTCGCCGGGGCCGGCCAGCGGCGGTTCCGCTTCTCCGCCCGCCCCTGGCTCCCACCCAGCGCCAGGGGTGAGGACGTGGGCGACTTGGCCCAGCGACGCCCGCCTCGCCTCCGCCCAGCCTGCTTCCGCGACGACCGCGGCCGGCCGGGTCCGGCCCAGCAGGGCGGTCAGTTCAGCTTCGGCGGCGGCCTCCGGAATGGTCACCGCCACCCACCCGTACCGGGCGGCGGCCATGAAGGCGATCAGGTACGCCCCGGAATTCGGCAGGCAAATCATCACCCGGTCGCCGTGGCGGAGCCCGCACCGGTGTAGGGTCGCCCCCATGTTTACGACGGTGGCCTGCAGGTCGCGGTAACTCCAGCGTTGGTCGCCCACTACCAGCGCCGGCTGCGCCGGGTGGGCTTCCGCATGGCGCCACAGGCCGCCGCTAACCCGCATGCTCTCATCCTTCCATCGGCGCGGTACAAGCTTCATGCTACCGACTGTCAACCAGACAGTCAACTGGAGGTTGACAATTGGCCGATCCCCTTTATGATGGGGATAATAGTCCAAGGTGGGGGGATTGTTCCATGCGGTTGAGTCTGCGCGATCTGGTGATGGTCCCGGTGATGACGGCGGTGGTGGCCGCGCTTGGGCTCCTGCCCAGGATTCCGGTCGCATTCCTGCCGGTGCCGATTACCATGCAGACGTTGGGGGTCATGCTGGCCGGCATCGTGCTGGGCGCCAGACGCGGATTTCTCAGCCAGGTGCTGTTTCTGGCCCTGGTGGGGGTGGGGGCGCCGATGCTGGCCGGGGGGCGTGGGGGATTCAGCGTGCTGGTCGGTCCGAGCGCCGGCTTCCTCTGGGGCTGGCCGCTGGGCGCCTGGCTGATCGGTTATCTGACGGAGCGGAGCGGGGACCCGGGCAGCGGCAAGTTGTTCCTCTATAACATGCTGGGCGGGATCGGGGTCATTTACGCGATCGGGATTCCGGTGATGGCCTGGGTCGGTTCGGTGCCGTGGGCGGCGGCCACGACCGGTTCGCTGGTCTTTGTGCCGGGCGATCTCCTCAAAGCCGGCCTCGCCGCCGTGCTGGGCTTCGCCATCCGGCGGGCGCTGCGGGCAGCGAAGATCGGTCCGGCCGGGGCCGGCCATGCCAAGGCCAGCCATGCGGGGGACTGAAGCGCTCATCTTAGCCGCCCGGCGGACGCCGGTGGGGCGCCCGGGTGGGCAACTGGCCGGCCCCCGGGTGGAAGCGTTGGGCGCAGCGGCCCTGCGGGCGGCAGCGGAAGCGGTGGCAGGCGTGCCGATTGCCCAGGTCATTTTGGGCAACAGCGTTGGCCCGGGCGGCAATGTCGCCCGGGTCTCGTTGCTGGAGGCCGGGCTCCCCGTTTCGGTCCCGGGCCTCACGGTCGACCGCCAGTGCGGGTCGGGGCTGGATGCCGTGCACCTGGCCGCGGCGCTTCTCACCGATGATGCGGTCGTCCTGGCGGGCGGCGTGGAGAGCGTCTCGACATCGCCCATGCTGCGGCGCCTGCCGAACGGGGTGCCGTACGTGGCCCGGGCCCGCATGTCGCCCGAGCGGCTGGGCGACCCCGACATGGCGGAAGCGGCGGAGATTGTGGCGGGGCGATACGGCATCGGGCGGGAGGCGCAGGATGCGTGGGCCATCCGCAGCGTGGCCCGGACGCTTGAGGCGGCGGCCGCGGGGCGGCTCCAGGCCGGGCTGGTGTCGGTGGGTGGGGTCACCACGGACGAGTGGCGGGACCGGCCGCTGCGCGCCGACCGCCTGGCAAAGTATCCGGCGCTCACCGCTGTGGGCGCCACGGTCACGGCGGCCAATTCGGCCCCGCCGGCGGATGGCGCCGCGGCAGTGCTTCTGGGCACCGAAGCGTTGGCCCTGCGCATGGGCATCATCCCGCTGGCGCGAATCGTGGCCTACGGTGCCGCCGGGGTGGCGCCGGACGAGCCCGGCATGGGTCCGGTGCCCGCCCTGGCGGCGGCCTGTCGGCAGGCGGGGCTGCGCCCCGGCGACCTCGACCGGGTGGAGATCAACGAGGCATACGCGGCGCAGGTGCTGGCCTGCATCACGGAACTGAACCTGGACCCGGAGCGGGTGAACCCGGATGGGGGCGCCATCGCACTCGGCCATCCGTTTGGGGCGACCGGGGCGCTGCTGCTGGTCCGCCTGACGCACGGGCTTGAAAGCGGGCGGTATGGCGCCGTCGCGCTCGGCATCGGCGGCGGCATCGGGGTGGCTATGATTTTGCAAGGGCTGTGAGTCGCCACGGTTCTGCGGGGGCCGCACCCGGTGTGGTAGTCCAAGATCACGGAAGGGGGTGGGGTGCATGGAGCCGTCTTGGGAGTTGGGCGAAGCTGCCGTGGTGCTGAAAGCGCCCGTTCCGGCCCGGTGGCTCGCAGCAGCGACCGGGGCACCCTGGCGCGACGCTGAAGCCGCGGCGCCCCGGCGCGACGCTGAAGCGGGGTTGGTGCTGTACCCGTGGGACGACGACGGCCTCAAGCTTGACCACATCCGACGCCGCCTGGCGGCTCGGGCCCGTCAGGCGGCAGCCAGTCTGGCGGCATGGCCGGGACCCCCGGTTCCGCTCCCGCTCGACCCGCTCCGGGTGGGCGTTTTCCCCGCGGCCATTTTATCTGACGCCGGTCCATCTGACGCCGGTCCATCCGACACCGATCCATCCAACACCGATCAAGCGGAGGCCGAGTTGCCCGTTGTGCAGCAAGGGTTTGACCTGCGCATTCGGGACGAACTGGCCACCATGGCCGATCTGACCGAAGCGATCAACCGGTTTGCCGCCGGCAATCCCTGGACTCGGACCCGGCCGCCGGTCGCCGCAGCGGCATGTGAGGGCTGTCCGACCTGCTGCCAGGACCCGGTGCCGGTCTCGGCACTGGACCTGGCGCGCCTGGGAACTGCGGGCCGCACGCCGCACATGGGCGCCGGGGGCGATCTGGCGGGCTGCATGGTCACCTTGCCCGACGGCTACTGTGCCTTTTTGGACCGGGGGACTCGCCGCTGCACGGTGCATGGCGACCGCCCTTGGGTTTGCCGTACGTACTTTTGCTGCCCGGAGGGGCCGGTGGCGGAGGCCGTCCGGGAGGAGATCGTGGGGCACATTTTGGCCAGTACGCTCGACCTGGGCGTGGAGACCCCGCTGCGCCATGCCGATGATTACCGGCAGGTGCTGCTGATCGACCTGATCAGCGCTCCGGTCTGGAAGGCGGCGTACGATCCCGAGGGGCGGTTGCCGGGGATTCCCTGACAGCAGTGCGGCTCTGCTCGTACCGGTGAATGAACGCATCTACCGGCGTCACGGCGACCGCTTTGCCGATCACATCCAGCGGGAGGTCTTCAAGCCGCTTGAAGCGGACACAACTCTTGCCCATGTCCAGCTTTTTTCCACTCACGCGATACTCCGCACGAAAACCAGCGCTCGCTCAACCGGTAGCTCTGCCGCGAAAAGTGAACCCCACCGTGCCCGTAACCGGTCTTTGCCGTACCGGGCCGCAAGGCTGGACAAGCAGGCCGCCAGAACCATGCACTACTCGTGCAAAGTTCTTGGCGGCCTTTGGCCATGCGCTGGCGAGTGGCCACGCCATCAACCAATCGTCAGTTTTTGCCTGGTCGTAGGTGAGGTTGCCAGGCCAGAAGTGACGAGTCGCGCCCCGGGAGAGGTCGTGTAGTACCCGTGGGGGTATTTTTGGCCGGCATTGCAGCCCAAAACAGGTCTCCTGAGGCGGTTTTTGGCTGCGGGCGTCAGTTTTTGCCCATCAAGGCGCCCCAGACAGATGGCAAAAACGGAAGACTCCCCGGCACGGGCGGCGGCCGAACGACGGGCCACCTTCAGCGATTCGGGCTGTGCAGGAATTGATCATTCGAGTAATTAATATTTGCGGGCAAGAAGCAAAGGGAGGTACAGCGTGACAACTGTCAAGCCCTCGCCAGCACCTGTGCTGGTGTTCGTGCTGCTGGATGCGGCGGTGTTTCCGAACGTTACCAAGGTGGACGCACGGTTAAAGGCCACCTGGGGGAACCGGTTTGAGTTGACATGGGATGAACCGGCGGACAGGGATCAATGCGTCGTTCAGTTCCTGCATGTCGGCGAAAATCGTGCTGACATCTTCATGATGCCGGTTCCGATACCATTGTCCGACCTGGAGATACCCTGTACGACCAGCCGGTTCTGGCCCGAAGCGGCTGATGTTTGCCGCACGCATCAGGCGCACCTGGTCATTGGTTGGCATACGCAGCACTCCGAAAGCGTGGACCAGCACTTACTGCTAGCGCAGTTGGCGGCCGCGCTGGTTCAGGAGACCGGGGCTCTGGCCGTCTATTGGGGCGGCATCGTTGTCCAGCCGGTGGAACTGTTTTGCAAGTTTGCCGACATCGCTACCCGGGAATACCTGCCCTTGTACATGTGGGTTGACTTCCGGGTGTTCAAGCAGGCGGACGGAAGGCTCTGGGGTGTCACGACCGGCCTCGATTCCCTGGGACTGATGGAGATTGAGGGGGTTTCCCGGCGGCTGACTCCCAAAGAACTTGAAGACAAGGTGTACGACCTGGCTCACTACGTTTGCCGGCACGGAGCGGTATTGAATGACGGCAATACGGTCGGTGGCGACGAGCATGAGCGGATCAGCGTTCGGCATGCGGCATCCGTATGGCCACGGCCGGGCAAGGTCGTGCACGTGAACTTTGACGGGCCCGAAAAGCGCGGACTGTTCGGCAGCATCGCCGGCCTGTTCCGGCGCTAGGAGCGCGGCGGTTGCCTGGGCCTCGCCCAAGGTGTGTTAGCAGAGTGAAGGCCGGCGAAGCATGCCTTGCCGGCCTTATTCGTGCGTCATCGGGATGCGGCCCGGGGGGCGGCGGCCACGGGCCCGTGAGCGGCAGACCCGTGGCTCGACCCGGCGGGAGGCCCCACTTCCCGGAGGTACTGCCGGAGCACCTCGCCCTGCCGCACCACCGCGCCGACCACCACCACCGCCGGTGAGCGCACGCCGGCGGCGGCGACCGCCGCCGCCACGGTCGAGAGCGTGGCGGTCACCACCCGCTGATCCGGGCAGGTGCCCCGCTCCACAATCGCCACCGGCGTTTCCGGCGCCAGCCCGCCCGCTGCCAGCCGTTCGGCGATGGCGGCCAGGTTGGCGACCGCCATCAGCAGCACCAGCGTCCCGCCCAACTGTGCGGCTGCCTCCCAGTTGACGCCGGCCCCATCATCATCCGCTTTCTCATGCCCGGTGATGACCGTGAACGCCCGGGCGGTGCCCCGGTGCGTGACGGGAATTCCGGCGGCGGCCGGGACGGCGATGGCCGAAGTGACGCCCGGCACCACCGCAAAGGGGATGCCGGCCGCGACCAGGGCTTCGGCCTCCTCACCGCCCCGGCCGAAGACGAAGGGGTCGCCGCCTTTCAGCCGGCAAACGACCTTGCCCTGCCGCCCCAGGGCGACCAGCAGGTCGTCGATCTCCGCCTGGGTCATTTCGTGCCGGCCGGGCGCCTTGCCGGCGTATATCAGCAGCGTTCCCGGCCGTGCCTGCTCCACCAGGGCCGTGGCGACGAGCCGGTCGTAGACCAGCACGTCGGCCTGGCGGATGCAGTTGAGGCCCCGGACGGTAATCAGCTCGGGATCGCCTGGTCCGGCGCCGACAAGGTAGACCATTCCGGGGGCCATGGCATTCCGTACTCCTTCAAAATGGCGATGATGAGTGCATAGGTGCCGGCCATGTCGCCGGCCTGCAAACGTTCGAGCGCCTCCGAGCGGACGATGCGGGTGAAGAGTTCCCCGCGCCGCTGGACGGAAAGGCTGGTGGCCAGGATCAGGGGGCGGAGGTCGCCGAGCAGGTCCAGGAAATCCGAATGGCCGGCGCCGTACTGCGCCGCCAGTTCCTCCTTGATCCGGCGGGCGAAGGCCGGGCTCTTGCCGCCAGTGGACACGGCGAAGGTCAGGCTCCCATGGCGGGTCACCGCCGGCATGATAAAGTCGCACCGGTCCGGCTTGTCCACCACGTTCAGCAGCACGCCGAACCGGCGCGCCTCCTCGGCAATCTCCTGGTTGATCTCTTCGGACGACGTGCAGGCGAACGCCAGGAAGTGGCCTTTCAGGCAGCCGGGCCGGCAGGTGCTGAAGCTCCGGGTAATCTTGCCGGCGCCGGCCAGGTCGGCGAACTCGGGCAGGAAGACCGGGCTGATCACATGGACCTGCGCCCCGGCCTCCAGAAGGCTCCGGGCCTTGCCGAGCGCTTCGTGGCCCCCGCCGATGATCAGGCAGCGCCTACCCGTCAGGTCGAGGGAGATGGGGAAATACGGCTTGGTCATCGCTGCAAAACCTCCCCGCTCATCAATCCGCCGCCTCCGTCACCCCGGCGCCCGGTGCCACACCGGCTAGCAGCGCCTTCAGTTCGTCCGGCGTCTGGCGGCGGCAGAAGTCCTGGAACAGCTCGCCTTCGTCCCGCCCGCCCATGAATCCCAGCAGCAGCCGCTCCACGGCGGCCGGCACATCGGCGGCAGCCGTCCGGTACGGCACTCGCCGGGCGATGTCCGCCTGCCCGGCCACCCCGCCGCCGAGAAAGAACTCGTAGCCGTCGACGGTCTCCTCGCCCGCCTTCACTCGGACGCCCTGCAGCCCGATATCGGCGATCCAGTGCTGGCCGCACGAGTTGGGGCAGCCGTTAATGTGGATCTTGATCCCATGGGCGAAGTCCGGCAGCCGCCGCTCCAGGTCCGCAATCAGAGTGGTACTGAACGCTTTGGTCTCGGTCAGCGCGAACTTGCAGTACTGGATGCCGGTGCAGGCCACCGTGCCCCGCAGAAACGTGGACGGCGCCAGGGACAGCCCGGTGGCGGCCGCGGCCGTCTCGAAGGCCGGGAGCCGGTCCGTTTGCAGGCCCGTGATGATGATGTTCTGCTGGACCGTCTGCCGCAAGTTGCCGTCGCCGTAGGCGTCCGCCAGGTTCGCCAGGTCCCGGTACTGACCGGGCGTCAGCCGCCCGCCCGGGACGGCGAAGCCGGCGTACGACAGCCCCGGCTGCTTCTGGGAGTGGATGCCGAGGTGATCCCGATGCGTCTCCCGGGGCGGCTCCTCCGGCGCTGCCGGGGCCAGCTTGTACCCCAGCCGGCGCTCCAGTTCGGCGACGAACCGCTCCTCGTCCCAGCCGTGGTCGAGGAACAGGAACTTGAGCCGGGCCTTGGACCGGTTCTCCCGGAGGATGTCCGAATCCCGGAAGAGGGCGGTGGCGGCCTGCACCACATCCAGCACCTGATGGGTCTGGATGAAGACGTTCAGCCGCCGGGCCAGGTGCGGGCGGGAGGCCAGGCCGCCGCCGACCCGCAGGCTGAACCCGACTTCATCCTGCCAACCCTGATTCCCCTGCCCCCGGCGGCGGGCGATAGCGGTGAGCCCGATGTCGTTGATTTCCGGGAGCGAGCACCAGGACGGGCAGCCGGTGATCGTCAGCTTGAACTTCCGGGGCAGGTCGGCGAAGACGGGATTGCCCAGCATCAGCCGGTCCACGTCCCGGACGAACGGCAGCGGGTCGATCAGTTCGCCATGCTGCAGACCGGCCAGGGGGCAGGTGGTCACGTTGCGGACCAGGTCGCCGCACGCGGCCTGGCTGGTCATGCCGGCCTGCCAGAGCTTCCCGAAAATCGTGGGCACATCTTCGATCCGGATGTAGTGCAGCTGGGCGTTCTGCCGGTCGGTAATGTCCAGCGTGGACTGCGCGTAGCGCTCGGAGATATCGGCGATGGTCCGGACCTGGTGCGACCAGAGTTGACCGCCGGGGATGCGAATCCGCAGCAGGAACAGCGGCACGTTGCTGCCCCGCACGCCCTGGCCGTCGCCCTGGGTGTATAGGCCCCACGACCGGAAGCGAATCTCCAGGTCATCCTTTTCAATGGACGTAAACCCTTCCCGAGCGTACCGGTCGATGTCGGGCAGGAGATCAAGAAAACTCTTCTCCCGCTTGACCCGCGTCGCCCGCTGGGCGGGATTCTCTTTAGTTGGTAGCTCCCCCACGGCGGTCCCCTCCTTGCGCAGCTAGTCGGCGGCCGGATCGGCCATGGCGTCAGCGAGCACCCGGGCCACTTCCGGGCGGGTGAACTCAGGCGGCGGCACCTGGCCCGAGCGGAGCAGGTCACGAACCTTGGTTCCGGAGAGCGTCAGATGCGACGAAGGCGGGTGCGGGCAAGTCTTGGCGGAGGCCATGCCGCCGCACTCGTTGCAGTAGAAGGTGTGCTCGAAGAAGAGCGGGGTAATGCCCAGGTCGGTCGGCGCAAACTCATCGAAAATCCGCTGGGCGTCGTAGGTGCCGTAGTAGTTGCCCACGCCGGCATGGTCGCGCCCCACGATGAAGTGGGTGCAGCCGTAGTTCTTGCGGACCAGGGCGTGCAGTATGGCCTCTCGCGGCCCGGCGTAGCGCATGGCCGCCGGGTAGGCGCCGAGAATGACCCGGTTGGCGGGGTAGTAGCGCTCCAGCAGCACCTGGTAGCTCACGACCCGGACGTCGGCCGGAATGTCGTCGCCCTTGGTCTGCCCGACCAGCGGCTGGAGGAAGAGGCCGTCCACAATCTCGAGTGCGGCCTTCTGGATATATTCGTGCGCCCGGTGGACCGGATTGCGAGTCTGGAACGCCACCACCCGCTTCCAGCCCCGCTCGGCGAAGAGCGCTCGGGCCTTGGCCGGCTCGTCGGGGAGTTCCGGGAAGGCGTTGGCCGGGCGCCCGAAGACCTGCACGTCGCCGGCCAGCAGCACCTCGCCCTGGGCCAGTAGCTTGGCCACGCCCGGGTGGGCGGGGTCGGTGGTCTTGTAGACCTGGCGGGCTTCTTCGTCCTTGTCGTAGGTGTAGGCTTCGGTCAGAGCCAGCGTGCCGAGCAGCCGGCCGTCTTCGTCCCGCAGGGCGACGGTCTGGCCGGGAGTCAGGCTGGCGGCGACAGCAGCGGTGACCGGCAGCGTGACGGGAATCGGCCAGACCAGGCCGTTCTGCAGCCGCATCTCCCGGACCACCGAGCGGTAGTCGGCGGCGCCGAGGAAGCCGGTGAGCGGGCTGAAACCGCCAATGGCGATCAGATCCAGGTCGGAGACGGACCAGGGGGAGAGGGTGACGGCAGGCAGGGACTCGGCCCGCTTGATCGCTTCAGGCAGTTCGGCCGCCGGCACCAGCCGCTGGACCAGCTCGCCGCCGTGGGGTGCGATGGACATGGGAATTACCTCCAAAGAATTGCGTTACGTCCGCTTCGTAAACGTGTGGAGCCCGCATTCGGTCTTGCCGGTACCGGCCCAGCGGCCCGCCCGCTCCGCTTCGCCGGCCCCGACCGGGCGGGTGCAGGGCCAGCAGCCGATGGACTTGTAGCCCTGGTCCAGCATGGGGTGGTAGGGAATCGCCTGCTCGGTGATGTAGGTCCAGACCTCCTTGCGGGTCCACCGGGCCAGCGGCAGCACTTTGGCCAGCGGCCGGCCGCCGGGGGTCTCGTGGTATTCCACCACGTCGATCTCCGCCCGGGTGTCGGACTGGTCGCGCCGCAGGGCGGTAATCCAGCCGTCCAGGTCTGCCACCGCCCGGATCATGGGCTCCACCTTGCGCAGGTGGCAGCAGTGGTCCGGGTCGGTCTGATAGGTCGGCTCGGCCGGTTTCACGAAAAGGGGGTGGATTTCGACCAGATTCAGGCCGTACTGCTTAACAAACGCATCCTTAAACGCCAGCGTCTCGGGGAAGTGGTAGCCCGTGTCCAGGAAGATGACCGGCGTCTCCGGCGCCAGCCGGGCGATCATGTGCGCCAGCACCACCCCGGCGCCGCTGAAGCTGCACGTGAGGGCGGCCCGGGGCGCATACCGCTCGATGGCCCACCGAACGATCGCCTCCGGCGAGGCTTCCGCCAGCTCCAGGGCGGCGGCCCGGATGCTTTCCGCAGTAATGGCGGGCATGGGTGGGTTCCCTCCTTAGCTGACCGTCCGGGCAGGCTGCAGGTAGCCGTGAGCGGCCAGGTAGTCCAGCACCCGGCCGGCGCTCTCCGCCGGCGTTTCGCCCACGGTGGCGATGCTGATTTCCGGCTCCAGAGGCGGCTCGTAGGGGTCGGAGACGCCGGTGAAATGGGCGATCTCGCCGGCCAGCGCCTTCTTATAGAGGCCCTTGACGTCCCGCTCGGCGCAGACTTCCAGCGGCGTCCCGACGTAGATCTCGACGAACCGCTGCCGGCCGATGGCCGCCCGCATTTCCGCCCGGGTCTCCCGGTAGGGGGAGATGGCCGCCGTAATCGCCACCACGCCGTTGCGGGTGAGCAGCTTGGCCACGTAGCCGATGCGGCGGATGTTGGTGTCCCGGTCTTCCCGGGAGAAGCCCAGCCCCTTGCTCAGGTGTTCCCGCACCTCGTCGCCGTCCAGCACTTCGACCTGCTCGCCCTGCTCCCGGAGCTTCCGCTCCACAATGTTGGCAATGGTGGACTTGCCCGCCCCTGACAGGCCGGTGAACCAGAGAGTCAACCCGCTCATCTGTTATATTCCTCCCCGAGATTGGTGATCGTTGTAAACTAGTATAATCCGATAAGATTACATTGGAATAAAACTATCACCATCCCGTATGGCCGTCAAGCACCAATGTCAGAGACTAATCTCCAGATTACGCTTTGAATAAAAATCCAAGTAATCCGATTGACATATGTGGATTAAACCTGATATGATCCGTCACAAGTTATTCCGGGAGGGTAGCAAAATGCCAGAGGCACCGAAACAACCATTCCCCGATGTGACTCCCGATGAAGAGCGTGTACTGCGGGCCACGCTGGCTTCCCTTCGCCAGATTCGGCACGGACACGTCCAGCTGGTGCTCCACGAGGGCAAAGTCGTCCAGATCGAGCGGCTGGAGAAAGTGCGATGTCAAACCGTGAATACGGTTCACTCGGGCTGACTGGACAACCAGAGGCCCCGTTCCCAGCCCGGGAGCGGGGCTACTGTTTCTCATAGACGCCAAACGCAGGAGGAATCACCCATGAATCATTGGATCAGGCAGCGGACAATCCGCAGCACCTGGACTCGTCTGGTGGCAGCGGTGGGTCTCGCAGCGATACTGGCGGGCTGCGCAGGCAGCGCCGCCGAGACGAAGCCGGTGGCTCCGGCCCCTGCCGTCCCGGCCGCGAAACCCCCAGTGGCGTTGCTGAACGTCTCCTATGATCCGACCCGGGAGCTTTACAAGGACTTCAACACGGCCTTCAGCGCCTATTGGAAGGATAAGACCGGCCAGACCGTCACCTATCGGCAATCTCACGGCGGGTCCGGTACCCAGGCCCGGGCCATCATCGACGGGCTGGAGGCCGATGTCGCCACCCTGGCCCTCGGTTACGACGTGGACGCCTTGGCCCAGGTCGGCCTGATTCCGGCCAACTGGCAGAGCCGCCTGCCGAATAACAGCGCTCCGTACACGTCGACCATCGTGTTCCTGGTCCGCAAGGGCAACCCGAAGTCCATCAAGGACTGGGACGACCTGATCAAACCCGGCGTCGCCGTCATTACGCCGAACCCGAAGACCTCGGGCGGCGCCCGGTGGAACTACCTGGCGGCGTGGGGCTACGCCCTCAAGCAGCCCGGCGGCAGCGACAAGACCGCCCGGGAGTTCGTGGCCAAGCTTTACAAGAACGTGGCCGTGCTGGATTCCGGGGCCCGGGGCGCCACCACCACCTTTGTGGAGCGGAACATCGGCGATGTGCTTATCGCCTGGGAGAACGAGGCGTTCCTGGCGCTGAACGAACTGGGCAAGGACAAGCTGGAGCTGGTGGTGCCGTCCGTCAGCATCCTGGCTGAACCGCCGGTGACCGTGGTGGACAAGGTGGCGGAGCGGCATGGCACCGCCGAGGTCGCCAAAGCCTACCTGGAATACCTGTACACAGAGCAGGGGCAGGAGATCGCCGCGAAAAACTACTACCGCCCGCGCCTTGCAAAGGTGGCGGACAAGTACAGCCGGCAGTTCCCCAAAGTCGCCCTGTTCACGGTCGATGAGCTCTTCGGCGGCTGGCTGAAGGCGCAGCAGACCCACTTTACCGACGGCGGGAATTTCGATCAGATCTACAAACCGGCCAAGTAGGGCGCGGGGATAAAGGATGACAGGCATGGTCAAGCATCGGGCATTGCCGGGCTTTGGATTAACCCTGGGCTATACGTTGACGTACGTCGGCCTCCTGGTGCTGATTCCGCTCTCCACGATTTTCTTCAAGACGGCGACCATGTCGTGGGACCGGTTCTGGGCCGTGGTTCTGGACCCGCGGGCCGTGGCGGCTTACCGGCTTACGCTCTTTGCATCGCTGACCGCCGCACTTATCAATGCGGTGTTCGGGCTGCTGCTGGCCTGGGTGTTGGAACGGTACCCCTTTCCCGGCCGGCGGCTGGTCGACGGCCTGGTGGACCTGCCCTTCGCCCTGCCCACTTCGGTGGGCGGCCTGGCGCTGACGGCGGTCTTTGCCAAAACCGGCTGGCTCGGCCGGTATCTGGAGGCGGCAGGCATCAAGGTGGCCTTTACGCCGCTGGGTATTATCATCGCCCTGACGTTCATTGGCCTGCCGTTCGTCGTCCGGACGATTCAGCCGGTGCTGCAGGACCTGGACGCCGAACTGGAAGAGGCGGCGGCCACGCTCGGCGCCGGCCGGCTGCAGACGTTTCGCCGGGTGATTCTGCCGGCGCTGGTGCCGCCGGTGCTGACCGGCTTTGCGCTCGCCTTTGCCCGGGCGATCGGCGAGTACGGGTCGGTGGTTTTCATCTCCGGCAACATGCCGATGAAGACGGAGATCGCCACTTTGCTGATCGTGACCCGCCTGGAGCAGTTTGACTATGCCGGGGCCACGGCCATTGCGGTGGTGATGCTGGCGGTCTCCTTTGCCTTGCTGCTGGTGATCAATCTGTTGCAGTGGTGGAGCGTGAAGCGCAGCGCAGCGTGACCGGCGGAGAGGAGGAAGCGCCATGTCTCAGGAAACGATCTTGCGGTCGGCCCAGGTGACGGACGCCCGATTTGCCCGCAGCGACCCGCCGGTCGCGCGCTGGCTGCTCATCGCCCTGGCCCTGCTCTTTGTCGGCGTCTTTCTGGTGCTGCCGCTGGTCGCCGTCTTTGCCGCCGGGCTGGCCAAAGGGGTGGGTGCCTACTGGGCAGCGATCAGCGACCCGGATGCCTGGTCGGCGATCAAGCTCACGTTGCTCGCGGCGGCGATCGCCGTGCCGCTGAACACGGTCTTCGGCGTGGCGGCCGCCTGGGCTGTAACCAAGTTCGACTTTCGCGGCAAACAGCTTTTGATCACGCTGATCGACCTGCCGTTTGCCGTGTCGCCGGTCATTTCCGGGCTCATTTTCGTGCTGCTCTTCGGCTCACGGGGCATATTCGGGCCATGGCTGATCGCCCACTCCATCCGCATTCTCTTCGCCCTGCCGGGCATTATCCTGGCGACCACGTTTGTGACCTTTCCCTTCGTGGCCCGGACCCTGATTCCGCTCATGCAGGCGCAGGGCATGGAGGAAGAAGAGGCGGCCATGGTGCTCGGGGCCAACGGCTGGCAAATCTTCCGGCGGGTCACGCTGCCGAATATCAAGTGGGGCCTGCTGTACGGCATCATCCTGTGCAACGCACGGGCCATGGGCGAGTTCGGGGCCGTGTCGGTGGTGTCGGGCCACATCCGCGGGCTGACCAACACCATGTCGCTGCATGTGGAGATTCTCTATAACGAATACCAGTTTGCCGGCGCGTTCGCCGTCGCCTCGCTGCTGGTGCTCCTGGCGCTGGTGACGCTGGTGGTCAAGTGCGTTGCCGAGTGGCAGCAGCAGCGGCTGATGACGGTGGTGGACGAACCGGCGGATGAGGAGGGGACCTGACGTGGGGATTGAAGTGCGTGGTGTGACCAAACGCTTCGGCAAGTTCGCGGCGCTGGAAGAGATCAACCTGGAAGTCCCCACCGGCGAGCTGGTCGCCTTGGTCGGCCCCTCTGGCTCCGGGAAGACCACGCTGCTGCGGATTATCGCCGGCCTGGAAGCCGCGGACGGCGGCACGATTCTCTTTCACGGGGAGGACGCCACGGAGCGGAGCCCCCGGGACCGGAATGTGGGCTTCGTCTTTCAGCATTACGCCCTGTTCCGGCACATGACGGTCTTCGAGAACATCGCCTTCGGCCTCCGGGTCCGGCCCCGCCGGGAGCGCCCGCCCGAGGCCGACATCCGCCGGCGGGTGGCCGAGTTGCTGCACCTGGTGCAGCTGGATTGGGTGGCCGCCCGGTATCCGCCGCAGCTTTCCGGGGGCCAGCGCCAGCGGGTCGCCCTGGCTCGGGCGCTGGCCACGGAACCCGGCGTGCTTCTGCTGGACGAGCCGTTCGGCGCCCTGGACGCCAAGGTCCGGCTGGAATTGCGCCGGTGGCTCCGCAGCCTGCATAACGAACTGCACGTCACCAGCCTGTTTGTCACCCACGACCAGGAGGAAGCGTTGGAGGTGGCGGACAAGGTCGTGGTCATGAACAAAGGCAAAATCGAGCAGGTCGGCACGCCGGAGGAGGTTTACGACCATCCGGCCAACCCGTTCGTCTACCAGTTCCTGGGCAGCGTAAACCTCTTCCACGGGCGGGTCCACCAGGGGGAGGCGCAGATCGGGGCGCTGAACGTGGCGGTGCCGCAGCACGCCGGCGCACAGGACATGCCGGCAGTCGGGTATGCCCGGCCCCACGACCTGGATGTGGCGTCCACCAGCCAGGACGGCCGGGCGACGGAGGCGGTCATCGCCCACGTGCGGGCCGTGGGCCCGGTGGTGCGGCTGGAGCTGACCGGCGTTGAGACGGGGGCCCCGCTGGAGGCGGAGGTGACCCGGGAGCGCTTCCGGGAGCTGGGGCTCAAGGTGGGGGACTCGGTCTTCGTCACCCCCCGGAACTTGCAGGTCTTCGTCGGGGATTACGCCATTTGAACCTGCGCGCGAAACGAGCCATCCTGAAAGCAGGATGGCTCGTTTGTGCCTATCGGGCGGTTCCGCACGAGTTTTAGCAGGCGGCGCCTTCGGCTTCCTGGAACCATTCAATCTTGCCGGCCACAAGATACACGGTCTTTCCGGAGACGAACAGCGTCACGACGCCGTCCTCCACGTCCTGGACGAAGCCGGTAATCTGGGTGTTGCTGACCAGGTGGAAGGAGACACACTTCTCCTCCAGGTCCTTCAGCAAGTCCTCGAGAAAGTTCTCGCGCCGCGCCAATCAGATCAGCCCCTCTGTTCGACGACTAGGGGTCATGGACCCCCTTCCATTCTTATGGACAGGAGGGGCGAAAGGTGAAGGGTAGGGCGCGCACCCGCCCCGGTCTACAGCCCAAGAGTGGATGTCGAAATATGCCGAATGACGAAGGGAATCTCGCCGGAGCAGGCGAAACAGTATCGCTATCAATCTCAGGGGGGCGCAAGGTGTATCAACGAAAAGTGGCGCCAACGTGGCCGGTACAACCTGCCCTTCCTTTAAAGAGTCTCAGGGCAGCGCTCTCAGCTTTGCTCTTGTTTGGGTTCCTTTTTGGGCTCGTGCACGTCGGATTGGACCGGTTGGAGGCCGGTTACGTGGACCGGTTGGCCACCTCCGGGGACGACGAGGTGGTCAAGGGCCTGGCGCTCAACAGCCGGGCATTCCAGCGGCCCGACCTTTTGGTGCTGATGGGCTCGTCCGAACTCACCTTTCAAGACGACTACCACGCGGCCCGGCTCTTCGCGGCCGAACCGAGCGGTTTTTCCGTCTATACCATCGGGAGCGGGTATCGGCAGTCGATCCATAACTTTCTGACGATCTCGGCGATGGATGATGAACTGAAGGGGAAGGAAGTCGCATTGTTTATCTCCCCTTCGTGGTTTAGCAAGCGAATTGCGGACAAGGCCTATCAGAAGAATTTCTCGCTGGTGCAGGCCTACGAGTTTGCGTTTCTGGCCAAGCTGTCGCCGGGCCTGAAGCAACGGGCGGCAAGGCGGCTGTTGGACCTGGGCTCGCCGGGCACCGACGACGCCTTGCTCAAGGTGGCGCTGCAGGCGCTGGCCGCCGGCGACACCAGGGGGCGAATCCGGTACGCCGCCGCCTGGCCGCTGGGCCGCATCGCCCTGCAGTACCTGCGGCTCAAGGACCAGGTCGACCTTTTCCGGCACATTCGGGACCGAAAGCTGAAGCCCGTGCCCCGGGCGGTCAAGCCCGCGGTGCTGGACTGGGCCGGCTTGTTGGAGCGGGCGGGGCGCGACGCCCAAACGCAGACGGTCAGTAACGGATTCGGCATCCACGATGACTACTACGCCAAATACGTGGCGCCGAACCTGCAGGACCTGAAAGACTCGGCCCGGCAGGAGACCTGGCTGAACTCCTCGGAGTACGCCGACCTGGCGCTGGTGCTGGATGCGTTAGCGGAGTTACATGTCAAACCGCTTTTTGTTTCGCTGCCGGTGCTGGGGTCGTATTATGACTACAAGGGCCATGCGGTCACCGACCGGCAGGCCTACTACCAGCGGGTGGCTGCTCAGATCCGGGCGTCCGGCTTCCCGGTGGCGGACTTCGGCAATCGGGAGTACGAGCCCGGTTTCATGCGCGACCCGTGGCATCCCGGCTGGAAGGGGGCGGTGCAAATTGCTCAGACACTGGATCAGTTCCGTCACGACCGTCTACCGGCTGCCAATCGTTGAAACCACCCTGCGGGTGTTCACGTACGTCACCGTTCTCATCGTGTTGTTCTACCTCTATACAGGTGGCGACAATCACGCCCAGTTCATTTACACCAACTTTTAGGGCGCAAGGTGGATGACAGATGACCATGCTGCAGCACATCCAGCGCTGGGCACTGGAGGCGCCTGACCGGCCGGCGCACGTGAGCGGCGGCCGCTCCCTCGCCTACGCGGACCTGTGGCTCCGTTCCGACGAACTGGCAGCCCGGCTGCTGGCGGAGGACGGCGCCGATCGGACTCCCGTGGTGGTACGCGGCCACAAGGAACCGGAAATGCTCGTGGCTTTCCTGGCCGCGGTGAAGGCGGGCCGCCCCTATGTCCCGGTGGACCTTTCCATTCCGGAGGACCGGGTCCGCCGGATTGTCGCGTCTGCGGGCGCCCGGCGGGTGCTAGAGGCGAATGACCTGCCCGCCGGTCTTCCCGGCGGCCGGCCGGACGAGACCGGCTGGGTCGGGCCGGACGACGTCTTCTACATCATTTACACGTCGGGCAGCACCGGGGAGCCCAAAGGGGTGCAGATTACCCGCTCCTGCCTGGAGTCGTTTGTGAACTGGACGCTCGGGGAACATCGTTTTGAGGGCGGGGAGACCTTTCTGAACCAGGCGCCGTTCTCGTTCGACCTGTCGGTGATGGATCTGTACCTCTCCCTGGCGACCGGCGGGACGCTCTTTTCCCTGGAGAAGCCGGTGATCGAGAACCCCCGCCGGCTGTTCAGTGTGCTGGCCGGCTCCGGCGTGACCACCTGGGTCTCGACGCCGTCGTTCGCTGGCATGTGCCTGGCGGAGCGCACGTTTGATCGGGCCATGCTGCCCGCGGTTCGGCGGTTCTGGTTCTGCGGGGAGACGCTGCCGCCGGATGCGGCGGCCCGGCTGCTGGAGCGCTTCCCCGGCGCCGAGGTCTGGAATACCTACGGCCCCACCGAGGCGACGGTGGCCACGACCTCGGTCCGGGTGGACCAGGCGGTGCTGGCGCGCTACAACCCCCTGCCGGTGGGGTACCCGAAGCCGGGTACCCGAGTGCTGGTGCTGGGCGAAGCTGGCCGGCCGGTCCCGGACGGGGAGCGGGGGGAGATCGTCATCGCCGGGGAGAACGTGAGCCCGGGCTACCTGAACAACCCGGAGCAAACGGCCCGGGCGTTCTTCCAACTGGACAGTGCCCGGGCTTACCGGACCGGCGACTGGGGCCGCTACCGGGACGGCCTGCTGTTCTTCGAAGGCCGGATGGACTTTCAAATCAAGCTGCACGGTTACCGGATCGAGCTGGGCGACATCGAGTCGCACCTGCGGTCCCTGCCGGGCGTGGAGGATGCCGTGGTGCTGCCGGCGACCAGGGATGGCCAGGCCGAGTGGCTGGCCGCCTTTGTGGTCTTCGCCGAGCGGCCGGAAGGCAGCGACTTCGCCGTAGCGCAGTGGGTCCGGCAGGGACTGGGCGAGCGGTTGCCGGCCTACATGCTGCCCCGGAAGTGCTTCTGCCTGGATTCGTTCCCCATGACGCCGAACGGCAAGGCCGACCGGCGGAAACTGGGGGAGATGCTGTCATGACGCCGTACGCCTCGTTCACGTATTTCGGCTTCTTGCTTTACGGTGCGATTCCAGCCATTTTGCTGGGACTCTCGGGCCGGCTCTCCCGCTGGTTCGTGGCGATGGCGTGCGTGCTCATGCTGGCCCTGCAGTATGGGGCGGTCTTTCAGGTGGACCTGGAGATCGCGGCCCGGCAGTTCTGGCTGCTGCTGGCCTACGGACTCTATATGGGGGCGCTGGTCAAGGCGTTCAGCCTGGTCCGGGTCCGGGCGCTGTGGCCCCGCTGGCTGGGCAGCGTGGCCGTCGTGCTCGGCGTGCTGCCGCTGGCCGGCGTGAAGTTGCTGCCGCACGGGGCGAATCTCATCGGCTTTCTGGGCATTTCGTATCTGACGTTCCGGAGCCTGGATGTGATCTTCGGCATTCAGGACGGGCTGATCAAGCGGATCAACCTGGGGGAGTTCTGGCTCTTTCTGCTCTTTTTCCCCACCGTCGCCTCCGGGCCGATCGACCGGTACAAGCGGTTCCTGACAGACTGGGAGCGGAAGCGGACCCGGGCGGAGTACCTGCAGGACCTGGACCTGGCAGTCCAGCGCATTTTCCGAGGGTTCCTCTACAAGTTCATTATTGCGTTCCTGATCAAACTGCACTGGATGGATAAGCTGGCGGTCGTGCATGGCTTCTGGCCGGCGGTCTCCTACATGTACGCCTATAGTCTTTACCTGTTCTTTGACTTCGCCGGCTACAGCGCCTTCGCCGTGGGGGTTAGCTACCTCTTCGGGGTGCACAGCCCGGAGAACTTCGACCGGCCTTTCATCAGCCAGAACATCCGGGACTTCTGGAACCGGTGGCATATCAGTCTCTCCTGGTGGTTCCGGGACCACGTCTACATGCGGTTCGTCATGTGGGCCACCCGCCGGAAGCTGTTCGCCAACAAGTACCTGATTTCGTACCTGGGCTTTATCATCTCCATGGGGCTGATGGGTTTCTGGCACGGGCTGCAGGCGCACTATATCGTCTATGGCTTTTACCATGCCGGGCTGATCATCGGCTTCGACTACCTGAGCCGCTGGAACAAGCAGCGTAAGCTCTGGGGCGTGGGCCCGGTCTGGAAGTGGCTGGGCGTGGCGGTGACGGTCCAGGCCGTCTGCTTCGGGTTGCTGATTTTTTCTGGGCGGCTGTTTTGAAGTCAGCGGGGATTTCCGGCCTCCTGGAACCATTTTCAGCCGCAGATGACGCGGATTACGCAGATATGGAATTAATATACATCTATTATTGATCATTACCGAATGGGTCGACCATAGCGCCATCGGAATCCAGGACGCCCAGGGCAAGACTGCTTTACCGGGTCATCCGCGCCATCTGCGGAATCTGCGGCGAAAAACGATGCCCGACGGAATGACCGGACCAACCTTATCTACAGAAGCGAGGGTTCAGGCATGAGCATACGTGAGCAGGTGCTGCAGGTAATCGCCCGGGTGGCGAAGGACGAGGAAGTGCTCCGGAATCCGGACGTCCACCTCTACGAGACGGGGCTGATCGATTCGTTTGGCACCGTGGAGCTCATGGTGGCGCTGGACGAGGAGCTTGGCACGGGGTTCTCCCCGGCGGAGTTCGATCCGGAAGCCTGGGCGACGCCGAATCGGATCGCAGCCATCGTGGCGGAGCGACTTGGGCACGAGTAAGCGCAGATGTGCGGGGCCAGCCAGGTTCTTGCGGACGGTCAGGGGCCGTAGCTATAAGGCTACGGCCCCTGACGTTTTCCGGGCGAGGAGTTGGCGGTTTGAACAGAAGCAGGGACCTGTACCTGGCCTGGTCGCGGGATCCTTACTTTGACGAAACGATCCGGGCGGAACTGGCGGCGATCGTCGGCGACCAAAAGGCCATCGAAGATCGGTTCTATAAGGATCTGGAGTTTGGCACCGGCGGACTCCGGGGGGTGATCGGCGCCGGCACGAACCGGATGAACCGGTACACGGTGCGCCAGGCCGCCTACGGTCTGGGGGCGTATATCCAGCGGTTCGGCGACGAGGCCCGGCAGCGCGGCGTGGTGATCGCCTACGACAACCGGCGGTGCTCCCCGGAGTTCGCCCGGGAGGCGGCGCTGATGCTGAACGCCCTGGGTGTGCGGGCATACCTGTGGCCGGAGCTGCGCCCGACGCCCATGCTTTCGTTTGCCGTGCGGGAACTCGCGGCCATCGCCGGCATTGTGATCACGGCCAGTCACAACCCGCCGGCGTACAACGGGTACAAGGTCTACTGGGAGGACGGCGGGCAGATGCCCCCGGACCGGTCGGCGGCGATTGCGGTCTGCATGGCGGGCGTGGCGGACATTACCACGCTGGAACCCCTGCCGGAGGAGGAGGCCCGGGCGCAGGGGCTGCTGATGCCGGTGGAGCCCGAGGTCGACCGGGCCTACCTGGACCGGTTGCTGGGACTGGTGACCACCACGCCCGCGCAACGGGCCGCCTGCCGGATTCTCTACACGCCGCTGCACGGCACCGGGCTGATGCCGGTCCGGCAGGCGCTCACGGAGGCAGGCTACCGGGTTCGGGTGGTGGCGGCGCAGGCGGAACCCGACCCGGACTTCGCCACGGTGCGCACGCCGAACCCGGAAGAGCCGGACGTGTACGCCCTGGCCCTGGCCGAGGCGGCCCACGAGCAGCCGGACGTGATTCTAGCCACCGACCCGGATGCCGACCGGCTCGGGGTCATGGCCCGCGACGGCGCCACTTACCGGCTGCTCTCCGGCAACGAGATCGGGGCGCTGCTGGTGGACTACCTGCTCGCGTCCCGGGTCGCCCGGGGCGATTTGCCGGAGAACGGGGCGGTCGTCAAGTCGATCGCCACATCGAACCTGGTCGCCGGGCTCTGCGCGGAGCGCGGCGTGACCCTGCTGCAGACGCACATTGGCTTCAAGTTCATCGGCGACCTGATCCGGGAATTCGAAGAGACCGGCCGGCACACGTTCCTCTTCGGCTTCGAGGAGAGCTACGGCTACCTGGGCGCCCCATTCGTCCGGGACAAGGACGCGGTGATGGCGGCCTTGCTGGTGGCAGAAGCCGCTGCCTGGCACAAGGCCGCCGGAGGCACGCTGATCGATGCGCTCGCCCGGCTCTGGCGCCAGTATGGGCACTTCCGGGAGGAGCAGCACAACGTCCACCTGCCGGGCAAAGACGGCCAGCATCAGATCGCCGGTCTGATGGACCGCCTCCGCTCGCATCCGCCCGCCGCGTTTGGCCCGGTCCCCGTGGCCTTCGCCGACGATTACCTGGTCGGCGCCGGGCGGGAGACGGCATCGGGCCAGACCTACCCGCTGGCCCTGGGCAGGGCCAACGTGCTGCACTATCGCTTTGCTGACGGGGGATTCGTCATGGTCCGGCCGTCCGGCACGGAGCCGAAGCTGAAAGTCTACGTCTCCGTGCTGGGAGGGGACGCGGCGGCGGCGGAGGCCCTCCTGCAGGCGGTCAAGGCGGCAGCCGTGGCCTGCGTGGGGTTAGATGTGCGGGCTTAAGGCAGCCGGGAGCGCAGCACGGTCAGGGCGCCGGTGAGCCGGTACGCGGGGAGGGCGGCTGGAATCAGCAGGGTGTCGCCCTTCCCGATCGTTTCCGCCCCAATCTTGCCCTCCACGCCGTCCCAGGCGATGGCGCCCTGGCCTTCCACCACCAGCAGCGCCTCAAAGCCCCCCGGATCGGTGGCGGTCTCCCAGGCGGTTTCGCAGCGGCCCAGTTCCACGACGAAATACGGGCTGCACACCAGCGGCTGCCAGCGGTTCAGCGGCGGTTCTTCCGACCGGACGACTGCCGGCGGCGCCGCATAGCTCGTCACTTCCAGAGCCCGTTCCACGTGCAGATCCCGCGGCTTGCCGTCCAACCCCAACCGGTCGTAGTCGTAGACCCGGTAGACCGTGTCCGACGACTGCTGCACTTCCGCCACCACCACCCCGGCCCCCAGGGCGTGAATGGTCCCGGACGGCACGTAGAAGACATCGCCGGGCTGTACCCGCAGCTTGCGGAGGCAGCGCATGGTCTCACCCGATCGTACCGCCTTCGTGAACGCCCCCGCATCCACGCCTTCCGCCAGGCCATACACGATGCTGGCGCCGGGATCCGCGGAGAGCACGTACCACATTTCCGTCTTGCCTGGCTCGCCGGGCGGCAGGCGCGGGTCGCCGTCCGCCGGGTGGACTTGCACGGAGAGGTCGTCCCGGGCGTCCAGCAGTTTAATCAGCAGCGGGCACCGGCCGCCGGGCGCCGGCGCGCTCTTGCTGCCCAGCAGCGCCGGGCCGTACGCCAGCCGGAGCGCCGTCAGGTCGCTCCCGGCCAGCGGGCCGTTGGTGACGACGCTGGTGCCCTGGGCGTGCTCGCCCAGCACCCAGGCCTCGCCGATGGCCCCGGCGGGCAGACCGCTGCCGTAAAACGCTTCCAGCGCCCGTCCGCCCCAGACCCGTTCTTTAAAGATCGGCTGCAACCGCAGGGGGTAGAGTGGAACCATGCTTTCGCCTCCTTCATGTGAACATGGTATCACAGTCGTAACCGAATGGCAGCGTCAGGTGGCCGTCCCCCCGGGCGCACGCGGATAGCCCGGGCGCCATCGGGTTATAATGGCTCCTGCTTCCAGTGATTTGCCTCAGCAGGGATTGTCGAATCGGGCAAGGAATTTTATTCTGTGGAGCGCCAATCAATGTGGAGCGCCAATCAATGTGGAGCGACAATCAATGTGGAGCGACAATCAAAAGGAGCGATAGCATGGGTAAGAATAGCCCTGGCCGCAAGCAGCCGAAAAAAGCGACTTCACCGATCGGGTGGATCGTGGCGGCGGTTGTGGTCGTCGTCGGGCTTCTGATTGGGGTCAGCTACTTCTCTAACCAGTCCAAGACGCCCTCCGGCACCGCCGGTTCGGTTCCGGCGCCCACCGGTTCGGTTCCGGCGCCCGCCGGCCCGGTCAAGACGGACGCCGAACTGGGCGCCAAAGGAAGCGTCAAGGGGCCGGACTCGGCGAAAGTCAAACTGGTCGAATACGGCGACTTCCAGTGTCCGAGCTGTGGCGTGGCGCACATGAAGCAGGAGCCCCTGCTGGAGCCGCTGATCACCTCCGGTCAGGTGCAGTTTACCTTCAAGCATTTCATCGTCGTCGATGCCAACGTCGGTGGCTCTGAGTCTCAGTGGGCCGCCGAAGCGGCGGAATGCGCCGGCGACCAGGGCAAATTCTGGGCGATGCACGATTACCTCTATGAGCACCAGAACGGCGAGGGCAAGGGCAATTTCGTCCTCAGCCGCCTGAAGCAGTTCGGCGCCACGCTGGGCCTGGAGCCGGTAGCGTTCAACAAGTGCCTCGACTCCCACACGTACTCATCCAGAGTCAAGCAGCAGTCGAAGGAGGCCGAGAACCTCCGCCTGGAGGGCACCCCCAGCTTCCTCGTGAACGGCAAGCTTGTAAAGGATGGCGACTTTGTCAAGGCGGTTAAAGAGGCGGTGAAGTAGCCATGACGCTCCGGCGTACCCTGCAGGGGCTGCTCGCCCTCAGTTTTGCCGGCCTGGGCATTTCTGTGTATCTGGCATTCGAGTACCTGACCGGCGGCACGCCGATCTGCAGTGGCAGCAGCGGCTGTTCCCAGGTGCAACTCAGTCCCTATGCCTGGATCGGCCCGATTCCGATTCCCGTGTTGGGCGCTGTCGTGTACGTGGCGCTCATTGTCCTTGCCGCTTTGGCGCTGACCAGACCTGAGCAGCAGCCGCTGGTCGTGCTGGCGCTGTTCGGCATTTCGCTGGCCGGCGTCCTGTTCTCGGCGTATCTGACGTACCTTGAGCTCTTTGTCATTATTGCCATCTGCAAGTGGTGCGTCGGCTCGGCCGTGGTCATGACGCTGATTTTCGTCCTCGCCATATTGGCGTATCGCCAGTCCGCGGCCGAATCAGCCTAGCCATCGCCGTCTGACCGAACCGCATCGATTGCCCGCTGCCCGGTTGCAGCGGGCATTTTTTTGGCGGACTATCACCAGAAAAGGATGAAATGCGGAAAACTGAGAACACCCCTGCCGTATAACTCTTTCGCGGCGGGTCATATACTAGTACGGCAGATGCCTTCGGTTTCGAGCGCATCGAAGCCGAATCCCTGCAAAAGGGGTGAAACGGCCGTGCAAGCAATCACGATAGGGACCGCCGAAGGGATCGAAGCCATTCGCCAGCGTCTGGATGACGAGTTTCGGTTTCTCCAGGGAGAGGGCGTCAATATACGCATCGGCCAATCGAACCGTGGGAGCTTCGCGTTTCTCGACTGTAGGGTCGATGACGATCCGGACACCCCGATTGCCACCGACGCGCTGGTGCGCCACTCCGTAGCCAGTGCGCTCTCCGATGTCATCGTGGAGAAGTGGGAACAGGACCTGATCAAGAAGATCATCAAGTCTACCTACTACTACTTCGCCCTCGACGAGCAGGAGACGATCGTCCGGTACTCGGGACGGAACCTGGCCGAAAACACCCACGGCGGGGACAGCGGACAGGTATACAGGGTAAATCGCAAGGCTCAGATTCTCCATCGCCTCCGCGACTACCTGGAATCCAGCGATGAGCTGGTGCTGGAAGGGTTTATCACCTTCCGGTTGCGGGATTATGTCGAGGAACTCGAGGACGCCGTCGACCGGGCGGTGGACGACTTCCTCATGGAGCGGGAGTACCGGGAGTTTGTCCGGCTCCTCAAGTACTTCGTCGATGTGCAGGAGCCCCGCATGGATCATGTCCACGTGCTGATACGCCCCGGCGGCTCCTTCAAGCTCGTTGATGATGACGGCAACGCCATCCGCAGCGAGTACCTGGAAGAGTTCGTGGTGGAGATGGTGGATAGCGAGGTCAACTATGAAGACCTGCTGATTTCCGCACTGATCACGCTGGCGCCGCGGTCGGTGACGGTCCACACTCGGACCTCCGATGAATGGGACGAATCTATTGAGACCATCAAAGGCGTTTTCGGCGAGCGGGTCACGTTCTGTGAGGCGTGCCCGGTCTGTGCCGTACCGTCCGCTCACCCCGCAGATTCATCCCAGGCGACGCTGGGCGGATAGCGCCGGCGGTCGTGTCTACGGTACTTCAGAAAGGGCGGGAGCCAAACGTGGCTGCCGCCCTTCAGACTGTCCTGGCTCACGATGTCGGGGGCCAGGCGAATGCCCGGACCTGTCCGGCTTTTCCGTTGGAGTCACGGGCGCCGGTGCCGGTGCTGGCGTGGAAGCCCCGCCGCATCCGGCGACCAGGGCGACCGCCACCAGAAGTGTACGCAATCGGAAATGCCGCACGGTCATCCCTCCTTTTTCCACGGGCGGGCGTAGCTCAGGTTCCACTCCCGCTCGAAGTCGGCCCCGCCGTTTACAATCGGCGCCTTCCGCCGGATGCTGTCAGGCACATCGTCCGCCTGCAGCATTACTTTCAGCCGGGCCTGTTCATCCAACTGTTCCCACGGCAGTTTCCCCTTGCTGGCATCCCATTGCGCGCACAGGCCGTCGCCGTGCTGCACGTTGACATCGAAGAGGAAGGCCAGACCT
This sequence comes from Symbiobacteriaceae bacterium, assembly GCA_036504075.1. Classification (GTDB taxonomy): domain Bacteria; phylum Bacillota; class Sulfobacillia; order Symbiobacteriales; family Symbiobacteriaceae; genus DASXVX01. Next base: position 2,412 of record DASXVX010000041.1, on the reverse strand, counting down.
CGCTCGCTCTTGATGCCGTACTTCTTTGCCCAGGCGGTGGCCGACGCCATGTACTGGCCTGCCACCGCTTCGACCTGGATTTTCTTGTTGGGCTCCGTCTCCTCCCAGGCGGCCAGCAGCCCTTGCCATTCGGGCTTCAGATGGTGCTCGTCCGCCATGGCGTGGGTCTTGAACCAGGCCAAGGCTCCGTCCGACCCGGAGTTGAATGCCTTCCGGAACCCAGCCAGGTCGGACTGATCGTGCAGGTACTGCGGACCCAGTTTCTCCAGTTCGGCAAAGGCGGCCGGGTCGTTGACCAGGGAGTGCATCACGCCGTAGCCGCCGCCGACCGGAAAGGCGAAGGAGATGATGCCGAAGTTCAGCACCGTGTCGTCCCACTGGAGGCCCGTTTTGCCTTCGTACCAGACAGAACTGTGGCAGGTGGTAAACCCCCGGCCTTCCTTGGTCAGGGTGTACTTGAGGGCTTTCGCTTCCGCGGGCGTGAAGTACTTGGACAGGTCCACGCCCTGGAAAGTCATATCAGCCCCGGCCGGAGCCGGGGTCGCCGGGGCTGGCGCCGGTGCGGCGATGCCGTATTTCTCCCGGTAGGCCGCCATGACGACGCCCCAACTGAGCGGTCCGATCATCGCCGCGCTGTCTACTTCGATGCCGTGCTGCTTCTGCAGGTCCCAGACCGCCTTCTTTGTCTGCGGTCCGTAGCCCTGCTCGTCGATGCCGTAGACTCGCTGGATGAACTTGACCTCGGCGTCATCCGGCAGTCGCGTCGCGTCCGGCCCCGCCGGCGGCTCGGCCTCCGGCATCAGCCGCCGCAGCCAGCCCAGGTTGCTGAATATGGTCGGCAGCCCGGCCAGGGACCCAAAGAGCGAGCCCAGCCTCAGCCACTGCACCGCTTCGGCCGTCAGCTGGCTCAGGCGGCCGCCGGCGTCCCATGCACCCACTTGCGCCAGTACGGCCGCGGCCTGCGCCACGCCGGCCATCGCCTCAACCCCCGCCCGGTCGGCGGCGGCAAACTCCTCCGCTTTCCGGGCCGCGAAGCCGGCCAGGGCTTCCGCCTCGCCGGCCAGGTTTTCGGCCGACCGCCAGGCGTCCGACGCCTGTGCGTCCATGCCAACCGCCAGCCGGGACTCCCAGGCGAGTCCGTCCATGGCCCGCGGGAAGCTTCGGGCGGTGGCCCGCAACTCGTCGGCGGCCCGCCGCAGGTCGCCGCTCAGGGTCCGCAGTTCTTCCGGGTCAACGAGTATCCGGGGCATGTGCGCGACTCACCTCCGATCAAGGAATGATCAAATGCGGATAGTTGAGGCAGGGCTGCCGGCTGGTGGCGTCCGGGTTGGCCTGGCAGTCGTCCGGCACGATGATGACGTCGTCCCTGCCGCCGGCCGGGCTGGCCGCATCAACCACGGCCGCCTCATCCACGGCGGTGGTCGTCGAAGCGGAGTTGTTCCCGTAATCGGTCTCCTTTACCGCGCCCGGCTCCGGCAGGTTGACCCGCACGGTGACGGTGTAGACCCCACCGCAGGTGCGCAGGGGGACGTTCATGCTCCCCGACGTATCGCCCGGCGGGAAAGTGCCGGTGCGGGCGAACGGGCGGGTGCCCAGCCCATTGGTCACCCGGATCTCATAGGGGATGGACGCTACCGTCCGGGTTGAGCGGTTCTGGATGACCCAGGTCACGGGGAACGGCGGCCGGTTGTCCGGGCAGGAGACCGAGGCCGGGGCGGAGAGACTTTCCACGGCCAGATCGACCGGGGCCTTGACGGGGATGGTCAGGAAGTTATTGGCCAGCCCGCTGGTGCCGTCCGGTCGGGTGACCATTTCGGTGACGTTGGGCGGGGTGAAGGCTTTCTTGGGGTCGTAGGCGGCGCCCAGCAGCACCCGGGCGGCGATCGCTTCAGGCAGGTTCCCCATGCGGGCCAAGCCCTCGGCGTCGATCACCCCGATGAGCAGCCCGCCGTCGGGGGGAAGGCTGTCCAGTTTCAATGAAACCGGGGTGGAGCCGGTCAGGGTCCCGGGCAGGCTGGTTGCCTGGTGCAGATTCACGGCGCCGCCGGGGCGCTTCACGGCATCCCAGTCGGAAGGCGCCAGGAACCAGGAGACCTTGAAGTCCGGCGTGGACCGCAGGCTGTTCAGCGGGCCGGGGGCGGACTCGAGCGTAACCGTCCCGTCCAGGGCGAGGGCGGCGAGTTCGGTCGGGGTCGGACCGGCCCAGGCGAGGTCGTAGGTGAGGCCCATGGGTATAGCGACGAGGCGCCCGGATTTGAAGCGCTCGCCGGTCGGCGTGCCGGCGGGGGGTTCGATGTTGACGCCCACGAGAAAGCGGGTCCAGCCGTTGTTGACGCCCATGGACCCGCTGGCGACGATCGGCTCGGTGCCGGCGCCGGATTCCTGGGAGTAGTTGTTGGCGGCCTGGTTGGG
>DASXVX010000040.1:0-47333 GCA_036504075.1 Symbiobacteriaceae bacterium | reverse complement strand
GGCACTCCCTGAAATGGGGCAACAGTAGAGAAAGCCGGATGCGTTAATAGCGCACGTCCGGTTTGGGCGGGGGCCAGTTTCCGTGAGGAAGCTGGCCTACCCTATACTGACTCCGTCAGTCGCCGTGGTGGTCGGCAGACCGCGACTGACTCCGTCAGTCGCCGCGGTGGCCGGCAGACCGCGACTGACTCCGTCAGTCGCGAGCAAAAGGCGGGAGGCAACTAATTTTCCTTTGGGAGGCAATGGGTACCACACCGAATTCTCCCGCAGCGGCAATGTCTTATGGTATACTTAACTAGCAATAGGTGGGAAGACCCGTGACGTCAAGAGTTCGCGCCGAGGAGGGTTCGCTGGTGGAGGAACGGCGGGTGCGGAACCGTCAGGCGAGGGCGCCGGTCGGACCGCAGGGGACGGATGTCCGTCAGGAGATCATCGGGCTGCTGTTTGCGGCGGCCGGCGTCTATTTCGTGCTGGCGCTGGCCGGACGGGGCGGCGGGTGGCTCGGCGGCATTATCAGCAGCGGGCTCCGGTCCATCGCCGGTGGGTACGGGGCCTGGATGGCCGCGCTCTTTCTCTTCTGGCTGGGCCTGCATCTGATTTATCTGCGCTACCACAAGCAGCCGTTTACCTGGGGGTGGCGGGCCACCGGCCTGCTGATCCTGATGCTGGGCGTTCTGGTCGTTTTCCAGCTCTGGGCGTTCGGCGGGCATCCGCAGGGCGGCGAGTGGGAGAACGCGCTGAACGGCCTGGGTGGCGGCATGATCGGCTTTGCCCTGACCCGGCCCTTGACCACGGTTTTTGGCGCCGCCGGGCGTTACGTCGTGCTGGTGGCCTTCATGTTGGTCGGGCTGGTGCTCAATACGGAGATGACGTTCGGCGGCGTGCTTCACTGGGGGAAAGAGCGGCTGGAGGGCGGCGCCCGGAACGCGAAAGGCGTGGCCGGCGACTTTTACACGCTGGTGACGACCCGCCCGAAAGGCGAGAAGGAGCCGAAGGAGCCGAAGGGGACGGCCGAGCCGCTGGTCGGGCGGCCCAGGCAGGCCGCGTCGGAGGACCTGAACACCATCGGTCCGCGCGCGAAAGCAGACCCCAAGGCTGAACCCAGGGTTGACCTCAAGGCCGGGCCCATGGCGGACATGCCGGTGATTCGCATTCCCCCGCCGCCCCCGGAGCCCGCGCATCCCGGGACCGGGTCTGATCCGGCGAAGGCCGAGCCGGTAATCCGGCGGGCGGAGCCGCCACCCTGGGACGACAAGGTCACCGACATGGGGGCCAGGGCCGCCAAATCCGTGCAGGCCGCTTCGGATAAGCCGACGGTGAAGCTGGTGCCGAACGCCCGGGGGCAGTTGCAGGTCGACCCGGACAAGCTGGGCGGGTCGTACACGCTCCCCACGATTCAGATGCTGCCCAAGCCGATTATCAAGGTGGGTGCCAGCAAGCAGGACCACCTAGAGCGGGCGGGGCTGCTGGAGCGGACGCTCAAGACCTTCGGCGTGGAGGCCCGGGTCATCGAAATCAGCCCCGGCCCGGCCATCACCCGTTATGAGCTGCAGCCGGGCGAAGGCGTGCGGGTCAACAAGTTCACGGTGCTGGCCGACGACTTGGCGCTGGCGCTGGCGGCGGAGGATATCCGCATTGAGGCGCCGATTCCGGGCAAGTCCGCCGTCGGCATCGAGGTGCCGAACAAGGAGCGGCTGGCGGTGCCCCTGCGGGAAGTCATGGAGACCCCGTTGTTCCAGGGCAACCCGTCCCGGTTGGCGATCGCCTTCGGCAAGGACAACGCCGGCAACCCCGTGGTGGGCGACCTGGCGAAAATGCCGCACCTGCTCATCGCCGGCTCGACTGGCTCGGGCAAATCGGTCTGCATGAATACCATCATCTGCTCGATTCTCTTTAAGGCCCGGCCGGACGAAGTCAAAATGCTCATGGTCGACCCGAAAATGGTCGAACTCTCGACGTATAACGGCATCCCGCACCTGATGGCGCCGGTCATCACCGACACGAAGAAAGCGGCGGGGTACCTGAAGGGCGCCGTCAAGGAGATGGAGAACCGCTACGAGCTGTTCGCCGCCTCCGGCGCCCGAAACATTCAGCAGTATAACCAGATGTGCCTGGACGACCCCGGGCCGGACCCGGAGCATCCCCGCAAGCCGTTGCCGTTTATCGTGATTTTCATCGACGAACTGGCCGACCTGATGATGGTGGCGCCGGTGGACGTGGAAGACGCCATCTGCCGCCTGGCGCAAATGGCCCGTGCCTGCGGCATGCACCTGGTCATCGCGACCCAGTCGCCCCGGGTGGACGTGATCACGGGCCTGATCAAGGCGAACATTCCGTCCCGTGTTGCCTTTGCCGTTTCGTCCCAGGTCGACTCCCGGGTCATTATGGACTACGCCGGGGCGGAGCGGCTGCTGGGCCGGGGCGACATGCTCTACCATCCCACGGGGCTCTCCAAGGCCATGCGGGCCCAGGGCGCCTTTATCGGGGACAAAGAGGTGGAGGAACTGGTCAAGTTCGTCTCCCACCAGGCGAAACCGGTCTTCACGGCCGAAGAGGTGGCTGTGGATGTGAGCGGCGGCAAGTCCAGGGGTGGGGGCGGCGGCGCCGGCGGTGCGGAGAACGGCGAGCCGGCCTCCTCGGCGGCAGATGCGATTTTCCCGCAGGCGGTGCGGGTGGTCATCGAGCACGGACAGGCTTCCGTCTCTATCTTGCAGCGGCGGCTCCGGTGCAACTACAACAAGGCCGCCCGGTTGATCGACATGATGGAGGAGCGGGGCTTCATCGGCCCGCACCAGGGCTCCAAGCCCCGGGACGTGCTGATCACGATTCCGCAGTGGCGAGACATGTTCAAGGACGCCGACGAAACGGCGGCTACCGACGACGACGAGGAATAGTAAACCGCCCGGCGGGAGAGACCCGCCGGGCTTTTTTTCGCGACTGACAGAGTCAGTCGCCGGAGCGGCCGGCAGACCGCGACTGACGAAATCAGTCGCCGTGGTGGCCGGCAGACCGCGACTGACGAAATCAGTCGCCGTGGTGGCCGGCAGACTTTTGCGGAGCAAAAGGCGGGAGGCAACTGTAATTTTGCGGAGCAAAAGGCGGGAGGCAACTGGCTTCAATTGGCGTTGTAGGACCCCGCCAGCACCTGAGGCGCCCCCGGATTGGGCGAGGGGGCGGTCCGATCGTCGGCGGTGATGACGATGGTATCGTAGCGGCCCAGCGGCAGGCCGCCTTCGCTTTCGAACCGGAAGTTGTCGCCCCAGACCCGGACACAATGACCAAGGGGGAGCTTCGACCCGGTGCGCTGCTGCATCAGCCAGACCCGGTAGGCGGTGAACGGCCGGTCCGTGGTGGGATCGCGGCCCAGCGAAGGCGGCGTGGGCAGCCCCCGCACGGTGATGGTCAGGCTGCCGGGATGCTTGTGCAGAACGGCGTGGCCGGCGGCCCTGGGCGCCATGGGATGCCGGCCCGCCAGCGGGGCGCTCAGTGTCAGGACGCCCGGGGCGGAGGGGGCGGGAGCGCCGGACTCCGCCGGGGCCGGCTCAAGCCGCAACTCTTCCATCTTGACCGCCGCCGACCGCCCGGCGGTGGGCTGAACGGCCGCGGACTCAGGCTGCCGGGCGTCCACGACCTGGGTGGCGACCGGCGGTGCGGAGGCGGCGGCGGGCGCCGCCGCGGCCGGGATCTGACCCTCGCCGGACCAGGCTCCCTGGCCCGGCCACGGTTCCCGGGCCGGCGGACTCGCGAATGCGGGGACCGGGACCTCAGACGAGGCCTCGACCGGGGCCGCCGCCAGGGCCTCCCGGGCCGGCCCGCCCGCCAGCCAGAGCAAGGGGCCTTCTAGCACCGAGGTGTGGCCGAACGGGCTGCCGCCGAACGGTTCCGCCGTGATTCGGATCCCTTTGGCCTCGTTCGTCGCCAGTTCCGAAAGCGGCCGGATGGCGCCGGCGGTCCCTTCGCCGGTGAGGGACGTGTTAAACGCGCCCAGGCTGACCGGCAGTCCGTCCGTGACAATCCAGGCCTCGTAGTAGAACGACCCGTCCGCCGTCCGGCTGGTAAGTGTCTCGCCGTTCTCCAGGAAAATGTGGGTCCGCCCGCACTCCCTGCCGCCGGCATCCCGGTCGGTCGAATCCCGTTCGATCGAATCCCGGTCGATCGAATCCCGGTCGATCGAATCCCGGTCGATGGTAACCAGGACGTACCCCACCAGCGGGCGGCCGGGGTCGTGCCGATAGGAGCGGGCCGTTTCCGCAGCCTCATTCAGAATGGCCATGGCAAGCCCCGGGGCAGGTGCCCGTGCTTTGTTCAATACGTCATCCGCCAACACGTCATCCCCTCCACTGCCGTTTCCTGATGCGTATGACGGAGGAGCGGCAAACTTGTCATATGACACTCTAACACACGGAGTCCACATATTTTGTCACACGGGGAAGGAATTTCGACCAGGACGTTCGAATAACTACCAATAATGAGGAAGATCACTGGTTCGCATAGCTCAATATCCTACCGAGCGTTTGGTTGATTCCCTGGCAATTTGGGTCCGGAGCGATTTCGCGACTGACTCCGTCAGTCGCCGTGGTGGCCGGGAGACTTTTGCGGAGCAAAAGGCGGAGGCAACTGTTTTGGGAGGGGATCTCTTGAGCCTGAACTTCGATTTGAGCCAGGAGCAGGCGATGATCCGGGACATGGCCCGCGAGTTCGCCAACGAGGTGGTGGCGCCCGGCGCCGGCGAACGTGACAAAACGGGGGAGTTTCCGCTGACCATCGTCCGGCAGATGGGGCAGCTGGGCCTCTTCGGCATACCGTTCGCTGAAGAATACGGCGGCATGGGCGGCGACACGGTTTCCTACGCCCTGGCGGTGGAGGAGATCAGCCGGGCGGACGCCTCGCTGGGCATCACCCTGGCGGCGCATTGCTCCATCGGCATGGGTCCGGTCTACTATTTCGGCAGCGAAGAGCAGAAGCATAAGTGGCTGCCGGCGGCCGCGAAGGCCGAGTCCCTGGCCTCGTTCGGCCTGACGGAGGCAGGAGCCGGGTCGGATTCGGCGGCCACCAAAACGACCGCCGTGCTGGACGGCGACGCTTACGTGCTCAACGGCTCCAAGTCGTTCATCACGAATGCGGCCTACTGCGGCTATATCGTCTGCACGGCGGTAACGGAGCCCGGGAAAGGGCACAAAGGCATCAGCGCCTTTATCGTGCCGAATCCTACGGAAGGCTTCACCGTGGGGCCGGCGTACACGAAAATGGGGCTGCACGCTTCCGATACCCGGCCGCTCTACTTCGACAACGTCCGGATTCCCCGGGAGAACCTGCTGGGTCACCCCGGCGACGGCTTCAAGCAGTTCATGGTCACGCTGGATGGCGGGCGTATCTCCATCGGGGCGATGGCGGTGGGCATTGCCCAGGCAGCCCTGGATGCTGCGCTCAAGTACGCCCAGGAGCGGCACCAGTTCGGCAAGTCCATCGCCAAGTTCCAGGCGATCCAGTTCAAACTGGCGGACATGGCCATGGAGGTCGAACTGGCCCGGACCGCCGTGCTGAAGGCGGCCTGGCTGAAGGACCAGCATCGGCCATTCACGAAAGAGTGTGCCATGGCGAAGCTGTACGCCTCGGAAGTAGCGACCCGGGCGGCCAACCAGGCCATTCAGATCCACGGCGGGGCAGGCTACATGGAGGATATGCCGGTCTCGCGGTTCTGGCGGGACGCCAAGCTGACGGAAATCGGCGAAGGGACCAGCGAAATCCAGCGGATCGTCATCGCAAAGCAGATCGGGTGCTAAAGGAGGGCGCGCGGTGGTCAAGTCGAACATGGCCGGCACCGTTTGGAAAGTACTGGTGAAGCCGGGGGACAAGGTGGAAGAGGGGATGGACGTCCTGATCCTCGAGTCCATGAAAATGGAGATTCCCATCACGGCGGAAATGACCGGCGTGGTCCGGTCGGTGCGGGTCAAGGAAGGCGATTTCGTCAACGACGGGGACCTGGTAGTAGATTTTGAGTAAGCCGCTCGTAAAGGGAGTGGGGGAACCATGCGCACAGTTCGTATAGGCGCCGGACAGGGGTTTTACGGCGATTCGCTCCTGCCCGCCATCGATGTAGCCAAGTATGGAAACGTGAAGTATATCAGTTTTGACACGCTGGCCGAGCTGACGCTCGCGATTCTGGAAAAAGGCAAGAAGAAGGACCCGACGCAGGGGTACGCCAAGGACGTCATTCCGATGATGCGCAACCTCCTGCCGATTTGTGCCGAGCGCGGAATCAAGCTGATTACCAACGCCGGCGGCATCAACCCGCCGGGGGCGGCCAAAGCCGTGGCCCAGGTGGCCCGCGAACTGGGGCTGAAAGGCCTCAAAATCGCCTGCGTCACCGGCGACGACATTTACGATCGGCTGGACGAACTGGCCGCGCAGGGCGTGGCATTCCGGGACAAGGAGACCGGCCAGGAACTCGGGGACGTGCGGGAACGGGTGCACTTCGCCTCCGTCTACCTTGGTGCCCGACCCATCGCCGACGCCCTCGACCAGGGGGCCGACGTGGTGATTACCGGCCGCACGACGGACACGGCCCAGTTCCTGGGCCCGCTGATCCACGAGTTCGGCTGGGGTCCTACTGAGTGGAACAAGCTGGCCCAGGGCATTCTCCTCGGCCACCTCATGGAGTGCTCGGGGCAGGTTTCCGGCGGCAACTTCCAGGTCGGCTGGGAGGAGATCCCGGCGCTGGAGCGCATCGGCTATCCGGTCTCGGAGGTCAGCGAGGACGGCTCTTTCATCCTGACCAAGCCCGAGGGCACCGGCGGCGCCGTCACGCTCAACACGGTGAAGGAGCAGTTCCTCTACGAGATTCACGACCCGACCGCCTACCTCACCCCGGACGTGATTGTCGACCTGACCACCACCACGCTGGAGGAGGTGGGCGAGAACCAGGTCAAGGTGAGCGGCACCGTCGGCCGGCCGGCCCCGCCGACGCTGAAAGCGCTGCTGGGCTACGCGGACGGCTGGATGGGCGAAGGCTACATCTCTTTCTCCTGGCCGAAGGCCTACTCCAAGGCGAAGCGGGCGGCAGAAATTGTCCTGAAGCGGCTGGAGATGCAGGGCGTGGCGCCGGAGGAGACCCGGCTGGAGTACATTGGCATCAACTCGCTCTGGGGCGCCATGGCGCCGGAGCCGGTGGACGAGGATACCATCAACGAGGTCCGGCTGCGCATCGCCATCCGGACGCAGAAGAAGCAGGATTGCGAAGTGCTGGCCCGGGAGTTCCCGCCACTGCTGCTTTCCGGTCCGCCCACCGCTTCGGCTGTGGCCGGTACGCCGGCGCCCCGGGAGTTGATGGGCCTCTGGTCGACGTTAATCCCGCGAGAACTGATCGAGCCCCACACCCGTGTGCTTGTGGAGGAGGTGTAAGCCGTGACGAGGAAAGTGCGGTTGCTTGATATTTGCCACGCCCGGTCCGGCGACAAGAGCGACACCTCGGACATCTCCCTGTTCGCAAACGATCCGGCTGCCTGGGAGATCATCCGCCGGCACGTGACCCGGGAGCTGGTCGCGACCTATTTCCGGCCGGTGGCAACGGGGCCGGTAGAACGCTGGGAGGTTTCTAACGTTCAGGCGTTGAAATTCTTGGTCCACGGTGCGCTGGGGGGCGGCGCTCCCCGGTCGCTGCGCAGCGACAACCTGGGGAAGACGTTCGCCGCCGCACTCCTGCGCCTGGAGATTGACGTAGAGGAGTAAGCGCAGTAGATGGCACTCGTCGAACTACCGGCGATCAAGGTGGATGAGGAAGGGGCCAGGGCGTTCGTCCTGGCCCACGGCGGTCCCCTGGATCGAGCCCGGGTCGCGGGAGTTTTCGGTGCGGTCGGTCCCGACCGGGACGTGGTCCGGTCCCTGGAAGCGCGGCAGAATCCGGACGGTCATTTCGGCACCGATTCGTCGCCCGACGGTCCCGGCGAAGGATCCGGTAGCCTGGCCGCGACCGCGGATATGCTCGCGCTCTTGAAAGACTTGCCGCCGCTGGCCGGGTCGCCCATGGCTTCCCGGGCCCTGGCCTTTCTCCGGCGGCGCCAGCGGGTGGACGGGGCCTGGGCCGAACTGCCGGAGGCACCGGCCGGGGACCCGGCCCTGACGGCCCGGGTGGCTTATACCTTGCTGACCATGGAGCCGGAGTCGATCAACCCGGTGGCCCGGGGTTCCGCCTGGCTGCGCACTGCGCTCTCCGCCGAAAGCGCAGGCGGACGGGCGAGCGCGCTCACCCTGGCCCGGGCCTGGGGCGTCTGGTACAAGATTCTCGGCCCCCGGTCCCACGAGCCGCTCTGGGTGCTGGACCAGTTGCGGCGCCGGGAACTGGACCCGGCGGAACTGGTCGGGTGGCTGAACTGCGCCCTGGAGATGGACGCCGGCGGCCGGCTGTTGCTGCCGCTGGCCAAGGACCTGGCACGGCTCGCCGGACTGCAGCAGGCGGACGGCGCCTGGCCGGGAGGGGTCGAGCCAACTCTGGCGGCGCTCAGGGTGTTGCGGGGGTATGGGATTTTTCAATCGCGGTCAACCGAAGGTTGAGCCGCCGTGGCAATGAGGGGGTGTGAGTGTTTTGGGTGAAAAAGTTCTGTTGAAGGTGGACGGCGCCATCGCCGAAGTGCAACTGAACTATCCGGAGCGGCATAACGCCCTCTCCCGCCGCCTGTCCGAGGAACTGTTGGAAGCGGCCCAAAAGCTGGCGGTGGCCAGAGACGTCCGGGCGGTCATCGTGCACGGGGGCGCCGCCAAGGCGTTCTGCTCCGGGGCGGACCTGAAAGAGCGGGCGGAGCTGGACGAAGCCGGCGTGGTCGCCATGGTCCATCTCCTCCGGGAGGGGGTCGCGGCCTTCGCCCGCCTGCCTATGCCCGTCATCGCCGCCATTCACGGTTCAGCGCTCGGCGGCGGCTGCGAACTGGCCCTGGCCTGCGACCTGCGCATCATCGCCGAAGGCGCCACGATCGGATTGACTGAGGTCTCCTGGTCGGTCATCCCCGGAGCGGGCGGCTGCGTGCGGCTGCCGCAGCTGGTCGGGACGGCCAAGGCCCGGGAGCTGATTTTCACGGCGGCCAGGCTGACGGCCCCGGAGGCGCTCTCCATTGGGCTCGCCAACCGGGTGGTGCCGGAGGCCGAACTGCTGCCGGCCGCCCGGGCGATGGCCGACCGCATCGCCGAGATGGGGCCGCTGGCGGTCCGGGCGGCCAAGCGGGCGCTCAACGGGGCGCTGGCGCTGGATGCCGGGCTGGCTCGGGAGTGGGAGGAGTACCAGTCCATCATTCCGACCCGGGACCGGCTGGAAGGGCTGCAGGCATTTGCCGAGAAGCGGAAGCCGGTCTTCCGGGGTGAGTAAGCTCCTGACCAGGGTCGACGAGATGGAAAAGGCGCTGCGGGCCTTGCGGTAGGCTTCGGAGAAGGGGAGGAGCACATGAGTCTGGAAGAGACGGTGAAAGCAAAAGCGGCCAAAATCAAAGAGGGCGGGGCGCCCAAGTACCACGAACAGGCGGCCAAAGCCGGCAAGCTGTTCGTGCGCGAGCGCATCCGGCTTCTGGTGGACGACGGCTCTTTCATAGAAGACGGGCTCTTCGCCAACAACCAGGCCCCGGACCTGCCGGCCGACGGCGTGGTGACCGGGCTGGCCAAAATTGGTGGGCGCCCGGTGGCGATTATGGCCAACGACTCGACGGTGAAAGCGGGTTCGTGGGGCGCCCGGACCGTGGAGAAAATCCTGCGGATTCAGGAGACCGTCCAGCGGCTCCGGGTCCCGCTTTTCTACCTGGTCGACTCCGCCGGCGCCCGCATCACCGACCAGGTCGAAATGTTCCCGGGCCGCCGGCACGCCGGGCGGATTTTCTACAACGAAGTGCGCCTTTCCGGCGTCGTCCCGCAGATTTGCCTGCTCTTCGGGCCGTCGGCGGCGGGCGGGGCCTATATACCCGCCTTCTGCGACGTGGTCTTCATGGTGGAGGGTAACGCGTCCATGTATCTGGGTTCGCCGCGCATGGCCGAAATGGTGATCGGCGAGAAAGTCACCCTGGAGGAGATGGGCGGCGCCCGGATGCACTGCTCGGTCTCCGGCTGCGGCGACGTGCTCTGCAAGACCGAGGCCGAGGCGATTGAACTGGCGAAGAAGTACCTCAGCTACTTCCCGCAGAACTTCAGCGAGGTGCCCCGCCTGGCTGAAGCCGCAGCGCCCAAGGAAGGCCGGACCATCGAGCAGATCATTCCCACCAACCAGAACAGCCCGTTCCAGATGTACGAGTTCATCGACCAGGTGGTGGATGCGGGCTCCTTCTTCGAAATCAAAAAGCTCTTTGCGGCGGAGCTGATTACCGGCTTTGCCCGCATCGGCGGCCGGCCGGTCGGGGTGGTGGCCAACCAGCCCCGAGTCAAGGGCGGCGTGCTTTTCGTCGACTCCGCGGACAAGGCGGCCCGGTTCGTCTGGCTTTGCGATGCCTTCAACATTCCCTTGCTCTTCCTGTCCGACGTGCCGGGCTTTATGATCGGCACGGCGGTGGAGCGGCAGGGCATCATCCGCCACGGCGCGAAAATGGTCGCCGCGATCTCCGAGGCGACGGTGCCCAAGATTTGCGTGGTGGTGCGCAAGGCGTACGGGGCGGGACTCTACGCCATGGCCGGCCCGGCCTTCGAGCCGGACTGCACGCTGGCCCTGCCGTCGGCCTCCATCGCGGTCATGGGGCCGGAGGCGGCGGTGAACGCCGTCTTCGCCAACAAGATCGCCGAGAAGCCGGAGGCGGACCGGGCGGCCTACGTGGAGCAGTTGCGGGCGGAGTACCGGGAGGATATCGACATCTACCGGCTGGCGTCGGAGCTGATCGTCGATGCGGTGGTGCCGTTCGACGGGCTCCGGGCGGAGCTGGCGGCGAGGTTCGATCTGTACGCCTCGAAGCAGAACCCCTGGCCGGCGAAGAAGCATGGGGTCACGCCGGTGTAGGCATCGTGCATATGGAAACAGGACCGCGGGAGTTGCCTCCTGCGGTCCTGTTTCGTATTCCGGGGGGAGTTTAACTGGCCGCGGATTACGCGGATGGCGCTGATTTCGGGAAAACGCGGATGGATGGAGAGTGTTCATTCAGACCTGAATTACCGACGTGGAGCCGTAATCCGAAGACTATTAATGATTGACTTGGATTGGGATGGAGGAGAGTGATAGGATGTGAGTGGAATATTTTGATTGATTCGGACAATATCCTATTGAAGGGCGTCGTGGAAATGGACCAGATCATAGTTATGAAGGTTAAAGACTGGGACACCACCAAAAGAGAACTGCTAAATTTGAAGGAATATTGGATATTTCGCGGCCAAAAGAACGCCTGTTGGCCACTCCATACTTCCTTGGAACGCGCAGTGCCAGATATATTCCTCCAGGAGGTCGAGGACTACACGCTGCAAGAGATTAAGCGGCGGGCATTTCACTACCTAGATTCCGCTGAAATAGGTTTTTGGCTGCTTTGGCACTCCATTGCCGGGTAAGGGAAGGTATCCTTTCCCTTTGTTTTGGTCCCTTTCTTACTCCATGGTGGCCAAACGGGTCAGATTATGAGCCCAAACCATCCCGCCACCCAGCAACGGGCGCCACGATGCCCGCGCAAACGTGTACGGCGCATGCCGTACTTCCGCTTGAGCAGGCTAATTGTCCCCTCGATTCCGGCCCGCCAGCTTTGCAGGGACCGGAACCATCGTTGCTTCTGGTGGGTGATCCGAGCCGGAGTCAGCTTACCTCGTTTCGGCAGGGCAATCTGCTTGACACCCATCTCCTCAAGCGCCCGCTCGTTACTAGCGGCGGACATTCCCCGATCAGCTGCGGTGTCAGTCAGGTCGGTGATCCGCTTGAGCCGTTCAACCAGGCGCTTCACCTGCTTCCGAGTAGCCTGTTCCGTCCCTTAGAGCGCCGTTTCGACCTGGTGAACTATCTGCTTGGCGCCCGTCACCACCCGCCGCGCGGTCTTCAGAATCTCACCGGTGATCTGACGCACTTCAGTCTGGGCTTCGTGGCTACGGCGCTGTAGCACCTTGGCGATTCCCAGGATGCGCTTGCGGACGGCGTTGGTCTGATCCCGAAAGTGCTTGTCGATCTCAACGCCCGCCCGCCGCAGCTTCTTGACCGTCCCCCGCAGCTTTTTGCCCCGGAGGACTTTCCGTTCCTTGGCCTTGCGCACCAACGTCTCGTTGAGCTGGTCCAGCACCTCGGGGCCATACTTCTTGACCAACTTGACCAGCGTGGTCGAATCCGGGATGCGTTGGTTGGGCGCGATCCGGCAGAACCGCCGCCAGGTGTAGCTGTCTCGAACTTCCTGCACCAGCGCCTCGTAGCTCAGGTGGTGGCGGAACCGCAGATACATCAGCCGGTGGAAGGTATCAACCGGTACCGTGGGCCGGCCAATCCGCTGGTTGAACTTCTTCAGGTAAGGCTTGAAGAAGTCGGCGTCGTCCAGCCAGCCGTCGACCTTGGCCAGTTCCTCCGGCAACTGCAGAATATCCACGGGTAACGCCAGGTCCCAAAGCGACATCTGATCGGCATTCTTCAAGCGCAGCATGTGTTACCGCCTCGCAGGAACCGCCCAGGAGGTGGCGAACCCTTGAAAAGGGACTCCCTCCTGCCGGTTAAGTTGTGGTGTGTGGTAACTCACTACTTCGCCTCAAGGAGTTTGAGTCCATTTCCATTTTGGACCATTGAGACCTAAAGCACCGAGTTTTTCAGCGGAATCTAACTACTGGAAGAGCCGTGTACCTGGCCGGTACGCACGGTTCTGTGAGAGGCGGGCGAACGCCCGCCTACTCTATGGCGCGTCGACAAAAACCAGTTAATAAGAACCCGACAATCTACGGCCCAACCACGCCTCCCCGGCATACGCTGGCCTCGAATGCGGGTAGAAGGAGGCAAATCGTCTTGCTGGAGGAGACCCTGACGCAGGCGAAGTTGGAAGAGGCGGGCATCGCCCTGGAGGGCAAGGAGCCGGCGGATGCGCTCAAGTGGGCCTTCGAGCGCTTCGGCGTGGAAACCATCGCCCTGGCGTGCAGCTTCGGCGCCGAAGATGTCGCCCTGGTGGACCTGGTCGCTGAAATCCGGCCGGGGAGCCGGGTTTTTTACTTGGACACGGACGTGCTGTTTCCCGAGACCTACGATGTTATCGCAAAGTGCCAGGCCCGCTATGACCTGAAGTTCGAGCGCATCTCGCCGCTGCTCACGCTGGAGGAACAGGCGGCGCAGCACGGGGACGCACTCTGGAGCGCCGACCCGGATGCCTGCTGTGGCATCCGGAAAGTGGAGCCCCTGAAGCGGGTGCTCTCCGGGCTGGAGGCGTGGATTACCGGCATCCGGCGGGAGCAGTCGCCGACCCGGGCGAACGCGAAGATGGTGGAGCATGACGCGAAGTTCAACCTGGTGAAGATCAACCCGCTGGTCGGCTGGACGGACCGGGACGTGTGGCAGTACATTCACGACCACGACGTGCCCTACAACGTGCTCCACGACCAGGGCTATCCGTCGATCGGCTGCACCCACTGCACCCGGCAGGTGGCGCCCGGAGAGGACCCCCGGGCCGGACGCTGGAGCGGCTTTAACAAGACTGAGTGCGGTCTGCACAAGTAGGGGGTGAGGCTATGGAATTGATTACCCCCCACGGTGGGGCCTTGATCGACCGGGTACTGACCGGGGCGGCCCGGGAAGCGGCTCTGGAGCGGGTGCCGAAGCTCCGGAAAGTGCGGCTCCACCCCCGGGAGGTGGCCGATCTGGAGTTGATCGCCACCGGCGCACTCTCGCCGTTGACGGGCTTCATGAACCGGCGTGATTACCGCTCGGTGGTCAGGGAGATGCGGCTGGAGAACGGCCTCGTCTGGGGCCTGCCGGTGGCGCTGCCGGTCAGCCGGAAGGCGGCGGCGGCGATTCCGCCGGACACCGAAATCGCCCTCGTGGGTCCGGATGACCAGTTGCTGGCGGTCATGACGGTGACCGACGTCTACCCGTACGACAAGGGCGAGGAGGCACGCGAGGTCTACCGGACCAGCGATGGCTCGCACCCCGGGGTGAAGCGACTGATCGAGCAGGGAGACCTGTACCTGGGCGGCGACGTCTGGGTGCTGAACCGGCCCCGGCCCGAATTCCCGGAGCATCACCTGACGCCGGTGGAGACCCGGCGGCTCTTTGCGGAACTGGGGTGGGCGAAAGTCGTCGGCTTTCAGACCCGCAACCCGGTGCACCGGGCCCACGAGTATATCCAAAAGTGCGCCCTGGAAATCTGCGACGGTCTCCTGCTTCACCCGCTGGTGGGGGAGACGAAGGCGGACGACATTCCCGCCGCGACCCGGATGGAGGCGTATCAGGTCATCCTGGAACGCTACTACCCCAAGGGGCGGACGCTGCTTTCCGTCTTCCCGGCGGCCATGCGGTACGCTGGGCCACGGGAGGCGATCTGGCACGCCCTGTGCCGGAAGAACTACGGCTGCACGCACTTTATCGTGGGGCGGGACCACGCGGGTGTAGGGAAGTTCTACAATACGTACGACGCCCAGAAGATCTTCGACCAGTTCCAGCCGACGGAGATCGGCATCACACCGCTCTGCTTCGAGCACACGTTCTTTTGCCGGGAGTGCGGCAACATGGCTTCGGCCAAGACCTGCCCACATGGGCCGGAATCCCATGTCGCGCTTTCCGGCACCAAAGTCCGGGAGATGCTGAGTCAGGGCGTGCTGCCGCCGCCGGAGTTCACCCGGCCGGAAGTGGCCCGGGTGCTGATGAAATCCACACCCGCGAAGACCCGCTGAACCACCCGGGGCGACTCCCTTCGCCCCGGGTCCTGCCGCCGGCGGCGGACGGGGTGACCCGGCGTGCACCTTGCATGCCGGGTCGCTGCATATCCTTGACATCTGTAGCAGGTAATCTACGGGGTTGTGGGGTAATCAGTCTTGCAGGGAGGTCGGGAACCATGCTAAATCGGGATCAGGTCCGGGAGTTGGCGCGGTCAGTCCACGCGTTTGCGGTGGAGGCCCGCCGCCATTTGCACCGGTTTCCGGAGTTGAGTTTCAAAGAAGCGCAGACCAGCACTTATGTGGCTGATCGCTTGAAAGAGATGGGCTATCCGATTGAGAGCGGCATCGGCGGCTTCGGCATCAAGGCGGTGCTGGAAGGCGGAAAGCCGGGCCGCACCGTGGCGCTGCGGGCCGACATGGACGCCCTGCCGATCGCCGAGGAGACGAACCTGCCGTTCGCCTCCCAACACCCGGGCGTCATGCACGCCTGCGGCCACGACGTACATACCGCCACGCTGCTGGCGACGGCCCGGGCGCTCAAGTCGGTCCAGGCGGACCTGCCGGGGCGGGTGGTCTTCATTTTCCAGCCCGGCGAGGAGGTCAACCCCGGCGGGGCCAGCCTCATGATCCAAGACGGGGTGCTGGAGAACCCGCAGGTAGATGCGATTTTCGGCGTTCACGCCCATCCTTACCGTGAAGTCGGGTTCATGGAGTTGGGCGCGGGGGCGCTGATGGCAGCGCCCGATGAAGTCGACGTGACGATCATCGGCCAGGGCGGGCACGGAGCGCGGCCGCATCAGGCGGTCGACCCGGTGCTGGTGGCCTGCCAGTGTATCACGCTGCTGCAGCAGATCGTGGCCCGTAACGTCTCGCCGTTCCAGCAGGCGGTGATCACGGTCGGCATGATTCAGGGCGGGACGGCGCCGAACGTCATTCCGGACACGGTCCGGTTCCGCGGCACCGTCCGGACCATGGACCCGGACCTGCGGGCGCAGATGCCGAAGCGGATCGAGGCGGTCGTCCGGGGGGTCTGCGACGCTGCCGGGGCAAGCTACAAACTGGTGTATGATCCCGGCTATCCGGTCCTGGTCAACGATGCGGCGATGACCGAGGTGGCCCGCCGAGCGGCAGTCTCGGTCCTGGGCCAGGAGAAAGTGATGGCCATGGATCCGTCCATGGGCGGCGAGGACTTCGCCTACTACCTGCAGCGTGTTCCCGGTTCGTTCGCCCGGCTCGGCTCGTCGGTCCCCGGGACGGAGCACCCGTACGGGCTGCACACCTCGCGGCTGATGATCGACGAGGAGTGCATGTTGGTGGGTGTGGCCTATTTCATCGGCGTCGTTCAGGAGTTCCTGAACGGAATCAACTAGAGGGGGATGGCAGGGGTGGCAAAGAAGCAGCACTACGTAGCCACGGCGGCCGAGCGGGCCGCCAACGAGCGGGAGTATATGCAGAAAAGCGGGATCAAGACGCTGATCAACAGCCTTTCCGGCGGCGTGGACTCCACCGTGTCGGCGGTGGTGAGCAAGCAGGCGGCCCCGGACGGCGCCATCGCCCTGCTGCTGCCCTGCAGCCCTGCCGACGAGCTGCAAGGCGAGCGGTTGAAAGACATCGTCGACGGGCAGCGGGTGGCGGACCAGCTGGCGATGCCGGCGGTGACGATCAATTTGAGCGACCTCTGGCTCCAGGCGGTCCAGCTTTACAGCAGCGCGGCCGCGGAGATGGCCGAAAAGCGGGGCGTCCCGCTGGATGAGGCGAAGCTGAAATGGGCCGTCAACAACCTGAAGCCGACGCTCCGGATGATGACGGCCGGCTTCTTCGCCGACGCCTTCCAGGGCCTCATGATCGGCACGGACAACGCGATCGAAAACTTCCTGGGCTACTTCAGCATCCGGGGCGACGGCGTGGCCGACCGGCAGCCGATCCGGGATTGCACAAAGGGGGAAGTCCGGGCGCTGGCGGCCACCGGCGGCCTGGCGGCGGATATCGTCAATCGCACGCCGACGGCCGGCCTCTGGGCGGGTCAGACGGACGAAGGAGAACTGGGCTTCACCTATAATGAAGCGGACAAGTTTTTTGTCTGGCTCCTGGACAAGCACATGGCGTCGCCGGTCATGGACTCCTTCATGACGGTGCAGGCGGCAGCGGTGGACACGATCCTGGCTGACCCGACGCTGCCGGTCGGCGTGGAGACGGCCCGGAAGATCATCGCCCAGAACCGGCGGACCGCCTTCAAGCGGAAGGCCGACGACCTGCAGAACTTGCTGGCCAGGCGGCGCCTGGTCTGAGCCTCATACATGCAGCGAGTGCCGGCGGGCCTGCCCCGCCGGCACTCGTCTGCTACGCGGTCCGGCCGGGGGCAGGGCTCCAATGGAAGTTCGTTGACACAATGGTACTGTCTTGCTACTATAGAATAGATAAGGATTCACTATTCGGACGGATAGGGGGACACGAGATTGTCCTTCTCGAATCGTTTGACCGATGAAGAGATCCGGCGTTACTCCCGTCACATTCTCCTGGCCGACGTCGGCGGGCGCGGGCAGGTCAAACTGAAGGATGCCAGCGTGCTGGTGGTCGGCGCCGGAGGGCTCGGTTCTCCGGTTGCTTTGTATTTGGCGGCGGCGGGCATCGGCCGCCTGGGGCTGATCGACGGGGACGTGGTGGAGGTCTCGAACCTGCAACGGCAGATTCTCCATGAGACGCCCGACATGGGGCGCCCGAAAGTGGAGTCGGCCGCCGAGCGCCTGGTTCGCCTCAACCCCCACGTACAGGTGGAGACCCACCGCAAGCGACTGACGGCGGCGAACGCACGGGAGATCATCGCGGCGTACGACGTGATCGTGGGCGGGGTGGACAACTTCCCCACCCGCTATCTCCTGAACGACGCCTGCGTCTTGGCAAAAAAGCCGCTGGTGGAAGCGGGCATTCTCCGCTACGACGGCATGGTGATGACGATCAAGCCCGGCGAGGGGCCGTGCTACCGGTGCATCTTTCCTGAGCCGCCCGCCCCGGGCAGTGTCCCGACTTGCAGCGAGGCGGGCGTGCTGGGAGCGCTGGCGGGCGTAATCGGCTCCCTGCAGGCGTTCGAAGTGCTCAAGCTGATTCTGGGCATCGGGGAGCCGTTGGTCGGACGGCTGCTCATGTTTGAAGGGCTGAACGGCCGGTTCCGGGAAGTCGAGTGGGAGCGGAACCCGAAGTGTCCCGCTTGCGGCGAGCAGCCGACGATTACGGAGCTAAAGGAATACGAACTGGTCTGTGACATTCAAGGCCACGAGCAGTATCGTCGTTAACGGGGGGCGACTTCGTGTTCTGGCTATTTGGCAAACGAAAATCCACGACCCCGCTTTTTGGGCCGGGCAAACTGCACATTCCCGAGACGCTTTACCGCCGAATGATCAACCACTGCAACGAAGAGCGGCCGCTGGAGGCCTGCGGACTGCTGATGGGGCAGGGGGGGCAGACGCTCTCGGCTTACGCGACCGACAACCAGCACCGGAGTCCCGTCATCTATAAGGTGGATGAGCATCAACTGCTGGAGGCGCTGCACGACATCCGGAGCGAACAGCACGGGCTGATCGGCATCTACCATTCGCATGTGAAGACCGCACCGGTTCCGTCGCGCACCGACATCGGGCAGGCGTATTGGCCGGAGGTGTTCTACGTGATCGTCTCCCTGGCCCATCGGCGCCCGCAGGTGCGGGCCTGGCGAATCGTGGACGGCCACGTCACGGAACATCAGGTGGTCATCCAGAAACTGGCGTCCGGCAAATGGCACGACCTGCGGCGGGCGGTGCGGCCCCGGCAGGCACCCGACGCCGCCAGAGACATACCGTAATAACGGCGCATCTGCATCACCGGAGGGGAGGTGAAGGTGGGTGCAACCGAGCCGTCTGGTCATCGGACAGCACCTGCTCAGGCGGATTCTGGAGCAATGCATGGAAGAACGACCGTACGAAGCTTGCGGAATCCTGACCGGCAAAAATGGTCAGGTGCTGCATGCGTACGCCACCGATAACGCGAAACGGAGTCCGGTCTTCTATGAAGTGGACGCCGTCCAGCAGGAGCGGGCGCTCCGCTCCATGGCCGAGCACGGGGACGAGCTAATCGCCATCTACCACTCGCACCCGACCGCACCGGCCGTGCCGTCGATCAACGATATTCGCCTGGCAGTCCACTACCCGGAGGCGATCCGGGTGATCGTCTCACTGGCCGGCCCGGCGGACGTCCGGGCGTTTCTGATTCAGGACGGCCGGGTCCATCCGGTTTCGCTGGAGTCTCCCCACGATACGGCCGGCGAGTGGCTGGACCTGCGCGCAGCGGGCGAGCAGCCAAACTGAACATTGCGGGCCACCTCCTGCCGGGGGGTGGCCGCTTCTGTTGCCAGGGGAACGGGCCACCCCACACGGTGGCGATCAATGGTCGTCGAACCCGGAAGGAGTGAACCGTGCCCTTCCCGAACATAGCATCGATTGCCCCATCTGCCAGAGTTCGTTGAAACCAAAGCAGTTAAGGGCTCGTCTTTTAGGTGGTGTATGACCTTGCGCATACTGGGTATCGACCCCGGCACGGCGATCATGGGCTACGGGGTGGTGGAGGGTGCGGGCAGCCGGGAACGGGCTGTGGCCTACGGCGCACTGGTGACGAAATCCGACATGCTCACGGAAGTCCGGCTGCAGAAGCTCTACCGGGGCGTTGTCGACTTGCTATTGGAGTTTAAGCCGGAGGCGCTGGCGGTGGAAGAACTCTTCTTCGGCCGCAATGTCACGACGGCCATTTACGTCGGCCAGGCTCGGGGGGTCGTCCTGCTGGCGGCCGCCGACAACGGCATTCCGATCCGGGAATTCACCCCCATGCAGGTGAAAATGGCGGTGACCGGCTACGGCCGGGCGGACAAGGCCCAGGTCCAGGCCATGGTCAAGACGCTGTTGAGCCTGGCGGAGACCCCGAAGCCCGACGACGTGGCCGACGCCCTGGCTGTCGCCATCGCAGCGCTTCACGGCTCGAATCTGGCATCCCGGCTGGGAGGTCTGCGTTGATGATTGCACACGTGCGGGGCGAACTGGCGGCCACGATGGCCGATTCCGTCGTCATCGATGTCGGGGGCGTCGGTTACCGGTGCCTGGTGCCCAACTCGACCCGGTCGCAGATGCCGGGAATCGGGCAACAAGTGCGGCTGCACACCTCCATGCAGGTCCGGGAGGATTCGATGACGCTCTACGGCTTCCTCACCCGGGAGGAGTTCGATCTGTTCGAGTTGCTGCTCAAAGTGGAATCCATCGGGCCGAAGCTGGCCCTGGGCGTGCTTTCGGGCTCGACCACGGACGGCCTGCGGCGGGCGATCGCACTCGCCGACGTGACGGCGCTCTGCCGGGTGCCGGGCATCGGCAAGAAGACGGCGCAGCGGATCATTCTGGAACTGAAGGACAAGGTGGGCGCCTTCGGCCCTTCCGACGACGTGGACGCTCCGATGGTGACAAACGTCGGCGTGCCGCAGGACGTTCACGACGAGGCGCTGGAGGCGCTGATGGCCCTGGGCTACTCCCGGGCCGAGGCGGCGGCCGGACTGGAGAAGGCGAAGCGGGAGGCCGGGGAGTCGCCCCGGCTGGAGACGCTGGTACGCCTGTCGCTCAAGCATCTTTTCCGGGGGTAAGACGACATGCGTGAAGACCGCTTTGTCTCAGGCGCTCAGAAACCCGAGGACGTCCGGTGGGACGAGACGCTCCGCCCGCAGCGGCTGGCCGACTACCCGGGCCAGGAGCGGGTGAAAGAGGAGCTTTCCATTTATGTCGCCGCGGCCAAGCAGCGGGGCGAAGCGCTGGACCACGTCCTGCTCTATGGCCCGCCGGGCCTGGGCAAGACGACCCTGGCCCAGATTATCGCCATGGAACTGGGGGTCAACTTCCGCGTGACTTCCGGCCCGGCGATTACCCACCAGGGCGACCTGGCGGCCATTCTCACGTCGCTGAACGAGCGGGACGTGCTGTTCATCGACGAAATCCACCGGATGAACCGGCTCATTGAAGAGACGCTCTACCCGGCCATGGAAGACTTCGCCCTCGACATTATTCTGGGCAAGGGACCGAGCGCCCGGACGCTCCGACTCGACCTGCCCAAGTTCACGCTGATCGGCGCCACCACGCGCTACGGTGCGCTGACCTCGCCGCTCCGGGATCGGTTTGGCGTGGTGGAGCAACTCCAGTTTTACACGGTGGAGGAGCTGTCGTCGATTCTGATTCGGGCGGCCCGGATTCTCAAAGTCGACCTGGACGATACCGGTGCGCTGGAAATCGCCCGCCGCTCACGAGGCACGCCCCGCATCGCCAACCGCCTGCTGAAGCGCCTCCGGGACTTCGCCCAGATCAAGGCCGACGGGCGCATCACCCGGGAGGTGGCCGACGCCGGTCTGCGGCTCATGGAAGTAGACCCGCTGGGCCTCGACAAGGTGGACCACAAGACGCTGCTGGCGATTATTCAAATGTACGGCGGGGGGCCGGTCGGCCTGGACACGCTGGCGGCGGCGACCTCCGAGGAGACGGAGACGATCGAAGACGTCTACGAGCCGTATCTCATGCAGATCGGCTTTCTGCAGCGGACGCCCCGGGGGCGGATTGCCACCCGGGCGGCTTACGAGTATCTCGGGTTGCCGTATGCGCAGCACCCGGAGAACGGCGACGGTTCCCAGACCCGGTTATTTTAGGACGAAAGTCCTACCCCCATAAACGCTTAATGGCTTGACGTATATCTTGGTAGACGAGAGGTGAACGCCGTGCTGGGGTTTCTACTTAGCCTCTCGGGCAACTCGCCGCCTCCAGGTTCGTCCCCGGTAGATAAGCTGTTAGAACCGGCCCGGCGCGGTGACAAGCAGGCCCGTGAAGACCTGCTGAAAGCCTACACACCGCTGGTGCTCCGGGTGGGCAGCCAGGTCTCCGGACGGTACTTGCAGGTCGGCCGGGACGATGAGGTCTCCGTGGGGCTGCTGGCCCTGAATGAAGCCATCGACCGGTTTGACCCCGAACGGGGGGCGCCGTTCATTCCGTTCGCTGAAATCGTGATCAAACGCCGCCTGATCGACCACTACCGCCGGCAGAAAAACCGGTGGGAAGTGCCGCTTTCCGACCTGGAGTCGGAAGACGACGAGGGGAATGCGCTGCAGTTTGCGGAAGAGCGGGAAGCGATCGGGCGCTTCGCTGAGGAGCAGGTGGCCGAGGACCGCAAGCAGGAGATTCTCCGGTATACCCGCAGGCTCAGCGAGTTTGGGATCAATTTCAGCGACCTGGTGGAAGTCTCTCCCCGTCACGAGGATGCCCGGCAAAGGGCCGCCCAGGCGGCCAGAGTCGTGGCCGGCAATCCCTTGTTTGCTGCGCATCTGCAGGCGAAGAAGGAGCTGCCGCTGAAGCAGCTGGAAGACCTGGTGGGCGTCAGCCGAAAGACGCTGGAGCGGCAGCGCAAATTCATTATTGCCCTGACCCTGATCATGCTCGAGGATTTCTATCATCTGAAAACCTACATCGCAGGATAATACGTTGCCTTACGGACTAATTGGGGGCAACCCCGTGCCGATTGGTGCCGGTGCACCGTGCGGCAGGGTCGTCTGAGCGCTGTGGAGTGGTTTCCACTCTAGGAGGAGATGGCCGTGGGAAAGGGAGTTCTGCTGGAGTTGGAGGGCCGCAGGGCCGTCGTTTTGACTCCACAGGGCGAATTCAAGCGCGTACCGGCCCCGCCGGGGGCCTGGGAGATCGGCGCGGAGATTGAATTCGCCGAGGAAACCCGGACCTCTCCGTGGAACCGTTGGGGACTGGTGGCGGCGGCCGCGGCAGCGGTACTGCTGATGGTAATGGCGCCGGCGGGCTACAACGCCTACGCACTGGCCCAGCCGGTGGCGATTGTGACCGTAGATATTAACCCTTCGTTAGAACTCACGTTGAATAAGATCGGCGATGTGTTGAAAGCGCAGGGCCTGAATGCAGACGGCACGGCGGTGCTGCAGGGCGTCGACTGGAAGCGGAAGCCGCTGGCTGACGTCATCGCGGCAGTGACCGAGCGGGCGATTCGGACGCACAAGCTGAATCCGGGCGACGATTCCGGTGCGGTGGTGATGGCGGTCGCCCCCGCCGGCCGGTTTGATCTGAAGAAAGCAACGGCGGATCAGTTTGCCGCCGAAGCCAGACAGGCCGCGGAGGACAAGGTGGCCGAAGAGGCCACAGCCCAGGGCGTCCGGCCCATGGCCACGGTAACGGCACTGAAGGCCACGGCGAAGGAGAAGCAGGAAGCGGCCGGCAGCGGCCTGACGCCGGGCCAGTGGATGATTCTCAAGGAGATTCAGGCCACCAACCCGACGGTGAGGGCGGAGGACATCAAGGCGAAAGGGCCCGGCAAGCTGTCGAAGGAGCTGGGCCTCGACACGGGCGCCGTCCTTGGACGTGCCGAGGAGCATCACGACAGCAGGCCCGAGTCCGGCGACCGAAAGACCAACGGGCAGTCCACCAGGCCGGCCCAGCCGCAGAGCAATGGGAACGGCAAGGAACCGGGCAAGGAGCCGGCAAAGGAACCGGGCAAGGATTCCGGCAAGGAACCGGGTAAGGATTCCGGCAAGGATTCCGGCAAGGAGCCCGGCAAGGAACCGGCAAAGGAACCGGCAAAGGAACCGGCAAAGGATTCCGGCAAGGATTCCGGCAAGGATTCCGGCAAGGACTCCGGCAAGAATTCCGGCAAGGACGCCGGCAGCAAGGGCGAGCCAGGTGGCGGACAGGGCAAGGACCAGAAACAGGAGCATGGCCGGACGACAGAGCGCACGCAGTCTGATGAGACAGCCCCTGGCGTGGTGATTCCCACGCAACCCGATTCCCGGGCGGAACCGCCCGGGGTCGGGGTCTCCGTTCCCGACCCCCGCGGCCAGCAGCGCGGGGAAAACGGCAATGGCGGGCGTGGCAATGGGGGCGGCGAGCATCCGTCCGGACCGCCGGACAAGGGCGGCGGGAAGGAGAACGGCTCAAACAGCAAGAACAAATAGCTCCGCCGTTGGTGATACATAGCGCTGCGGTCCCGTCGGGGACGCTAGGGAGGCAGATGGACCTTGCAACATGGCATGCGGCGCCCTGGCCTCAGACTGGTCGCTCTCGGGTTGAGCTTCGGACTCCTGCTGGCGGCGCTTCCGGCGCCGCCGTCGGCGTTGGCCGAAACCACGCCCCCGCCGGGGGAGACGACCCCGACGCCCACCCCAACCCCGACTCCGGTGCCGGCCCCGCCGGCCGACCCGATTCGGGTCGGGCTGGGGCGGTCGCAAATCAGCGCCGAGGTGAAGGCCCCGGCCGGCCTCTCCGTCGTCGCTGACGGAGCCGTTCAGCTTCAGACGGCGGCTGGGCAGACGCTCCGGCTCGACCTGGTCCAGGGGCAGATCCAGGTGGCCGGCGTGGCCAAGCGGTTCGCCGGACCGGTCCGGCTGGTGCCCATTACGCCTGCTCCGGCAGCCGGAGCGACCCCGCCGGTCCCCCCGCCCGCACCGGCCAACCCGGTTTCGTATGCCGGGCGGGCCTACCGGGGCGAAATCGAGGTGCTGGTCACCAAGAAAGACGCCAAGTTCTCGATTGTCAACGTCGTCAACTTTGAGGAGTATCTTCTGGCCGTCGTCCCCGCCGAGATGCCGTCCACCTGGCACCCCGAGGCGCTCAAGGCCCAGGCGGTGGCTTCACGGACGTTCGCCCGCTACAATATGGGCAAGGGCAAGTATCCCGACGAAGGGTTCAATGTGCAGAACAACACCAGCGACCAGGAGTACGACGGTCTGGCCGGCGAAAAGGCCGCGGCCAGTCAGGCCGTAACGGCGACCGCCGGCCAGGTGCTGACCTACAACGGCGCCGTCGCCAACACCATGTATCACTCCTCGTCCGGCGGCCACACGGAGAACAATCAGATCATTTACAGCGGCGGGACCTTGGTGCCCTACCTGCAGGGCGTGGAAGACTACGACAACGTGCCGGGGAACCGGAACTACGCCTGGAAGTACTTCTACACCCCGGAAGAGTTTAAGAAGAAGCTGATCGCCGGTGGCTACGACGTGGGCGACGTCGTCACCGTGGCGGCTGCCGGAACGCCGGGCAGCAGCGGCCGGCCCAGCCAGTGGCGGGTCATCGGCATGAAGCTGTCCGCCTTGCTCACGGGAGAGCGCCTGCGCGCCGTGCTCTCGCTGCCCAGTTCCACCCGGACGGTGACCACGCTGCCCGGCGGAGCGGTGCCCGCCGCCAGGACCTACGCAGGCAGCCAGGTCGTATCCGTAATCGGCGCGGACAGTGTCGTCCGCCAGCGGACTGCCGCCGGCACAGTCGTGCGCGGGGCTGCCGGCCCGGCGGCGCCCGCGGTCGGCAGTCTGGTCACGCGGGGGGCCACCATTCAGCTGCAGGGCGGCTTTGAAGTGGCCGGCGGCGGCTCCGGACACGCTGTGGGCATGTCTCAGTGGGGCGCCTACGGCATGGCCCTGCAGGGAAAGACCTATGTGGAGATTCTGACCCATTATTATCAGGGGACCAAGGTGGAGACCAAATAACGTGAGACTGAGCGACTTTGACTTCGACCTGCCGGAAGCGCTCATCGCCCAGCGGCCACTGGAGCCGCGGGACGCCTCCCGGCTGCTGGTAATGCGGCGAAGCGGCGGTGCGATAGAGCACCGCCATTTCCGCGACCTGCCCGAGTACCTGCGCCCCGGCGACGCCCTGGTGGTCAACGAGACGAAAGTGATGCCTGCCCGCCTGATGGGCGTGCGGGAGGGGAGCGGCGGTGCGATTGAGGTGCTGCTGCTCAAGCGGCTGGAGCGGGACCGGTGGGAGACGCTGGTGAAGCCCGGCAAAAAAGCGCGCCCCGGCCAGCGGATCATCTTCGGCGACGGCATGCTGGTCGGGACCGTCCGAGAGACAACGGAAGTGGGCGGGCGGATCATCGACTTCGCGTATGCCGGCATCTTCGAGCAGGTGCTGGACCGGCTGGGTCAGATGCCGCTCCCGCCATACATCCACGAGCGGCTGGAGAATCCGGAACGGTACCAGACCGTCTACGCCCGGGAGTGGGGCTCGGCGGCGGCGCCCACGGCCGGCCTGCACTTCACGCCGGAACTCCTGGCCAGACTCCAGGGCATGGGGGTGGAGATACATAAAGTGCTCCTGCACGTCGGGCTGGGCACGTTTCGGCCCGTGCAGATCGAAAACGTGCTGGAGCACAAGATGCACAGCGAATACTACACCGTGACGCCGGAGACCGCCGACGCCCTGAACGGTGTCCGGGCGCGGGGCGGGCGGGTGATTGCGGTGGGGACGACCTCCGTCCGGACGCTGGAGACGGTGGCGGCGCCGGACGGTCAGGTGCAGCCCGGCGACGGCTGGACCGATATCTTCATCTACCCCGGCTACCGGTTCAAGGCGGTGGACGCCATGATCACCAACTTCCACCTGCCTAAATCGACGCTGCTCATGCTCATCTCGGCGTTCGCCGGGCGCGATGAGGTGCTGGCGGCCTACGCCGAGGCGGTGCGGGAGCAGTACCGGTTCTTCAGCTTCGGCGACGCGATGTTCATCCTTTAACGTACCTTGCTGGTAGCGGAAGACCAAATGTGGTACCATACCCAAGGAATCGCAGGGGAGGCGCTGCATGGCCGTCACAATTGAAATCCTGAAAACCGATCTGCAATCGAGTGCGCGCCGGGGGCGGCTTCACACGCCCCACGGCTCTCTGGAGACCCCGGTCTTCATGCCGGTAGGGACCCAGGCGACCGTCAAGACGCTGAATCCGGAAGAGGTCTGGGATCTCGGGTCCCGGTTGATTCTGAGCAACACCTATCACCTGTACCTGCGCCCCGGCCACGACCTGGTGGCGGCGGCGGGCGGGCTGCACAAGTTCATGAACTGGAAAGGCGCCGTGCTTACCGACTCGGGGGGCTTTCAGGTCTTCTCGCTCGCCAAACTGCGGAAAATCACCGAAGAGGGCGTCCAGTTCCGCTCCCACATCGACGGTAGCGCCCACTTCCTCAGCCCGGAGAAGGCGATTGAAATCGAGAACGCCCTTGGGGCCGATATCATCATGGCGTTTGACGAGTGCACCCCTTGGCCCGCCGAATGGGAGTACGCCAAGAAGTCGCTCGAGCGGACCACCCGCTGGGCCAAACGCTGCAAGGAAGCCCACGGCCGGCCTGAGACCCAGGCGCTGTTCGGCATCATCCAGGGCGGCACGTATGCCGACCTGCGCCGGCAAAGCGCCGAGGAGATCGTCGCCCTGAACCTGCCGGGTTACGCCATCGGCGGGCTCAGCGTGGGCGAACCGAAGCCGCTCATGCACGAGATGTTAGAGGTCACCCTGCCGCTGGTGCCGGCGGACAAGCCGCGCTACCTCATGGGCGTCGGCTCGCCGGAGGACCTGGTGGAAGGCGTCTGGCGGGGCATCGACATGTTCGACTGCGTCCTGCCCACGCGCATCGCCCGCCACGGCACCGTGTTTGTGCCGGAAGGCAAGCTGACCGTGCGCAACGCCGAATTTGCCCGCGACTTGCGGCCGATTCAGGAAGGCTGCGATTGCTACACCTGCCGGAACTACACCCGGGCCTACATCCGCCATTTGCTCAAGGCAGAGGAGATTCTGGGACTCCGGCTCTGCACCATCCATAACCTGCGTTTTCTGGTCCGGCTCATGGAAGAGATCCGGGCGGCACTGGACGCGGGCACGTTTTCGGCGTTCCGGCAGGAGTTTCTCGCCCGGTGGGAAGGCAAGCGGGAGAAGGAGGATCGCCATGGCAATTGACTATCGGCAGGCCCGGACGACCGATCTGCATCAGCTGCTGCCCCTGGTGGAGGCGTACGCCCTTGATCAGCAGGCGCAGATGCCGATCAACTCGCTGACCGAGCGGTTTATGGAATACGCTCGGGCCGGTATGGCTCAGGCGGTGGAGCATCCGGCCGGCTGCGTCATGGTGGCCGAAGAGACGACAGACGGCGCCCCCCGCATCGTCGGCTACGCCGTAGGCATGGCCCAGGAGCCGCCGGCGATCTTTGAGCCGGAAATCTACACGTTTATTACCGACCTGTACGTTGTTCCGGATTATCGCCGGCAGGGCATCGGCACCGGACTGGTGGAGCGCGTACGGGGTTGGGGCTGGGTCAAAGGCATTAACCGGCTCTCGGTGGTGCTTCCCGAAGGCAATGCGGGCCGCGGACTCCTGGCAAAACTGGGCTTCCGGCCGGTGCAGACCATGTTTTATTCTGGGGAGCGGGACTAGCTTCGGGACCTCAGAGTGGACTATGGTGATAGCGAATTAGAATTGGTCCGATAGCAAACTGGAATTACTACGAAAAGAAAATGATTCAAAGCGCCCAAAGCGTGGTATAGTGTGGTTGGTTGAAACCAATGAGGAGGGACATTTTTTGGCGAGCTTGACTCAATACGTGTTGCCCGTCGCTCTGCTAGCGCTCATGTATTTCATGTTGATCCGCCCGCAGCAGCAGCAGGCCAAGAAGCGCACCGAAATGCTCAGCGCACTCAAGGTGGGTGCTGAGATCGTCACCATCGGTGGGTTGCACGGTACCATCACCGTCATGGAAGAGAAGACCGTTCGCCTCCGGGTCGCCTCCGGCGTGGAACTCACATTCAACCGTTCGGCCATCGGCAGCGTCCGGGAAAACAAAGAATAGGTATCCCGGACCCGGCTGGTCTCTTCACATGGGTACCAGCGGACCGCCCCAGGTCCAATTCGGGGTAGACCCCCCAAAACAGGTGATTCAAGTGAATACCAGAACGCAGGAACCCGCCAAACAAGCCGACGTTGTTGCGGAGAATCTTGGCGCGCAAAAAGAGACCCTGAACCCCTTTGAGATCGCCCAGGTGCTGATTTACAATGCCACTCGCGAGCTCGGCCTGCCCATGGCCGTTTACGAGTATTTGAAGGAGCCGGAGCGGATTCTGACCGTCTCCATCCCGGTCCGCCTCGAATCCGGCGAAGTGAAGAGCTTTGTTGGCTTCCGGTCCCAGCATTCGGACGTGATCGGCCCGTGCAAGGGCGGCGTCCGTTTCCACCCCGACGTCTCGCTCGATGAAGTGAAGGCCCTGTCCATGTGGATGACCTTCAAGTGTGCGGTTCTGGGCCTGCCGTTCGGCGGCGGCAAGGGCGGCGTGATCTGCAACCCGGCAGATCTGACCAAGCGTGACCTCGAAAACCTCTCCCGCGGCTATATCCGGGCCCTGGCCGGCTTTGTCGGACCCGACCGCGATATTCCCGCTCCGGACGTGAATACCAACCAGCAGATCATGGGCTGGATGATGGACGAATACTCCAAGATGAAGGGCTACAACGCCCCCGGCCTGATCACCGGCAAGCCCATGATCCTGGGCGGCTCGGCCGGTCGCGGCGCGGCTACCGGCCGCGGCACCGTCATCTGTGTCCGTGAGGCCGCCAACCGGATGGGCCTCAAGTTGGACGGCGCCACGGCCGCCATCCAGGGCTTCGGCAACGTCGGTTCCCACACCGCCCTCCTGCTTGAAGAAATGGGCGTGAAGGTCCTCGGCATCGTAGACGCTCGTGGCGGCGCTTACAACAAGGACGGCATCTCGGCGGTCCAGGCGGTCGAATTCTACACGCAGAACGGCACCGTGAAGGGCTTCCCGGGGTCGGAAAACATCGACATGGAACACCTGATGGCGTTGGATGTCGACATTCTGGTCCCGGCCGCGCTTGAGAACCAGATCACCCTTGCTAATGTTCACCTCGTAAAGGCCAAGATCGTGGCGGAAGCCGCCAACGGCCCGACGACGCCTGAAGCCTCCCGCGCCATGACGGAGAAGGGGATCCTGCAGATCCCGGACATCCTCTGCAACGCCGGCGGCGTCACCGTCTCCTATTTCGAATGGGTCCAGAATATCCAGAACTATTACTGGACCGAAGACGAAGTCAACGCCAAGCTTGAGGCGATGATGGTCAACGCCTTCAACGCCGTTTACAAGGTCTATGAGCAGCGCCACGTCTCCATGCGCCGAGCCGCCTACATGGTGGCGATCAAGCGCCTGTCCGACGCCATGGCCGCCCGCGGCTGGGTCTAAATCTCTAAAGCGAATCAGCCCCCTTCAGTCGGAGGGGGCTGATTTTCGCGACTGACTCCGTCAGTCGCGAGTTGGCTTCAAGTGCCGAACAACCCGCCTGTTCTTCACGTATTCGTGAGTGACAAGACGATGAGGCGGGGGAGGATGCACGTTGCCAGAGTCTGCTGCGATGAAGCTGCGCCGGCTCCAACTGCTTACGCCGGCCGTGAAAATGGCCAAGTTCGAGAGCGTGGTCAAAATGAACGGACGCAACATCGGGTACCTGAATCCGGCCGTCCTGGCCAAGCTGGCGGACACCACCAACGGCGTCTTCAGCCACGTGGTCCTGGCGGTCCTGGATGACGAAGGGGCGGAGGCGGCGATCGGAGTCGGATCCGCTGCAGACGTCGAGGCGTTGCCGCTGATGTATTCCCGGACCCAGCGGACGGCCCGTGTCACCTTGACCCGCCTGGTGCGGCTACACCCGGTGCTGCGGGTTCCCAAAGGCCAGTTCCGGGTCTTCCCGGCATCGGTCCGCACGGAGGGCGATAAGGAGTGGCTGGTGTTGAGCCTGAAGCAGTCGCGGGTAGAAGCGGCAGCCCGCCGGAAGCGGCGGGGTCACAAGTAGACGGCGAGGCCCTTCTCCACTCTGGAGAAGGGCCTCGCATTTTTCGTCGGCGTCTGTGCAGCGATCGGGCAAGGGCGTGAACCGACGGCTCGAGCGTACGTTGACGGCGCGTGAGCGTGTACGAAGAGCCGCGCGAGCGTGTGTATCCGGTGCAACATTCCTGCGTAAGGGCTGCATGACGGTGACAAGCAGGGCGCGTAATCGCTGCACCACCCGTGCCACTTGCTACGCACAGCGAGCCTGAGGATGCTCCGTCTCGGTGCACAGCACGACACCAGGACGACGCAAAGATGGCGCAACGTTGTTCCGAGTCTGCCATACCGTGTGGCACAGGCGATTCACGCCGTGCTCCGCTTGTTCTCAAGGCCGCGCGAGCCTGTGTATCGCGCGCAACACGATGTGCCGAAGACGACTTGAGACGTCCCACCGGGGCTAAAACTCATCCCGCAACCGCTTTCCAATTGCTGCGCAATCCGGCCGTAAGCCGTTTCCTGCGCTAAAACCTGGCTACATATGACAAACCGAGCAACCCCACTTTATCTGAATCCCACTTCAAAAGTCTATCAGCCCAAAAGGCTACATGCCCACCCGATCAGGTGGGAACTTATGAAAAATCCGGTGCTGCCGGCAGGGAAACTTCCGCCCCGGGCACGAATTTCCTGTATCGGCACAAGGGAGATACCCGTCCGGGCCATTGGGAGGGAGACAACATGATCAAAGCAGTTCTGTTCGACTTGGATGAAACCTTGATATTGGACGAAGAGGTCTCCCGGGAGGCGTTCCGGGAATCTGCCGCGCTGGCGGCAGACCGCGGGCAAGTCGATGTGGAGCGCCTGGCGCTGGCTGCCGGGTTGAACGCCCGGCGGTTCTGGCCGGAGTCGCCGTTTTATACCTACTGCCAGCGGATTGGTCACAGCGCCTGGGAAGGGCTCTGGGCCAGGTACGACGTCGGGACGAATCCGGCCATCCGGGGTTTGCACGATTGGGCGCCGGGGTACCGGCAGGCGGTCTGGCGGGAAGCGCTGGCGGAGCAGGGAATTCTGGACGGCGACCTGGCGGAGGCCATGGCTGCCTCCTTTATGGCGAAGCGGCGCCGCTACCCGCTCTATCCGGAAGTGAAGCGGTTGCTGGAGGCGCTGCACGGCGATTACCGGCTTGGCATCGTGACCAACGGCGTGCCGGATTTGCAGCGGGAGAAAATCGCCGGCTGCGGTGTGGCACATCTGTTCAGCGCCAGCGTGGTGTCCGGGGAGATCGACTGCGGCAAGCCGGACCCGGCCATTTTTGCACACATTTGCAGCGAACTTGGGGTCGGGCCGGCGGAAGTGGTCATGGTGGGCGATAACCCGGAGCGGGACGTGGCCGGTGCAACCGCATTCGGGTGCAAGTCCGTCTGGGTGCAGCGCAGCGGCAGGCCCCGGGACCCGCAGTTCCCCGCCGACTTTGCGTGCACCGACCTGGCGGCGACGGTCGGCTGGCTCTGGTGGCTGTAACGTAAAATCCCCCCGACCACACGGCCGGAGGGGTAAAGTGGATAAGGTGCACTTCATGGTGTCGCTCCTGGGATTAATCGTGGCGCAAAATAGCTAACCTGTGATACAAAAGACTGAGCCACCGGTGGATTGTTGACGCATAGGCAGAAGCGACCAGGGAAGCCTACTGCCGGGCAACCCCGGTGGGTTGATGCCAAGTGGGGATGGTCGCGCGAATCGTGCGCGGTAGAATGAATTGGGATCAAGTATTAATATCTGGTGAGGTGGACCGCTTGTCTGAAGATCGTGCGGATATTGGACACGCGAAGGAGCGGTGGCATAAAGCGCAGGTCGAAAAGACCTTAACCCGGTTCCCGGAGCGCCAGGAGCAGTTTACGACCAACTCCGGCATTCCGGTGGACCGGCTTTGCACGCCGGCCGACGTGGCGACCGATTATGTGAACGACCTGGGCTTCCCGGGCGAGTACCCGTTCACCCGGGGCGTGCAGCCGACCATGTACCGGGGCCGGTTCTGGACCATGCGTCAGTATGCCGGCTTCGGTACTGCCGAGGAATCCAACGAGCGGTACAAGTATCTCCTTGCCAACGGGACCTCGGGCCTCTCCGTGGCCTTTGACCTGCCGACGCAGATCGGCTACGACAGCGACTCCCCCATGGCCGAAGGCGAGGTCGGCAAGGTGGGCGTGGCGATTGACTCCCTGGCCGACATGGAGTTACTGTTCGACGGCATCCCCCTGGATAAGGTCTCCACGTCCATGACCATCAACGCGCCGGCTTCGGTGCTGCTGGCCATGTACATCGCCGTGGGCGAGAAGCAGGGGGTGTCCAGCGCGAAGCTCTCGGGCACGATTCAAAACGACATTCTGAAAGAGTATGCCGCCCGGGGCACTTATATCTATCCGCCCAAGCCCTCCATGCGGCTCATCACCGATATCTTTGCTTATTGCGCCGATAAAGTTCCCAACTGGAATACGATCTCCATTTCGGGCTACCACATCCGGGAAGCCGGCTCGACCGCCGCCCAGGAAGTGGGCTTTACGCTCGCCGACGGCATGGCCTACGTGGAAGCGGCAGCGGCAGCCGGCATGGACGTGGATACGTTCGCACCGCAGTTGTCTTTCTTTTTTAACGCGCACAACGACTTCTTCGAGGAGGTCGCCAAGTTCCGGGCGGCCCGGCGGCTCTGGGCCCGGATCATGAAAGAGGAGTTCGGCGCGAAGAGCCCCAAGAGCTGGATGCTCCGCTTCCACACGCAGACCGGCGGCTCGACGCTGACGGCCCAGCAGCCCCAGAACAACATCGTGCGGGTGGCGCTGCAGGCCTTCGCGGCCGTCTGCGGCGGCACGCAGTCGCTGCATACGAACTCCATGGACGAGGCGCTGGCCCTGCCGACCGAAGAATCGGTGCGGGTGGCGCTGCGGACCCAGCAGATCATCGCCTACGAGTCCGGGGCGGCGGAAACGGTCGATCCCCTGGCCGGTTCGTACTACGTGGAAGGACTCACGAACACCATTGAGCGGGACGCCAGGGCCTACATCGACCGCATCAAGGCCATGGGCGGCGCGACGAAGGCCATTGAGTCGGGCTACATGCAGCGGGAGATTCAGGAGTCGGCCTACCAGTACCAGCGGTCCGTGGAGACCGGCCGGCGGGTAATCGTGGGCATGAACAAGTTCCAGGTCGCGGAGGAAACGCCGAAGAACCTCCTCAAAGTTGACCCGACGGTGGGGCAATCGCAGGTAATGAAGCTCCAGGGCGTGAAGGAGCGCCGGGACCAGGCGGCAGTGGCCCGTGCGCTGGCCGATCTGAAAGTCGCGGCCGAAGGGACGGCCAACCTGATGCCGCCGATTCTGGCCGCCGTCAAGGCCTATGCGTCGCTGCAGGAGATCTGCGACGTCATGCGCGGGGTCTTCGGCGAATACCAGCCCAGCGAGGAGTTTTAAGCCATGGAGAAGAAAATTCGGGTGCTGGTCGCGAAGCCGGGGCTCGATGGTCATGACCGGGGTGCCAAAGTGATCGCCCGGGCGTTCCGGGACGCCGGGTTCGAGGTCGTCTACACCGGCCTCCGCCAGACGCCGGACCAGATCGCTGAGGCGGCCCTGCAGGAAGACGTGGATGTGGTGGCGCTCTCCATTCTCTCGGGCGCGCACAATACGCTGCTGCCCAGGACCGTGGAGGCCCTGAAGACCCGCGGCCTCACCGACGTGCTGGTGGTGGGCGGCGGGGTGATTCCGGCAGAGGATATCCCGGGGCTGAAGAGCCAGGGCATCGCCGAGATCTTTACCCCTGGTACGCCTACCGGCGCTGCGGTGGCGTATATCCGTTCGCACGTGGCCGGGTAGAAACTTGGGCGTTTTTCTGGCCGCAGATTACGCAGATGACGCAGATTTCCGGACAAAACACGCGGATAAAGGCACAAACACAATCGGCAATATAGAATATCTATTTTGTCGGGAATAGGGAATCCGCTCAACCCATCCGCGATTTATTTTATATCTGCGAAATCTGCGTCATCTGCGGTCAAAATTCCCAAAAACCCGACGTTCTACCTCACACATATCTTATGACACGCTATTAGCACCTGGTAACAAGGGGGCTCATCTGGTATGATGAAGAAGATCGACCACCTCGGAATTGCCGTGCTGGACCTGGAGGCGCAGATCGCGCTCTATCGGGACCAGCTGGGCATGGCGCTTGAAGGAACCGAAGAGGTGTCCAGCCAGTCGGTGAAAGTCGCGTTCTTCACCGTCGGGGACGTACGCATTGAGCTGCTTCAGTCTACCTCGCCCGACGGCCCGATCGCCAAGGCCATCGAGAAGCGGGGGGAGGGGCTGCACCACGTCGCGTACGAGGTGGCGGATATCCGGGCGGCCATGGCGGAAGCGGAGGCCAACGGGCTGAAGTTGTTGGCCAGCGAGCCGAAGCCCGGCGCCCACCACACCCTTACCTGTTTCCTTCACCCCAAGTCCACCGGGGGCGTTCTGACGGAACTGGTCCAGAAGGCCGCGCATTCGTAGGAGTGAAACGTAACCGTGAGCATGGAAGACTTGGTCAAGCAACTGGCGGACCGGGAAGCACGCCTGCAGCTGGGCGGCGGCGAGAAAGCAATCGCCAAGCGGCATGAACAGGGGAAGCTGACCGCCCGCGAGCGGCTGGAACTGCTGTTTGATCCGGGCAGTTTCACGGAGATCGACCTCTTCGTGACGCACCGGGGCGTAGAACTGGGTATGACCGGCAAGGAGACCCCGGCGGAAGGGGTCGTCACCGGATTCGGCAGAGTCGACGGCCGGATTGTGTACGCGTTCTCCCAGGACTTTACCGTCATGGGGGGCTCCCTCGGGGAGATGCACGCGGAGAAGATCATCAAGGTGCAGCGGATGGCCCTGAAGGCCGGCTGCCCGATCATCGGGCTGCAGGATTCCGGCGGCGCCCGCATTCAGGAAGGCATCGACTCTCTGAACGGTTACGGGCAGATTTTCTTCAACAACACCGCCGCGAGCGGCGTGATACCACAACTGTCCGTCATCATGGGGCCGTGTGCCGGCGGGGCGGTCTACTCGCCCGGGCTCACCGACTTCGTGTTCATGGTGGACAAGACCAGCCACATGTACATTACCGGGCCGGACGTGATCAAGTCGGTCACCGGCGAGCAGACGTCCCACGAAGCGCTGGGCGGCGCACGGGCCCATACCGAGAAATCCGGCGTGGCGCATTTTGCTGCGGCGAACGAGCATGAGTGCATCGTCACGGTGAAGCGGTTGCTCTCGTTCCTGCCGCAGAACAATGTGGACGATGCGCCGGCCTTCCCTGCCACTGACCCCCTGAACCGGGCGGAGGAGCGGCTGCTGCAGATCGTGCCGGAGAATCCGAACAAGCCGTACGACGTGCGGGACGTGATCACCGGCGTCGTCGACCATGGGGACTTTTTCGAAGTGCAGCCCGGCTGGGCGCAGAACATGGTCACCGGCTTCGGCCGCCTGGGCGGCAAAACGGTCGGGATCGTTGCCAACCAGGCCCGGGTGCTGGCGGGCTGTATCGACATCAACGCCTCGGACAAGGCCGCCCGGTTCATCCGGTTCTGCGACGCCTTTAACATTCCGCTCCTGACCTTCGTGGACACGCCGGGATATCTGCCGGGCGTCAACCAGGAGTACGGGGGCATTATCCGGCACGGTGCCAAACTGCTGTACGCGTACTGCGAGGCGACGGTGCCGAAGCTGGTGGTCGTGCTGCGGAAGGCTTACGGCGGGGCCTACCTCGCCATGTGCTCCCAGTCGCTGGGCGCCGACTTCACCGTGGCCTGGCCGACCGCCGAAATCGCCGTCATGGGCGCCGACGGGGCCGCCAACATTCTCTTCAAACCCGGCGCCGAGGTGGCAGACCCGGCCACGGCCCGCAAGGAATGGGTGTCCGATTACAAGGAGAAGTTCAATACGCCGTTCATGGCCGCGGCCCGTGGCTATGTCGAAGCGGTGATCGATCCCCGCCAGACCCGTGCCTGCCTGACCGCAGCGCTGTCCGGGTTCGAGGCGAAGCGGGAGACCTGCCCCGCCAAAAAGCACGGCAATTTCCCGGTCTAGCCGGCGCCCGGCCCCGGATGCCCGGTCCCGGACGCCCATTCAAAGACGATTGAGCCAGGAGGCCCTGCCATGAGTAGGAAATTTCGTGTGACAATCGGTGGCATTTCGTACAATGTTGAAGTGGAAGAGATGGGTGCGACCGGCGTTGCCGCTCAGGCGCCTGCAGCCGTTCCGGCTCCGGCCCGGCCCGCCGCCCCGGCTCCCGCTCCTGCTCCCGCTGCAGCGGCTCCGCCCGCTCCTGCTCCGGCGGCGTCCGCTCCCGCGGCGGCCGGCGCCCACGCCAAGGCGCCCAGCGCCGCCGGCGAGCAGGTGAAGGCGCCCCTGCCCGGCATGGTGGCAGCCGTGCGGGTGGAGGTTGGCCAGAAAGTCAACCAGCACGATATAATCCTGGTGCTCGAAGCGATGAAGATGGAAAATGATATTACGGCGCCGGTGGCCGGCACCATCCTGGAGGTCCTCGTCCAGAAGGGGACGGCGGTCTCACTGAACGATCCGCTGGTGGTGATCGGATGAGTACCGGACAGACCGGCATTCCGCTGGAGATTGTGGCGGCGATTACGGCGACGCTCGCCGCCGTTTTGGACCTTCCGGTCGACAGTTTCGCCGTCACCCGCATTCAGGCCGAACCGGCTTCGGGTCCGCGGCCGAGCCTGTGGGGCAAGGCGGGGGTATTGGAGAGCCATCTGGTCCGGCGCCAGTTCGGGATTCGGACGCGATAGTAAATTCACGGGGTTTTCCTTTAGGGGAGGTTATGCGGGGCTATGTCCAAGGGGCTATTTCGGAAGATTCTTATTGCAAACCGGGGCGAGATCGCCATCCGGATTATTCGAGCTTGCCGCGAACTGGGCATTGCGACGGTCGCGATTTACTCGGAAGCGGACAAGGACGCCCTGCACGTGCGACTGGCGGATGAGTCGTTCTACATTGGCCCGGCCCCTTCCAACCAGAGCTACCTGTCCGTCCCGGCGATCATAACCGCGGCCACGGCTGCCGGAGCCGACGCCATTCACCCGGGCTACGGGTTTCTCGCGGAGAACCCGTTCTTCGCCGAGGCCTGCCGCAACTGGAACCTGTCGTTCATCGGGCCGAGTCCGGAGGCCATCCGGCAAATGGGCCTGAAGGACACGTCCAAGGCGCTCATGAAGAAGGCCGGCGTGCCCACAGTGCCCGGCTCCGACGGCCTGGTCACATCGGTGGCGGAAGCCT
Source organism: Symbiobacteriaceae bacterium (assembly GCA_036504075.1). GTDB lineage: Bacteria > Bacillota > Sulfobacillia > Symbiobacteriales > Symbiobacteriaceae > DASXVX01. The sequence goes on along the minus strand of DASXVX010000040.1, from coordinate 9,609 downwards.
TGTCGGTAGCGGACCGGATTGGCTACCCGGTCATGGTCAAGGCGACCGCCGGCGGCGGCGGGCGGGGCATCCGCATCTGCCGCAACGCCGACGAGCTGACGGCCAACCTGGATAAGGCGGCCAGCGAAGCGGGCGCAGCGTTTGGCAACGCCCAGGTCTTCGTCGAGAAGTTCATCGAGGTCGGGCGGCACATCGAGGTGCAGGTGCTGGGCGACAAGCACGGCAACGTCATCCACCTGGGCGAGCGCGAGTGCTCCCTGCAACGCCGCCGGCAGAAGCTGCTGGAGGAGGCACCTTCGCCGTCCATCCCGCCGGAGGTCCGGGAGCGGATTCACGCGGCGGGCGTCATGGCGGCGAAGACCGTCGGCTACGACAACGCCGGCACCGTAGAGATGATGTACGACGAGAAGTCGGGCGAATTCTACTTCCTGGAGATGAACACCCGCATCCAGGTGGAGCACCCGGTCTCGGAGGCAATCACCGGCATCGACCTCGTGAAAGAACAGATCCGGTCCGCGGCCGGCGAGCCGCTCCGGTTCAAGCAGGAGGATATCAAGTTCCGCGGGCATGCGATTGAATGCCGCATCAACGCCGAGGACCCGGACAACCGGCTCTTTCCCAGCACCGGCACCGTGACGACGCTGGAGATCCCGGGCGGCCCGTGGACCCGCTGGGACGGCATGCTCTACAACGGCTTCAAGGTAATGCCGTTCTACGACTCGCTGGTCGGCAAGCTGATCGTGTGGGCGGAGTCTCGGGAAGACGCCATCGCCCGCATGTCCAGGGCGCTCTCCGAGTTCAAGATCGAAGGCATCAAGACCACCATTCCGGTGCATCAGCGGATCCTGGCTTCGGAAGACTTCAAGAGCGGCAAGTTCTCCACCGAGTGGCTGGAAGGATTCCTGGGCATCAAGTAGTAGTCCTGGCAGATGGCTGCAGCGCTTTCAGCAGGAATATACCTTTCTGTATAGAATCAGCCATTGCCGCGCATTGAAAGAGATGTGCATCGAAAGAGATGTGCATTGAAAGAAAGCAAGGCCGCGCCCCGCAGCGGCACTATTTCCCGAGGAGGGGCTTCCATGAGAGCGCTGAACTTTTACTCCTCCGTCTATCACGGTTTCCTGGTCAATCGTGATAAGACCTGTACCATCCGCTTGGGCGACAAGACGTACAAGTACCAGGACGGCGATGTCGTGCTGGTCACGTATGGTGACAAGTTCAAGCAGCGGAAAAAGGTCTTCACCGCGATGATTGACCAGGTGACGGTCAAGAAGATCCGTGACCTGAGTCCGGAGGACCTGCAGGGCGAGAACCCGGAGATGAAGTCGTCGCAGGATGCGGTGGACTTCCTGAACGTGATTTACAAGAGCGATATCACCCTCGACTCCGTTGTGACCGTGGTCCATTTTTCGGAGATCGTGGAGTAAGGGCATCACTATGCACAAGGACCGGGCAGTCGCCCGGTCCTTACCTTCCCCATGAAAACCTCGTGCAGTGAAAACCTTCCCGGCTGAAAGAGGAAGTGCGATGGCGAAAGCGGAACTGCGTCGGGCGATGATCGAACGGCGCATGGGCCTGCCGGCGGCGGAGCGCATGGCATTGAGCCGGGCCGCCCAGGCGTGGGTGGTCGGCTCGGGCGCGTTCATCCGCGCCCGGCTGGTGCTGCTGTACGAGCCTTTCCGAGCGGAAGCGGAGACCGGGCTGATCGCGGCGGCCGCACGGGCGCAGGGAAAGCGGCTGGCGCTGCCCCGGGTGGTCAGGCAGCCCCGGGGGCTGGTTCTGCATCTCTGGCAGGGCGAACCGGCAGCCGGCGCCTACGGTATCCGGGAGCCCGACCCGACCTGGCCGCAGGTGGCGCCGGGCGAGGTAGACCTGGCGGTGGTGCCCGGGACGGCCTTTGATCCGTCGGGCCGGCGTTTGGGCTATGGCGGCGGCTATTACGACCGGCTGCTGCCCGAAATCCGAGCGTCCAATCCGGACGCCGTCTTCATCGGGCTGGCGTATCCGTTTCAGATGGTTCCGGCCCTACCGGCCGAGTCCCACGACGTGCCGCTCGACGGGGTGGCCACCGCCGTCGGGCTGGTGCCGGCGGGCCGTCCGTAACACCCGGAAAGGGGGAGATTTTTATGCCGTCTCGGTTTCAATCGGCCCTGTCGCAAGCGCTGCAGGATTTGCAGGAGCATCCGGAGGTGGATGGCATCCTGTTTTTCGGTTCGGCATTAACAGGTACGGCGGGTCCCACGTCGGACCTGGACTTGTACGTGATCGTCAAGGGCGAGAAGGAGGGGACGCAGATCTCCCTGCGCCGATACAGCGGCGTGCCGGCGGAGGTCCACCGTGCCTCGCCCCGGGGCTGGCGGAAGCTTATGGAGAGCGGCCGTCCGGCGGTGATCAATGCGTTTGCCACCGGCCAGTCGCTGCTGGACAAGTCGGGCAAATTGGCGGAGTTGTCGGCCATGGCCCGGAAGCTGGTGGAAGCGGGGCCCCCGGCGTTGACGCAGGAGGCGGTGGATCGCTGGCGGTTCCGGCTGACCGATCTGGCGGACGACCTGGAGGACGTGGCGGGCCAGCCGGCCAATGAGCGGCTTCTGGGTGCCATGCTGGTCTCGCTGAGTCTGGAGGCGTATTGCGAGCTGAACCGGATTTGGGGCGAGCAGCCCAAGCGGCGGCTGGCGTACGTGGAGCGGTACGACCCCGACCTGGGCCGCATGGCCCGGGCGTTCTTCGCCGGGGACCTGGACCGGCACCTGGCACAGACGGTAGTGGACCGGGTACTGGCGCCCCACGGCGGGCGGATGTCCACCTGGGAGTCGCATCCTTCGACCAGGGAATAGTGAAACGGCGCTCCCGCACGGGGCGCCGTTTTCATTCGAGGGTGCGACTACCTCGGACCCACGATAAAGCGAATTGTGGTCCGCACCTCGCCTTCAATCGTAACTTCCGCAAAGGCGGGCACGGCAACCAGGTCAATGCCGTTGGGGGCCACATAGCCGCGTGCGATGGCGATCGCCTTGGTTGCCTGATTCACTGCTCCCGCGCCGATCGCCTGAACTTCGGCAACACCTGTGTCGCGAATAACGGCAGCCAGCGCACCAGCCACTGACTTGGGGGCGGAATGAGCTGACACCTTTAGTACTTCCGTAGGGCTTCCTCCTTTGGCTCTGTAAGGCTTGGTGCGATGGCGTCCGGCCGCGGAGGCTCATACGCCTGGCTTTCGGACGCGGGGGTTTTTGCCTGCTGTCCGTTTTGTTCCAGACGACAAACGAGCAGGGTCAAGCGGTCGAGTTGTTCGCTGATCGGTAGGAGTGCCGGCAGGCAAGCAGGGTCGAATCGGGGACCGACTACCCGGTGAAGTTGTCGACGCAGTTCCTCGATTTCTTCGTAGATCGACGGCATTGATAGCATGCGTTTCCCCCCAAAACCCTCAGGCCGACTGTGGATATGTGATTAACTAACTGACGATTTATTCTTTTCGATGTCGAAATCCAGATTCCTTCTACGTCGCAGAATAATATGCGGCCAAAACTTTTGCCGACAGGGCGATGCATATGTGTATGACCCTGGTAGGGCTGCGGTTTCGGTGATTTGACCGAAGATCTCTATGCAATCATGGAACTTTCTCGCTTTTAAAAACGTCTGATGGGGCAATACCCAGAAAGGGATGCGGTCTTATGACAGTGGGTCTTGAAACAGTCGGTCTTGAAACCGTCATTGCGGTCCGTGGGCTCCGCAAGGTCTTCAAACTCCAGCGCAAGCCGGAAGGCGGCTGGGCGCGCTTTCGGGCCGCCTTCAAGCCGGAGGTGGTGGAGCAGGAGGCGGTAAAGTCCATCGACCTCGTCGCGGAGCGGGGGGAGGCGCTGGCCTTTATCGGCCCCAACGGGGCGGGCAAATCCACCACCATTAAAATGCTGACGGGCATTCTGCACCCGACCGCCGGCGAGGCGACCGTGCTGGGCTACACGCCGTGGAAGCAGCGGCAGCAACTGGCGTTTCGCATCGGCTCGGTCTTCGGCCAGAAGTCACAGCTGTGGCTGCACCTGCCGCCGGTGGACACGTTTAACCTGCTGGCCCGGATTTACGAGCTGGACTGGCCGGTCTATCTGAAGCGGCGGTCCGAACTGGTGGCGCTGTTCGAACTGGAGGAGATCATGCACACCCCGGCCCGCCGGCTCTCGCTGGGCCAGCGGATGCGCTGCGAAATCGCCGCGAGCCTCCTGCACGCTCCGGAGATCATCTTCTTGGATGAGCCGACCATCGGGCTGGATCCGGTGGCCAAGGCGTCGATCCGGGACTTGATTCGCCGGGCCAACAAGGAGGACGGGGTCACGGTCTTCCTGACCTCCCACGACGCCGGAGACGTCGAGCAACTCTGCAAGCGGGTCGTCATCATCAACCACGGGGAGATCATTCTGGACGACAGCGTGAACGCCCTGAAGCGGGACTTCATGAAGTCCCGGATGATCGACTTGAAGCTGGCGACGCTCTTCGACGGCGCCGCACCGCCGATTCCGGGCGTTACGGTGGTGAAGGCGAAGGGGTACGGCGTGAAGCTGGAGGTGGATACCGCCGTCGCGCCAATCGAAGCGGTGGTGGGCGAACTGCTCCGGACGTACACCGTGCAGGATATCACCATCGAAAATCCACCGATGGAGCAAATCATCGCCGACATTTACCGGGAGCGGAGGCGGCCGGCATGATGACGGTAGCAGTCTACCGGGAGCGGAGGCGCCAGGCATGAGCAAGCGCTGGCTGAAATATTTGGAGGTCGCCCGGGTGGCCGTGCGTTCCCGGGTGGCCTACCTGTGGGACCAACTGCTATCCAACGTGACGCTGGTCATTATCATGTTCGTCTTCGTCCAGTTGTGGAAAGTGACGTACGCCTACGGCAATGTGGACGCCTTTGCGGGCTACTCGCTGCCGGAAATGATCTGGTACCTGGTGGCGACGGAGGCCATCGTTATGTCGATGCCCCGGATTCACGCCACGCTGGAGCAGGAAGTGAAGGATGGCGACCTGGCGCTCCGGCTGAACAAGCCGTACAACTACCTGCTGTTTCACTACAGCCAGTTCATCGGCGAGGGGCTGTTCAAGCTGGCGACGGTGCTGGCGCTGGGCGGTCTGACGGCCTATCTGCTGGTGGGGGGCTTCGCCTTCTACTGGCCGGCGTTGCCGGTCTTTCTCCTGCTCTGGGTGACGACGCAGACGGTCAACTTCTTCTACAGCGCCTCCGTGGGCTTGCTGGCGTTCTGGATGGAGGAGGTGAGCGGCGTCTACCTGCTGTTCGACCGGTTCAAGTGGATTCTCGGGGGCATGCTGCTGCCGCTGGAGATCTATCCGCCGGCGGTCCGGCGGGTGGCGGAGGTGCTGCCGTTCCGCTACATGATCGCCGGTCCGGCCCGGCTGTTTGTCAAGTTCACCTGGGACGGAGTCTGGCAGTTGCTGGGTCCCCAACTGGTGTGGGGGCTGGCGTTTGGGGCCGTCTGCACCGCAATTTACCGCCTCGGCGTGCGAAGGGTGGATGTGAACGGTGGCTAAGTTTTTCGCCTTTGTGGGTGCGTACCTGAAAGTGAACCTGGCCGCCGCCCTGGAATACCGGGCTTCGGCGGTCAGCCAGGTGCTGGGGATGTTCATCAACGATGGTCTCTGGGTCATGTTCTGGATGCTCTATTTCACCAAGTTCCCGGTGATAAGGGGCTGGACGCTGGAGGATGTCGTGGTGATGTGGGCGGTGGTGACGGTGAGTGTCGGGCTGGCGATGGGGCTGACTTTCAACGCCCGGCGCATCCCCGAACTGGTGGCGCAGGGGCAGTTGGACTACTACCTGACGTTGCCGAAAGACGTGCTGCTCCACCTGCTGGTAAGCCGGATTTCGATTTTCAACCTGGGGGACATGCTGTTTGGGCCGGTGGTGCTGGTGCTGCTGGTGAAACTGACCTGGGCCCGGGTGGCGGTCTTTCTGGTCGCCTCGGTGCTGGCGGCCATCATCATGATGGCTTTTTCGGTGCTGACCGGTTCGCTCACGTTCTACATGGGAAACTCCGAGACGCTGTCGGCACAGTTGTTTAACACGGTGCTCCATTTTTCCACCTATCCGGCACCGATTTTTGACACCGGGGTGAAAGTCGTGCTGTTCACCCTGATTCCGGCTGGGTTCATTTCGACGGTGCCGGTGGAGCTGGTGCGTGAGTTTCACTGGATGCAGTTCCTGGAGTTGTTGGGAGCGGCGGCGCTCTTCTCCGGCTTGGCGGTGGTGGTGTTCCGGCACGGCCTGAAGCGGTATGAATCCGGCAACTTGATGATGATGCGGAGTTAGCGATAAGGAGGACGGATTGGCATGACGTTTTCAGAGCTGCAGACGGAGATGCTTCAGGTGTATCGGGCAGGGGAATTTGCCGCGGCCCTGGCCCTGGTCGACCGGAAGGGGCCGAACTACCCGGAGGAGGCAAGCACCATCGCGCTTTGGCGGGTCTGCCTGACGGCGGTGCAGGGGCAGACCGACGGGGCCTTGCAGATCATGGCTGACACGCTGGCTGCCGGCTCCTGGTTCTCGGAGCGGCTACGCAACGATCCGGACGTGAAGGGGCTGCAGGGGCACCCGGAGTTCGAGCGCATGTACACCATTTGCCAGGAGCGGCAGGTGGCGGCTCAGGCGCAGGCGAAGCGCCTCCGACTGACGGTGGAGCCTGCCGGCCCGGCCGACCCCGCTCCCGCCGGCCCCGCCCCGCTGCTGATGGCCCTGCACGGCAACGACAGCAACGCCGGCCGGGAGGTGGACCGCTGGCGGCCTGTGGCGGCGCAAGGCTGGCGGGTGGCCATGCTGCAGTCGGCGGAGGTGGACGCGCCTAACCGGTTCATCTGGAACGACCTGGAGCGGGTGACAGGAGACGTGACGCTTCACCATGCGGAGTTAATCGGCGAGCGGCCGGTCCGGGACGGGAAACTGCTGGTGGGGGGCTTCTCCATGGGCGCGGGGCGGTCGATTTGGCTGGCGGCCACGGGCGTTCTGCCGGCCCGGGGGTTTATCGCCGTCGGGCCCTGGCTGGCCGACGTCACGCCACTGCGGGAGGCTCTGCAAGCGAAGCCGCCGGAGCACCTCCGGCGGGGGTACATCGTCGTGGGCGAGGCCGACGTGGAGTGCCTGCGGGTCTCGCGGGAGGTGCAGTCCCTGCTGGGGGATTACGGGATTCCGGTGGAACTGGAGGTCCTTCCCGGCATGGGGCACGTCTACCCGGAAACGTTCGAAAAAAGCCTGGAACGGGCCATCTCATTTCTCTGTCAATAACTGCAAGCGATGCAGGCCGGGCATTTGCCCGGCCCGCATCTTTTTTGCGATCTTCGCAAAATAGGCCTTCAGTCCTAGAGGAATTCCGGTGCTGGTGTCAAATTGGTAAGGCACAGTGGTGAAAAGTGGAGCGAAGTGGTGGGAAAGCCCATAAACTCCACGCAGAATGGGGAAGGTGGAACCGCAGGGAGCGAATGTCATGGCCTTCATGGGCGAATTTCAGCACAGCGTGGATGCAAAAGGACGTCTCGCCATCCCGGCCAAGCTCCGCGAGGGGCTGGGTGAGCGTTTTATTGCCACGAAAGGGCTGGAAAGCTGCCTGTTCGTCTTCCCCATGAAGGAGTGGGACACGTTCTCGGAAAAGCTCCGGTCGCTCCCCGTCGCTTCGGTGGATGCCCGGCAGTTCACCCGCCTCTTCTTCTCAGGCGCCACCGAGTGCGAAGCGGACCCGCAGGGCCGGATTTTGCTGCCGGCCAATTTGCGGACGTTCGCCGGGTTGGAGAAGGATGTCGTGATCGTCGGCGTCTCCAGCCGGGTGGAGATTTGGGCGCAGCCGAAGTGGGAAGAGTACTGCCAGAAGGCAGAGGAGTCGTATCCCGAGATCGCTGAGAAGCTGCTCAACTTCTAAACGGGAGGGTTGCCCATGGAATTTCATCACCTCCCGGTGCTGCTGCAGGAGACCCTGGCGGCCCTGGATCTCAAGCCCGGCGGAACCTATGTGGACTGCACCCTTGGCGGGGCGGGCCACTCGCTGGAGATCGTCCGGCGCCTGGGTCCGGTCGGACGGCTGGTCGGCCTTGACCAGGACGAAAACGCCCTGGCCGCTGCGGGAGAAAAGCTCGGGCCGTTTGCCGGGCAAGTCACACTGGTCAAGACCAATTTCGAGCACATCGACGCCGTCATGGAACGGCTGGGCGTTGGCCCGGTGGACGGCATTTTGATGGATATTGGCGTCTCGTCTCATCAACTTGATGAGGCGGAGCGAGGATTCAGCTTTCATCAGGATGCGCCGCTGGACATGCGGATGGACCGTGACAACCCGGTCTCGGCGGCCACGGTGGTCAACGAGTGGGCCGAGGGGGAACTGAACCGGATCCTCTGGGAGTATGGCGAGGAGAAATGGGCCAGGCGCATCGCCCAGTTCATCGTCCAGGCTCGGGCCGAACAGCCTCTCACCAGCACGGGCGAACTGGTGGATGTGATCAAGGCGGCAATTCCGGCCGCCGCCCGCCGGGAGGGCGGGCACCCGGCCCGCCGGACGTTCCAGGCCATCCGGATCGCCGTCAACGACGAACTGGGGGTACTGGGGCGGGGGCTGGAGAACGGGCTCAAGGTTTTGAAGCCCGGCGGACGGCTGGCGGTGATCACCTTCCACTCGCTGGAGGACCGGATTGTGAAGCAGATGTTCAATGCCTGGGTCAACCCGTGTATCTGCCCGCCGGACTTTCCCGTCTGCGCATGCGGGCGCAAGCCCAAGGCAGCCCACGTCTCCCGTAAGCCGATTACGGCCACAGAGGCCGAATTGGAAGCGAACCCCCGCTCCCGCAGCGCCAAACTGCGGGTGGTCGAGAAGATATGAGTTGAATGATCAGACCTGAGTCGTAGGAGGCGGTACGAATGTCATTAGCACGCAACCTCTCCGCATATGGGGATGTCGCCGGGAATACGGCCCGGAACGTGGCCCCGGAGATCCGTGCGCCGCGCCCGACGACCAGGCCGGTTAGCCACCGGGCGCGGGCCATTGGCGGCCCGATCGTGTTAGCGGGGCTGCTGTGGGCGATTTTCATGAGCTTCTCCCTGGTGACCGTCTGGCGGAATACGGCCGTACAGCAGGAGACGTCGTCGATCACCCGGGGCAAGGATGAGTTGGCCCGGCTGAACCAGCAGAACCGGGAGCTGGAGGACCGGCTGGTGAAGGCCACCTCGGCGACCGCCGTTCAGGACTGGGCTCTGGCTCAGGGCATGCAGCGGACGTCGGCGTTCAAAAACCTGACGGTGGACCCCACGGCAGTGGCGGTCCGGCCGGAGCCGGCTCGGGCGGCGCAAGGCACGCCGGCCGCGGCGGGGTTCTGGGGCACGGTGAAGGGGGCGCTGTCCCACGTGTTTGGCGGGAGCCAGTCGGCGGCGGGTCAACCCTGAAATCGATCGGATCGAAGCCAAAACACCTCGCCGGTGACCGGCGAGGTGTTTTTCGCGGTGCGCCTCGCAGTCATGCAAGTCAGGAGGTTCAAGTCCTCCCAAGGCCGTTTATCCTGTTCGGTCTTGTAACTGAAAGACAAACAAGTGGAAATCCCACTTGGGCAGTGCGCCCCGGTGACGGGGCGTGC